>CAWUJV010000001.1:0-203572 GCA_963922845.1 uncultured Alteromonas sp.
TTGTGTGCTTGGTAAATATCCCTTGTGAAGATACCTGCTTGAAGGCGAAACTGACTGTTGTTTACTTCATCAAGCGCATCATCGAAATGGTCAAATGCAGTGATAAGCGAAACGGGACCAAAGGCCTCCTCAGCGTTGACGTCACTGTCACTTGGCGCACCCTCAATAACTGTTGCTTCAAGCATCGCACCTTGCCTGTTTCCGCCACAAAGTACTGCCGCTCCCTGCTCTCTGGCGTCGTTTATCCAGCCTTCAAGACGTTTTGCTTCCGATTCTGAAATCATCGGGCCGATAAACGTATCTTCATCCAATGGGTCGCCATGAACCAGCGAGGACACTTTTTCAACATAACGAGATTTAAAGGTATCATAGAGTGAACGATGCACGAGTATCCGTTGTACACTGATACAGCTTTGACCTGATTGGTAGTAAGCACCGAAAATGATGCGCTCTATCGCGTCATCTAAATCCGCGTCTTCATCTACAATACATGCTGCGTTACCGCCCAATTCCAACACGACAGGTTTTTTCCCAGATTTGGCTTTTAAATCCCAACCTACACCAGGTGAACCTGTAAAGCTGAGTAATTTAAATCGATCATCCACTGTAAATAGGTCTGCACCGTCTCGACTGCATGGCAATATTGAAAATGCACCTTTTGGCAAATCCGTTTCTGCGAGTATCTCGCCAATGATAATTGAACCAATGGGCGTACGACTCGCCGGTTTCAACACAAAGGGGCAACCTACGGCTAATGCTGGCGCGACTTTATGCGCCGCGAGATTCAGTGGGAAGTTGAACGGCGAAATGAATGAGCATGGACCAATAGGTACACGTTTATACATGCCCTGATAGCCCTTTGCTCTTGGTGTCACTTCAAGGTTCATGACTTCACCCGTCATCCTGACAGATTCCTCTGCAGCAATACGAAAGGTATCGATCAATCTTGTGACTTCACCCCTAGCATCTTTTATCGGCTTTCCTGCTTCAATGCATAGGGCATAAGCCAATTCTTCATATCGTTCTTCAAATCGTTTAACACAGTGGTTTAAAACGGCTTGTCTTTGGTAAGGCGCCATTTTAGCCAACTCGGTCTGGCTGGCTTCGGCAGCGTCAATCGCTTTATCGATCACCGCTGCATCGGCCAGTGCGACATGAGTGGCAACCTCACCCGTATATTTATTCGTAACTGCCAAATCCTTATTGGCAAACACAGCCTCGTTGGCCAAAAAATAGGGGTAAGCTTGGGCAAGTGAATGTTCTGACATAAACAATCCTTAAATTTCTGCGCTGAGTGTTTTTATCGTTTTGTTTAGAGTCTCATCATTGAGACTGTAGTCAACCGGTACATCTATTAGGTGCACATTGGGTTCATTTAGACATTGGGTTACCGTTGGCAGCAATGATTCAGCCGAGTCAACTCGCCACCCTTTTCCGCCATAACTTTCTACATATTTAACGAAATCAGGGTTGCCATAATCCAAACCAAAGTTATCAAACTGCATATTGGCCTGTTTCCACTTAATCATACCGTATGCATCATCGCGCAATATGATCACAACGATATGTAGGTTTAATCGCACCGCCGTTTCCAATTCTTGGCTGTTCATCATAAAGCCACCGTCACCACAAACCGTGATAACAGGCTTGTCAGGGTGAACCATTTTGGCTGCCATCGCAGAGGGTAATCCAGCGCCCATCGTAGCTAATGCATTGTCCAACAACAAAGTATTAGGAAACGCCGCTGGATAATTTCTGGCAAACCAAATTTTATACACGCCATTATCTAGTGTAACTATCCCATCTTTAGGCATCGCTTGACGAATGTCGTGAACAAAACGCTCAGGCAATATGGGGAACCGGTTGTCATTTTCCGATTCTTTCCGGTGAGAAACATAAGCTTCGTTAACCTGACTAAAAAAGCTAAAGTCCCAAGATTGAGGCTTAATTTGTTCTTTGATTTGCCAAATGGAATTAGCGATATCACCCACCACCTCTAATTGTGGGAAATACACAGGATCGACCGCAGCGGAATCAAAATTAATGTGTATGACTTTGTGACCTTGTGGCTTCATAAAGAACGGTGGTTTTTCAACGACATCATGGCCTACATTAATGATAAGGTCTGCCGCATTAATCGCGCGGTGTACAAAATCACCATCAGATAACGCGGTATTACCCAAGAACAGTTCATCATGCTCATCAAGTACCCCTTTACCCATTTGTGTTGTGATATAAGGAATGTTGGTTTTACCCACGAATTCTTTGAGCATTTTACTGGTTAGTTTGCGGTTTGCGCCCGCTCCAATAAGAATGACAGGCCGCTCGGCGTCTTGAATCATATCCACGGCTTTTTGGATGGCTTTGTACTCGGCTATAGGGCGCCTTACTGTACTGGCCTCGAGTAAAGGCATAGTGGTTTGCTCAGCGGCAATGTCCTCAGGCAGCTCAATGTGTACTGCTCCGGGGCGCTCTTCGTGAGCAATGCGAAATGCTTCTCGTACTACAGAGGGAATGCGATCGCCACTTACTACCTGAGTTGTATACTTAGTTATTGGCCGCATCATATCTACCACATCAATAACCTGAAAACGCCCTTGTTTGCTGGTTTTAATAGGCTTTTGACCGGTGATCATTAACATCGGCATCGCCCCTAATTGGGCATAGGCAGCGGGCGTGACTAAATTGGTTGCACCTGGACCGAGAGTAGACAGACAAACGCCAACTTTACCTGTCAGTCTGCCATAAGTCGCCGCCATAAAGCCTGCCCCTTGTTCATGTCGTGTTAACACCAGCTTGATGGACGAGTGCCGAAGTGATTCAAGAAGATCTAAGTTTTCTTCTCCTGGGATACCGAATACGTATTCAACGCCTTCAGCTTCTAACGCTTTAACAAACAAATCTGATGCTTTCATTTAGGTTCCTTGGCAATAAACGACCATTGGGTGTTTGAGTATAGACCGGATCTCAAGCCTTACTATTGCCCATCTTTTTTCAGATAAAAATATCGAAAAAACGATAACTTAAATCGAAAAATATGAACAAACACGCTAATCATTATACGAGGCAGCGGGATAACACTTTAATCACTAACTCAACTTGTCTATTGGTTTGGGTTTTGACCAAGCACTGTTTTACTTGCTGTCTTGTTGTTTGGATTGCGGTGTTTCTTTGTATCGCAATTGATTCTATTGAGTGCCCGCAACACAAGAGACGGACGATTTCGGCTTCTGTTAACGTGAGTTCAAACATAGTGGCAAGATCGTACTTTGTCGGTAGTGCCCGCCCATTAATCGGCAGTATTGATAGCTTAACCCCGAATATCGGATGCTCACCAAACACCAGCACATTGGTTCTGTTCCACGGGGTTATCGTCAGTAAATACGGCTTGTCTTTATCAAGCAGCAACATATGTCGTTTTACAAACCGTGTTTTTGTTTCATAGACAATGCAGGCGTCTTTAATAATGTGAATGAGGGTTTCTTGGTAGGTCTTTTCTCGTAATTTAAAAAATTCTTGTTGAGGGCTCAGTAACCTTGTATGTTGCGCCAATTTTTGTGCGGGTCGGTTACAAAACTGGATATTGAGATGTGAATCGCATAAAAATATCGCTTCATCCAATGCATCCACCAATTGCTCGATTTGCTGGTTTCTGAGCTCTAATTTAAACAATCGTCGATTTAACTGCTGAACCTGTTGAATATGGGGAATGAACCGATTAATCGCTGACACCGTGGGCGCATCATAGTGCGGTTGACCTTTACTGCGCATAAAAGCCATTTCAGTTGTCATATCTGAATAAGGATCGCCCAAGAACAGGCCAATGGAATGGCGAATTTGCTCCGGTCTAGCAAAGTCATTGTATATTTCTGATTCTAAAAATTGGTTGTCATCACAAACAGTATGGCTTGCGTGAAATTCATTGGGCTTAAACTTGGCCAAATTTTGTGACCATACATCGACTTGATAATAGTAATCGCCGTATCGATGAAAATACTGATCGCTAAAGCCAGCATCGTAAAAACTGACGGGCTCACCATGTACGCCTCGACGCTCTGTAAAAAAACTATGCGTCGAATGACTGTAATCAGACATTGCGGGTAATATTTGATTCCATGTATCGGGCTTATCAACGGTGGCGTAGATCAACTCGATGATTTCGGCGAACTTTTCTATGTTGTCCATAATCAGAAAAAAAGCGAATCCATACTTTAAAATATAGCCCTAGCTTTTCTTTTTGCACGCCAAATTACCGGCTTTATACACCAAATGGTAGTTGAGAGGGATGCTCCCGACCTTACACTTTTAAACTAGTAGTAATGGAGGGACGACATGCTAGAAATAGATGATAAAACTGCATGGGAAATTGCGAAATATTCTGGCGTGTATATTAACTGGCAATTGTTAAACAAGATAAATGAAGCAGATTCACATGGCATCACTAGGCTGGCTGATGAACATAGCGCTCTAGCTAAACTAGTCTTGTTTGCGGTAACACATGAAGCGGTTGAATTAAACGAGGTTATTTCCGAACCATCAGAGGCAGCGGCCGTGCTTGGGCAAAGGACACTCCGTACCCTAGCCTTGTACGCCTATAGTAGTTATGAAAACGACCAACAATCTGTTTTAAAACGCGTTGCGAAAGGCTTTCTCAAACCTTTTCAATTGATATTTAATAGCGCACGCAAAACCTGATCATTCTGGGTGCGCTAAGAAATTAGAAATTAATCGTAACCTGGCCGGTATTAGAATCGTAATCCACCGTCAATGAGGGATTATTTACTAAGTTGTAAGTACAAGTAAAATCGCCGTTATAAGTGGCTTCATATTCCGCGCTATCATCACCGGAAACGTTAGCGTCACTGCTGACTAAAACGGCTCGCCATACATCTAAACAGTCGTTTTCTGAGTTCATCGTTAAGCTTGAACCACGTGTATCTGCGGGGTAACCATTGGCATTAACACTGAGGTCGCCACCGACAGCTGGATCGCTGATCGGAATTAAATCCTGAACGGCTTGTCCATTTCCTCGAACTAACCACGCCGTATGAACCAAATTCACACCGGCCTGAAAAGCTGAAGCAGTACCTCTAAAGGCTGCTCGCTCTGCATCCTCTGAGATATTGATGAACCTCGGCGCCGCAGTGACAGCCAAAATACCAAGAATAACGATAACAACGATGAGCTCAATCAGTGTAAAACCGGACGACTTTTGCATGTGCACTTCTACTACCCTGTAAAGTAAGTGAACTAAAAAATATCAAACGCCCGGTAGTAGTCAACCATTTCGTCGCATTTGTCTGTATTTTAGAGTGACTTAACGATTAGTGAGTCATCGATTCCAAGGTTTTTCCCTTAGTTTCTTTTACACAGTAAAGGACAAAAGCGATAGAAACCAATGCAGAGATAAAATACAAACCATAGGCACTGGATAAACCAAGATAGGTCAAAAACATAGGGAAGCTGACGGTAATTAGAAAATTGCTGCCCCATTGCGCTAAACCAGCGACAGACAGTGCTGAACCCCGCATCACATTAGGAAACATTTCGCCTAACATTACCCACATAACGGGACCCCAAGACATATTGAAAAAGAATACATAAGCATTGGCTGCGACTAACGCATAAACTCCGCTATCGCCAAGCGCTAGTTGTCCTTGGTCAGTCATATTTGCTTGGGAAAACAAAATAACTAACAGGCCAAGGCACAGCGTCATCCCTATAGAGCCGACCAACAAAAAGGGTTTTCTCCCCCATTTGTCAATAAAGTAAAGTGTGAGCAAACACGCTCCAATACTCACCCCGCCACTAATAATATTGATGAGCAACGCATGGGCTTCGTTAAAACCAACGGCTTGCCAAAGAACCGCGCCATAGTAAAACACGACATTAATCCCAACCAGTTGTTGAAACACTGCCAACCCTAAACCAATCCAAACTACTCGACTTAGTTTTCCATTGACCAAAAGTGTCGTGAAGCTAACAATGGATTGAGGTTTATCGCGGTTTAACGAGCCTACTATTGATTGTAATTGCGAATCAGCACTGTCATTAAACAAACGTTCAAGCACCATTTTCGCGTCGTTTTCTCTGTTTTGAGCGACCAAATAGCGAGGACTTTCGGGGATAAAAAACAGCGTAACAAAAAACAGCGTTGCAGGAATTAACTCAACCCAAAACATCCAACGCCACGCTTCAAAATCCAGCCAAAAAGAAGCCGTTGAATGACCAGCGTAATTAGCTAGACCATAATTGCTGATAAACGCAACAAACAAACCAACAATGATAGCTATCTGTTGAATACTGGCCAAGCGACCACGGTAAGCTGCTGGTGCGATTTCGCTTATATAGGCAGGGGTGATCACTGATGCGGCGCCGACGGCAATACCACCAATTACTCTAAACACGACGAATACTGCACTGCTATCCGCAATACCCGAACCCCATGCACTTACCACAAACAAGATTGCAGACGCTTGCAGCAAACGTCGCCTTCCCCAACGGTCCGCAGCTTTACCCGCGACAAACGCCCCCAATGCACACCCTAACAACATACTAGCAACGTTAAAACCCGTGCCGGCAGAATCAGACTCAAATGCCAATTGCAAGCCTTCAACCGTTCCGTTGATAACGCCGCTATCAAAGCCAAATAAAAATCCTCCAATTGTGGCAACGAAGGTAATAAAAACGATAAGTGTCATGTTGGATTGTTGTTCTGCCACGGCTAACCTCTTGATTTTTGACAGCAGTAACCCGTCTCTTCGATGTGCATCGAAGAGAGGCGTTACTATTGAGTGTTGAATTGATTAATTGATTGAGGGACTAAGCTGGATAATATTATCAGCGAGTTTGTGATTCTCTACATTGAAGTTTTCTTCAAGTGCAATGAGCAGATTGTCTATGTTGTTTGTTTTAAACAAACCAGCTACTTTAATTTGTTTGAGTGAATCATCGCTATATCTGAATTCAAAATCAGTGTAGCGCTCAACCTCTTTAAGCGCATCGAAAAGAGATTCCCCACGAAATATAAGCTCACCTGTTTGCCAAGATAACGCCGCCGCTAAATCAAGTTCGTTGAGATCATTAACCTCGTCAATCCCTTCAGTGACATTTACCCATTGGCCTTTAGAAACCGCCATTGCAGACGTTGGTAAACGAACATCATCCAGTGACAAAGGGTCGTCAACGATTTGTTCCTGTACTCTGACTTTTCCATCGGTAACGATAAGTTCGACGCTATCGGTTTTTAGTTCAACATTGAATGCCGTACCGACGGCTTGGATGACTTGCCCGCCAGCATAAACCGATAAAGGCTGTCGTTGATTGTGCGCCACAGTGACATGTAACTCGCCCTGCTGCAGTTCAAATAGGCGCTGCTTATCGGTATAGGTAACGCGTAACCGACTATTTGTATTCAATTCTACTTTCGTTTTATCTTGCAAATAGAATGTGGCCTGCTCGCCAACTTGGGTTGAAAAATCCTGTTGAACAATAATAGTTTGGTGAGTATTGAACACATCTTCAAACCATCCTAAATACATTACAGAACTCAAGATTAAAGCAGCGGCAATCACGCTTGCGGCCATCGCTCTAAATCCACCAAATAGCGTAGACTCGGCTTCTGGCTCTGGAAAAAGCTCTGCAAGCATACTGACTGCGTCCATCTTATCCCAAAGTTGTGCGTACGCAACAAATACGTCGCGGTGTCGATTGGACGACGTAATCCAGAATTGAAATTGCTGAGTTTCTTCATCGGATAACGTTCTGTCTAAGCGGGCAATCCAATCTATTGCCTCATCACTAATCTGATCGTCTGTTCTCATTGGGATGACATTTTTCACTGTTGTTGCCCTCCTTTTTGACGACGCCCTTTTTCAGTTTGACTGAACGTTGACCCTTCATACTTCAACATATGAGTTGCGCATCGCTTGAAGCCTGTCGAAATATGTTTTTCCACCGTGTTCTCACTTATGTTCATCTTCTTTGCGATTTCTTTTTGCGAATAGCCATAGACTTTTTTGAGCACGAAAACCTTTCTGCATTGAACGGGAAGTTGGCGGATTGCTTCGCAAAAATGGCCAAACTCTTCGCTGCTGGCGACCTGTTCAAATACCCCATCCTCTTCTCCATCATCCTGCGCACTGAACAACCACTCTTCCCCGATCTCATCAGACAAACGTGTTTCTGAACGTTTGAGATGATCAAGTGCTAGGTTTTTTGCCGTTTTCATGAGAAACGAGCGCGGTTGCTGTATCTCATTGTGATGTTCTAACTGGCAAATACGCACATACGTCTCTTGAACGATGTCTTCAATTTCTTTTGGCGGAACCAAGCGCGATACCATGCGCACGACACTGTCTTTTGCAGCGACAAATACATGATGCATGGTCGAATGTGGCGAGCTTTTTCTTTGCATTCTTTTCAAACTCGTAGTGCTTCTCTGAGACTTAAGACGATTCATTCATCAATATCCACCAAAGCAGATGTAAAAAAAATGAATATTTTTTTAACGCCTAATGTAAAACGCCGTCTAGCAAAAAAGTATTATAATAAAAACAATAAGATAACCAATTATTTTAAAGCGCAGTAGAGAAAAACAATAATATCTAAATCGTCATTTGTAATTTTAATGTAAATTTTGCTATGGTCTCAATCGCTGTTTCGAAGTGGTTCAAAACACTTCAAAAAACGATTGCACCAAACGTAAAAAAACGAGAATAAAAACACCTTGCAATGAAATCGCGCCACTTTAAAAAATCACACAAAATGAAAGTAAAGCGCAGCCAATTGTCTCGAATTGCAGCGATAGTGGCAATTTCTGCTCACTCAAAAATATTGCTTGCAAACGATAGCACCATCCATTTTGACATCAAGGTACAGGGCGCTGATAAATCATTAATAACGTTCGCTCAGCAGGCAAACCTCACCGTTGTTTTCCCATTTGAACGAGTACGAGCAATAAATGCTAATGCGTTATCCGGTGACTACACCGTCAGTGACGCACTCGAAACACTATTAATTGGTACTGGACTAAGAGCCACGTTTAGCAATAGCGGCAATATTCGCATTTCATTTATTGACGACGATTCCGACACAGATAAGCCATTTTTAAGCGGTATCGCTTCACTGCTAACCGATTCTGGTGATGTATTAATGACCACGCCCGAGCCGGAAACGCCTAAATATGAGTATGTGAGTGTTCGAGGCATTAGAGCGAGTGTTCAGCGTTCAAGAGAAGTTAAGTATCACGCATTGGGCATTATCGATTCCATACAAGCTGAAGAAATAGGAAAATTTCCAGACCTAAACCTAGCTGAGTCACTACAGCGCATTACTGGTGTTTCAATCGATAGATCCGAAGGAGAAGGTCAATTTGTCACCGTCCGCGGTTTTGGTCCCCAATTCAATACCGTTACGATTAATGGTCGTAAACTTCCTACCGACAATCTCGGTCGAGAGTTTAGCTTTGATACCCTGCCGTCAGAACTAGTCAGTGGGGTATCCGTTTACAAAACGCGTACGAGTGAACAAGTTGGCGGCGGAATTGGCTCTATCATTGACATTCAAACCGCCAGACCAATGCAAGCTCGGGGATTTAAAGTTTCGGGACACGTTAAAGCGATTTACGAAACCAATAGTACAGAAACGTCACCTCAAGGCGCGCTTTTGGTTAGCCACAGCAATAATAAGTTTGGTTGGCTTGTTTCACTGTCTCATCAAGAACGAGAAGCAAGAATTGATGAAGCACAAATAGATGGATGGTTATTAAACACCGATATCCCGTCTTCGCAATTAACCAATACCGCCGCCAATGTGTTTGTCCCGAGGAACTATGACCATCGTGTGCGTTTTGACTCTAGAACGCGTACAAGTGGCACCCTCGCATTACAATACCAACCAAATGATGACACCAGTTATACCCTTGACTATGTCAGTAGTTCATTTGATGTAAAAACCAATTCAACATCGATGGGCCACTGGTTTACGTCAAGTAACTTAGAAAACGCACTAGCGGATGGCAATGGAACCGTTGTGCAGTTTAGCCAAAACGTTGGACATGCCACCGATTTCCATGCGCGGACCTTTGACAGGCCCTCTACTTTACAGTCAATCGGTTTAAATTTGGAATGGCAAGCCACTTCACAACTTTTTATAACCACCGATATTAGTAAAGCTAATGCAAGTATCGACGATGAGAATGGGGCTGCGAATGCCCTTACATTGATAGGTTACCTCAATCGTTCCGATTTTGATCACACTCAAGGATATAGACTGCCCGTCATTAGTGGCTTTGAAAGTGCAGCGCCCGATATTATCAACGCCAATGGTGTTCCTGCTGGTGTGAGTCACTATTTAGACCCATCAAATGGACGCGCACACGTAATGTTAAGACGTGGTTGGCAAATTGACGATGATATTCATCAGTTGCGGTTAGATGGGGTGTTCAATAGTGATGATAAGCCTATCGACTTTCATTTTGGTTTGTTTCACACCAGTCAAGATAAACGCAATAACCGTTGGGACAACGAAAAAGACGCAGTTCACTGTACTTACTGCGGCTATTTTGACCACCCCGATATTCCTGACAATTTTCAACAACCGTTTCACGCAGGCGATGACTTTTTAAACGGTGTCTCTGGAAGCCATTTGGTACCTCGTACGTGGCTTCGACACGACGGCGAAAACCTGTTTTCCTATCTTGAGGCAATTGACAATGTAGATTTTTCACCCGTGCTACGCGACAGCAGTTTCTCAGTGGCCGAAAAAATCAATGGCGGTTATGGCGAGTTTCGCTTTTCACATTTCTGGGACCAGTGGGAAATGTCAACGCAAATCGGTCTGCGTTACGAGCAAACTCGAACCACGGTGCGAGGGCTTGAATCGGATTTAGTGCGACTTGCCATTTTAGATCAAACAGAGCTTGCGCCCGTGACGGCGAATACCAGACCTACGCAATATCAGAATGATTATGCTCACTGGTTACCTAGCCTTCAAACCCGTCTTCAATTCAATGACACCTTTATAATGCGGCTCAGCGCCTCTAAAAACCTCACGCGTCCAACATTGTCACAAATGTCACCTAGCGTGGTGTTTAATACCACCCGTCAAGGTGGCGATTTACGTGCAAGTCAAGGCAATCCCATGTTGGCACCGTTTGAATCAACCAACCTGGACCTGTCCCTGGAATGGTATCGGACAGAAAATAACTATGCGTCCTTGGCTTACTTTAGAAAATCGGTAGACAACTTTATCGTTAATCGGGCTGAGCAGGTGATATTCAATAATGTACTGGACCCTAGCTCGGGTAGCGACCCTCTCGCACCTGATCCTGAGGATAGTCTCGCCGTTTTCGATGTGACTCGGCCTACAAACAATGAAACGGCAGTGGTAGAAGGTATTGAATTGGCCTATCAACACCATTTTGACAATGGATTTGGTGTCATCGCCAATACCACCTTGATTGATAGTAACGCACAATTGGATAGAGCCAATATTAGTCAAAAGTTTGCCCTGACAGGATTGAGTGATACGCAGAACCTTATCGTCTTTTACGACAGTCTTCCTTTTCAAATCAGAGTCGCGTGGAATCAGCGCAGTGGCTTCTTACAATCGTTAAACCAGCGACAAAGTAGCGAGCCAACGTTTGTTGACCGCTATGACCAAATTGACGCGTCTGCTAGCTATGCAGTTAGTGAGAATCTCACGATTTTTGTTGAGGGCATAAATATTACCGAGTCATCGGTGTTTAAGCACGGTCGTTTCGATAATCAATTGCTGCTCATTCAATCACCCGGTGCACGCTATGCGCTGGGTATACGAGGCAGTTTTTAGACGCTTATACTACGCAAATCAAACAATGCGTTACCGGTGAGACGAGGTTTGTTCTGATCAGGGCTAATGTCAACGCTCAATTGGCCAGAATGCAACACATTAGACGGATAAAAAATCGCGCGATTGAATACGGCTTCAACCTTGTCAACGCGGGTAAATGTGTCAGTGGACTCGGTAATAAACGCCGTATCTGGCGGTCCGAACTCTGCCATGTCGTCTTGCAGCATTCGGAAATACTTGGCTTTCCTATCATTGGTTATAGATTCAAAACCAGAGCGATTATGTCGATAAAACCCCGTCCCCCCCAATGGTTGTTTGAAC
This sequence comes from uncultured Alteromonas sp., assembly GCA_963922845.1. Taxonomy (GTDB): domain Bacteria; phylum Pseudomonadota; class Gammaproteobacteria; order Enterobacterales; family Alteromonadaceae; genus Alteromonas. Next base: position 12,154 of record CAWUJV010000001.1, read on the forward strand.
AGGTAATGCACCATTGCCCACTGATAATCAGCGAGTGAATCAAAATGCGGGATACGCTGTATGGGCAGCATATTGCTCTCCCGCGCCGCAGCGATAGAAAACACAACATGAGGATTACCCAGATCATGGGGCTGTGTTTTGGATTCTCTGAACGCAACCACGTGTGGCAGAACCTGCTCGGTAAAGGTTTGCTTAACCACCTGTTGATATTCAATCGACGCGATAGATCGCTTTCCAGGGTAGAGATCCTTTCTGTCAATCACAAAATGGTGGTCGCTAAATGCGTGATCACGCCACCGCTCTGGCTCAGCTAAAAACTGATCGACGACAATGACAATTGATGACTCATTCCCCCACTTTTTAACCGTGATGTGACAAGCATTTGGTTTAATTGCCGTCATCTACTGAAACCAGGGGTTATTGGCATCTCTTTCGTTTTTGAGATTAATTAACGAATAGATATGACTGAGCGATGCAATTTGTGTGTACGCGGCCTGTAAAAAACCGTTACGGTTTAAAGAAACCAGTTGTTCTGCTGAGAGGTTTTCCATTTTCTCTTCATCAATACTGTACAAGCCATTGATCGTTTTTTTCTCCCCAGATTCCAGCGTGATATCTAGCGACAAAGGAACAATTAACCCAAGCGATGACAAAGACTCGATAAAGTCTTGAGTTTGGCGCTCTCCTTGAACCAATTGGGTTAAATCCTCCTGAGCGGCACGAAGAATTGACGTTGCGCTACCATCGTTGTTAAAAATCGACTCTCCTTGAGTCTGGGATAGCAAATCACTGTCGCGATTAACACAGATCACGTAATCATCATCGCTATTATCGTCTTTGCCTAAATAAAAAGGGTGACGGGTAATGTTGAGAGGCACATATACCGTTTTGAATTCTCTCTCTTGCCAAAAGAGGTTTTCGCCTTGTTCAAACCCCATCAATCCAATACAAGAAAATTGCCCCGTGTCTGCGTTTTTCGTGAATAAAATAGGATAGTTAACAATGAGTTTGGTAAATTCAGATACAACCACAGGTACCATGTGGAGGTCTGCACCGACCTCTTCCACTTTACTACTATTTACTTTTAGGTTTCTGTGTTCTTTTGCATCTAGGGCAACAAGTGAAGCCATCTTTATTCACTCCTATACTGTCTGTAAACCGTATTGTTTTATTTTATTTATAAGGTCACGATGCGAAGGTAACATTGCTAGCGCCTTCATCGTATTTTTCTGATTAAGTACAAACTGCTCTTGGGCAAGTAGTTGGTCCTGCGGGTTGTTTTGGTGAAAACTGAAGTCAGTTTTAAAACCCATGCCATACAAAACGTACTGGTAACTCGCCGCGGGAAACACTTCATTGTTGCTGGTAAAATCATGGTCAAACGGCGGGTGATAACGCCAAAGGTGCAATAGTTCTTGAAGACTTGTGGGGATTGATTCGGAACGCCGATTGTCTACCCAAAATGGCTCCTCCCTTTGACTCAACACGTAGTGCAGTTTCAAGAAATCGATGATTCGTTCCCAACGATAAGTAAACGTTTCGTTGAATCGTTTAGCAATAATATCCATGACGCTGCGACAAGCTGGAAGTTGCTCTGCAATCATTTGGGCAGATAATTCGACCAGCACTAAAGACGATGCCTCCAAAGGTTCAACAAACCCCGCTGATAACCCCACGGCAACACAATTTCGGTGCCAGAACTTCTCTAGATAACCACTATCAAACTTTATATGTTTTACACTCAGTTGACTGATATCTCGGCCAACATATCGCGCCAGTACCTGATAAGCATCGTCATAATCTTGATAATGAGACGAGAAAACATGCCCGATACCACGGCGGTGTTGAAGACCAATGTCCCAGATCCAACCTGCTTCCTGTCCTGTCGATATCGTATGGGACGCCATGGGTGCATTGTCATTTTCGTAAGGCACTTGAACAGCGAGCGCTTGGTCTACAAACAGCGTATCTCGACAAGAAACACTTACAATATCGTAGTGCTGGCTAATAAGACGCTTGCTAAACCCCGTACAGTCGATAAAAAGATCGCCGGATATTGGGCCCGATTGTTGCGTGATGACCGCCGAAATATCACCCATGTCATTTTCATGTACATCAATAACATCAGCGAGTATATGCTGGACGCCAAGTTTGTCTTTACAATGTTGCTGTAAAAATGAAGAAAATTTCCCCGCATTGAGGTGATATGCATAATTCGCAACCGCGCCATACTGAGCATTGGTGATCATTTTCGGGCCAAGACCTTTTTCACAAATCGCTTCTTGAAAACAAACACTATCTGAAAACGATTGCGCATTATTTGATGCTTGCCAATGGGAAACTAAATTGATTTTGTTGAAGCCTTGAGGCAGTACTAGAGGATGATAATAGTATTCACTTTCGTCGTTATGAACCCACTGAGCGAACTTGGCACCTTGCTTGAAGCCAACATCGCAGTGTCGAATAAAGTCGTCCTCTCTGATTCCCAACTTTAAAAGCGTCGACCGCATTGTTGGCCATGTCCCCTCGCCCACACCCACAATGGGTACGTTCGGCGATTCTACCAGCACAACTTGAATGTGTTCATTGGATAGATGCTCTGCAGCAATACGTCCGGCGGTTAACCAACCAGCCGTACCACCACCCACCACAACAACCGTATTAATCGCTTTGTTCATGTTTATAACCTATAAAAAACGATGGTCATGCAGGGACACAAACATGACCATCGAACACACACTTAGAAAGAGCCTCTGATACCGAACGCCCAACGACGACCACTATCTTCTGCTAAAAGGAGGTGATTAGAGAAACGCCCTCTTTTGTGCACAAACTCTTCTGTCAGGTTAATTCCTTCAAAAAACACTGACATATTTTCAGTAATATCATAACTACCACTGATATCGAGTTGATGATACTCCTCGACTATCGTCGGGCCGTCACCTTGCACTTGCGTAAGTGACTGCACAAACGCATCACGCCAGTTCCATGCCAAACGCGTTTGGAAAGGACCTTTTTCATAAAACGCAACAAGGTTTAATGAATCACTTAAACCAGTCACGGCAAACACCTGGTTGACATCTGCTGGATCTAGCTCAGCGTCACTGTCTGCAAAGGTCGCATTGGCCAAGAATCCAAAGCCTGAATCAAATGAATGCTGTGCCGCAAATTCAAAACCATCAACAGTTGCTGACTCTCCATTATTAGGCAACGTGTTGGTAAACACTGCAACACTGTCATCGCTATCTGGCGCGCCTGCGTTGCTGCCTGTTGATGGGTCGGTTAGCAAGCCGCCGCCTGCCAATTCAAAAGTACGATCCTCTTGTGAGTTGACGATAAAATTAGCAACATCTTTTTTAAAGTAACCAATCGAAATATAGCTTGCATCGCCGTAGTAATATTCGAGTGATAAATCAAAATTATCTGACTCAAATGGCTGCAACGCTGGATTACCACTGGTAGAAGTTAAATCTCCGCCTTGGCGCGTCGTCGTAATCACGGTAACCGGTGACATACTTTCAAGTGTAGGCCGAGTTAATGTTTTCGAAGCCGCAACTCGCGCAATCAATTCATCGGTTATTTCTAGTTTTACGCTCATATTGGGCAAAATAGCGTCATAACTGTTATCTACGTCAAACCCCTGTGCGTCACCAAATTGTGCGAGCATTTCAGTCTGATCCAATATCGTCAATCCCTGAATTGGCGCTTCTGTGCCAACAACCGTCACGTCAGTTGTTTCGATACGAACACCACCAGTAGTGAATATTGGCATGCCGGCGACTTCACCCTCAAAGTCGAGCTCTAGGTAAGCTGCTAACGTTTCCTCTTGCACCTCAAAACTATTGTTTCGTCTTACCGCGTCGAAGGAAATGCTGTCACCATTTACGCTCGCGTAATACTGCTCCAAGAAGGCAAAGTGAGCTTCGCCATCGTGAGCCAACCATTGAGTAGGCATACGACCACTGCCACTCACGCTTGAAAGGAAGTCACTGCCTGCATCAAAAATATATTGAGACGACGCCGGAATTTCGGGTAAATCAGGGTAACCACAATACGTACAGTGAATCCCAACGCCTTCATTGTCCCACCGTGTGAGCATTTTGGTTTCTTTTGAATACTGTGCGCCGAAACGAGCTTCTACAAAACCGTTTGCCCCATCGACAAACGAACCATCGATTCTAAATTGCGACACTTCATCATCGACAGCCCACCCTCGTCTTAACATTACATGGGCACGGCTGTTCGCCGTATCCAGATGATTGCTAACCCCAGCAGGTGTGACACTTGGGTCGTACGCAGCAAATCCATCGGGCGCCGTGGTAATGGCTCCATCGATTTCTTGCTGACCACTGTATATGTTGGCATTGGCGTCAGCAAAGAAGCTTGCATAAGGTAAAATATTGTCGTCGACTTGGAAGCGCACTCGGTTAGCGTATCCGATTAGAGATAACTGATTGCCTCGACCATTATTTGCTTCACGCTCAGCTTCTGAGTGATGAAGGTCGAATGATAAATTTAGACTATCGTTAACATCCCAATCAATGTTTAAACCAATTGACGTGCTCTCTGTGAGACGATCAAATTTCTTGGCGTGCATGTCTGTTGCCAGACCTACTTCTTGGTATAGATCAACGACGGTTCCATTTGCATCTACGGTTGCACTGCGTCTATTTCCATTCTCATCAAACAAGCTACCGTCGTCACCAATACCTTGAATGTTTGGCGCCGTAAACCAGTGACCATAAGAAGTGGCGTCAGTTTCAACGTCAAAGTCTGAGTAAAGCACGTCACCTGTGATCACAACCGAATCGGAAGGTGCGTACTGCAATACAAGGTTTGCATTCGTTCGAGTTCTCTCCTCAAACGTAACTTTATGATCGTAATTTCGAGGAGAAAAAACGTTCCCCGTCCAGTCTTGACCATTTTGTGTTTGCGGATTAGGTACGCCGACATTCTCTAGCCAACCATCCATTTGCGCTTGGTTTAATCGCGTTTTACGTTCTTGATGAGACACGGCTAACAATACACCAAACGTATCGTCATCAAAGGTATTGCTGATAAGCCCTGATACTTGCGGTGTGGTTTCTTCGCTGTTTTCGTCGTAAACCCCTTTAACACTGCCTGCGACTTTAAAGCCTCGAATAGCAAAAGGTCTAGCCGTGTTAATATTGATTGTCGACCCAACACCACCAGACTGTTTGGTAGCGGTAGACGTTTTATAGACGTCTAGACTACTGACTAACTCTGAAGCTACAGTATCGAAACTAAACGCACGGCTGCTATTTTCTGTAGCAATTTGACGACCATTGACCAAAACCGTATTAAATTGAGGACCAAATCCACGAACCGTGATGAGTTGGCCTTCACCGCCAGAACGGTCTATTGATACCCCCGTGATCCGCTGCAGTGATTCTGCGAGGTTTGTATCTGGAAATTTGCCGATATCTTCGGCTGAGATAGCGTCGACGACACCGCTGGAATCTTTTTTAACATCCATCGCACGAGACATACTTGCGCGAATACCCGTGACTTGAATTTGTTCAAAATCCTTGTCTTCTTGCGCATTGATGCTGGTGGTGGTCGATGTTGCTAAAACAGCTAGTACCGCTGAAGCAAGCTTTGACTTTTTATACATGTTCTCTGTCCTTTAAACCAAATGCGACCAACACCAAACCGCCGATGTGTTCGCATAAACAACGCAGAGTGGTACCAAGCTCTTTGTTGTGATTAATGATTGTATTCAGTGATGCGTGGCATCGGTGACTAGGACGAGGCGCAAAGAAAAATCCGCCAAAATAATTAACAAATAATTTACTAGCGTATTTTTTAGCGATAACCAATCAGACTAACAAACTTAACCTATCCATTTGTTTTATATGCTCTTTAAAAGACTTCTATTTGTTTTTTAACGGCCCACCATCTTGTTAAAATTTTTTATATCGAAACAACTATTGCGATCATTATTAAACACAACAAAACGAGCGGAAATAAGAAACGTTGATTATCTGCACAACGAAAAATGGAAAATGGAAAATGCGGACGCCGAGACTCAGATTATCAGCGAAGTAAAAAGTGCCTAATCAATAATGTGGTGAGTTAACATGCTTTCTCTATGGATTTTAAGAAATTTGTTGTTAGCGTCTTATCGAGAAACCCATCGAGTTTTTTATGTGCGCGTAAATGTTGATACGCCACGATGACAGGCTTTAAATTTTCCACCTCGATATCAATTGCCACGACGGCATCACTCACCGAATTTACGATACCGATCGCCGTAGACAACGCCTCCATATCCACCACTTCAGATTGGCGATATTGATAGCCACACCCTGTGGCCAACCACTCCAGCGAACAATTTGCCGCTATCGCAATTTGATTGGCTTTCGCTAAGCTTGGTTCGGAACCTTTGAGATACTTTCTAATCAGCGCTTCACTCACACCTACCTTACGCGCAAAGCCAGACACACTTTGGCCACCGATTAACTGAGAAAGACGATTAGCGAAGTTTGACACATGTTCTCCTATTCGAACCAAAGTTCGAAATCTTAAATCTTATGACCTTACTACTAGGTGTTGGATGACGCATAATAGCGCGCACAAAACGACTCACAACGGAATAATACATGGCGATATTAAACGATAAAGTGGCAATAGTAACAGGTGGTGCAACAGGAATTGGTCTTGCTATCACAGAATCTCTTGTTGAATTGGGAATGAAGGTTGTGATTTGCTCCCGAGACGACGAGGCGCTAAGAGAACAAGCGCAGCGAATTAATGTTGCCCATAAAGGGCAAGTTCTGCCAGTGGCGTGTAACATCAGAAATAAAGACAGTGTTAAAAACGTAGTCGACCAGACATTGGCCACCTATGGCAATATCGATGTTCTGATCAATAATGCAGGTTTGGGCGTTCAAGACAAAGTCATTGATTGCCCTGAAGAAAACTGGGATCTCGTATTGGAAACGTGCACCAAAGGAACATTTCTAATGTCTCAAGCTGTGTTGCCGACCATGCAAGAAAATCGAGACGGTTTTATTATCAATATCGCTTCGCAAGCCGCTAAAAATGGCTACGATAGAACCGCACCTTATTGTGCGGCTAAATTTGGTGTCTTAGGGTTTGGTCTAGCGCTACAGGAAGAAGTACGTGAATTTGGCATTAAGGTACACAGCTTATGTCCGGGTCTGGTTCAAGTACCAAGAGTAAATAATGACAAGGATATGACGCCTGGCTGGCTTCAACCAGAGGATCTGGCCGAAACGGTTAAGTTTTTACTTCAACAACCCAAACGGGTTTACTTCGATAATATTGGTTTATGGGGAATGGCATGATGAATCCAACACTACCAATCCATCGCTTTTTACCAAACGCTAGTCAACTTGTCTTCGGATGTATGGGACTCGGTGGCGACTGGTCAAATACAGATTTTGATGACAGCCACGTAAAACAGGCGGAAAGCGCCGTAGCGTGCGCATTGGAAAACGGTATCACTATATTTGATCACGCTGATATCTATACCAAAGGTAAAGCCGAAGCCGTTTTTGGTCGGTTGCTCAAAGCCAAGCCGTCGTTACGCGATGATATGATTTTACAAAGTAAATGTGGGATTCGCTTTGATGATGAACGTGGACCCGGTCGTTATGATTTCTCTTATGACTGGATTGTCCAATCCGTTGAAGGTTCACTCGCCAGACTGCATACTGAAACACTGGACATACTTATATTGCATCGCCCAGATCCCCTAATGGAAATTGACGAGGTTGCGCGCGCGTTTGACCATTTACAGTCCACGGGAAAAGTTAAACATTTTGGTGTGTCTAATATGCATGCCCATCAAGTTAGTTTCCTTCAATCGGCTATTAATGCGCCATTTATCACCCATCAACTAGAAATGAGTTTGCTTAATACCGGATGGCTGGACGAAAGTGTCACTGCAGGAATGGCAAGCGGTGCTGCCGAGCATTTTTCACCCGGTATCATCGAACACAGTCAGCAACATGGAATACAACTGCAATCATGGGGCGCGCTTGCCCAAGGAAAATTAAGCGGCCGTCCACTGACTGAAGAAAGCGAGCGCGTGCAGCAAACCGCCAATAAAGTTGCCCATTATGCTCACGTTTTTGATACCACCGCGGAGGCAATTGTGTTGAGTTGGTTAACTCGCCATCCTGCCAATATACAACCGGTTATTGGTACAACAAACACGAATAGAATTTCAGCGTGCGCCGAATATGCAAATGTCCAATTGACCAGAGAACAATGGTACGATTTGTACGTAACGTCAAGAGGAATAAGGCTACCTTAGCGCTGCGTCGCTTGACTTGAGTGTTGATCGAGGGCTGCCAGTGATTCGTGAGGAAATTGGGACAAGCCCAGAAATGCATTGAGCTTATCGATGTCTCTTTCCTCAAAGCCTCGGTGTTCGACAACAGAGGAAGATGTCATTAACGCATAGCCATCTACGTACGCCATGAGTCTTGGGTCATCATCGACCACTAAAATAGCGGTACGCGCTGGAATTTGTAGCAGGGTTTGATCACTTACTATGGTCGCGGCGGCCTGATAGGAGGTGATTTCCCCTGTCATCCCAGTGACGTTCCGCGCATCATACAAAAGATTCATGCCGTCTGAGTAAGCCGAATCCGCGAGCACACACTGAACAAACAGCAGTACTTCTTCAAAAGGCACCACGCCGAATGCTTTAGCGAGGATGAGCTTTTTCTGCTGATCAATTTGATACACGATCTGAGTTTTACGCACGCTGCTTGCTTGCCTTGTAATGCTTTAAAGCCAGTAAATGACCTTATTTATATTTTTCTATTTTAGACAAATTTAGGTCATATAGAAACCTAATGATTAAATGATTATAGTTCGCAATTAGAGCGCTTCAAGGTGAATGAGGTAATCATTGGATTGAGCTTCAATTTTTTGCTTCACAGTCTCGTCGATATTAGACAGCGCCTTATAAACAATGCCCATCCGAGGGTTGCCACCAAGTTTATCTTGATGACGCATCAAGAAAGACCAATAAAAAACGTTAAATGGACAAGCGTTTTCACTGTCTCTTGCTTTATTATCGTACTGACATCCCTTGCAATAGTTGCTCATCTTATTGATGTAATTAGCACTCGCTATATATGGCTTGCTTGCCAGCATACCGCCGTCAGCGAATAACGCCATACTCGCGACATTTGGTAGCTCTACCCACTCGTAGGCATCGGCATAGACGGCCAGAAACCACGCTTCGACTTCTTTTGGCTTTAACCCCGCTAGTAAGCTGAAGTTACCGATAATCATAAGCCTCTGAATGTGATGGGCATATGCATGGTCGATGGTGTCACCTATGGCTTGTGACAAACAATTCATTTTCGTTTTACCCGTCCAAAAATAATCGGGTAGTCCTGATGTAGCATTTAAATAATTTGCGTCAGCCAGATTAGGCATCGCAAACCAATATAGGCCCCTAACGTATTCTCGCCAGCCCAAGATCTGCCTTACGAATCCTTCGACAGCGTTTAGAGGAGCCACGCCTTGTTCGTAGGCCGCCAGTACGGCTTTCAATACCTCTTTGGCACCAAGCAAACCAGAATTTAAATACATCGAGATGTGGCTGTGAAACAGCCATGGATTACCCTCCAACATGGCATCTTGATATTTACCGAAAAGCGGCAAACGTTCGTCAATAAAGCGGTGCAGCACTGTCATCGCATCATGGCGAGTGACTGCGAAATGAAAATCGTCAGTTGTTCCCATATTATTGGGAAAACGCTCATTGACCAATTGCATAACACTTTGGGTGATGGCATCTGTCGGGATTCGAGTCGGGTCAGGGACCGCTATTTTATCCTTTATGGGGTGTCGATTGTCATGGTCGTAATTCCATTTCCCACCTTCTGGCTTGTTGTCGACCATTAAAATATTGGTCGCTTTGCGCAACTCTCGATAAAAATACTCCATCCTGAGTTGTTTTCTCCCTTCAGCCCATGTTGCAAAGAAGGTTTCAGGGACAATAAATCGATTATCCTCCGTGACGGTTACCGGTAAATTAAGCCGGCTCGACCACGTCGCGATGTCTTGTGATAATCGATACTCAGCGGGTTTGGCCACCACAATTTCACTGAAAGGCAATTGCATACATTGCTGCTCGACACTGGAAAATAGACAACTGCCTGTAGGTTGCTCATCGAGTTTTTGGTAAACCACGCGATAGCCATCTTCCACCAACACATCAGCAAAATGTCGCATCGCTGAAAATACATACACTAGTTTTATCTTATGGTGAGGCACGTATGTCGCTTCTTCACAAACTTCTGCCAACAAAATGGTATCCGTTCGTTTATCGATAGACTGAATGCTGCTAATGGCAACGTTTAATTGATCCCCCAATACCAAACACAATTTTGCCACGTTAGTTCGCCTCTTTTAGCGCCGAAAATGCGTCCAGAGCGGCTTGTCTCGACACCTTAAGGTCAACAATAGGCTTAGGGTACGTTTTACCCAACACCACATTAGCGTATTGAAGAATGTTACTAGGCGCGGCCCACGGTTGGTGAATGTACTTATCAGGCAGTTTGCTCAGTTCTGGACAATATTGCTTTACATACTCTCCTTGTTTATCAAATTTCTCACCCTGCAGAATTGGGTTGAACACACGAAAATAGGGTGCTGCATCAGCCCCCGTCCCCGCAACCCACTGCCAACTCGCTGAATTACTCGCCAAGTCAGCATCGACTAATGTGTCCCAAAACCAGTGTTCGCCTTCATGCCAATGGGTTAATAAATTTTTGACTAAAAACGAACCGACAATCATGCGCACTCTGTTATGCATGTAGCCTGTTTGCCACAGTTCTCGCATTCCCGCATCGACAATCGGAATACCCGTGTTACCTTTTTGCCACGCGGTAATCCAGTCGGCGTTATTTGTCCATTTAAACTTGTCAAACTTAGGGTTGAAATTTTGTGTTGTGATTGTCGGAAAGTGATAAAGAAGATAATAACTAAATTCTCGCCACCCTAACTCACTCAAATAACAATCCGTATTGGCATTATCTAAGCCAGGGGTGTTGTCCATGATGCTATACCACACTTGATTTGGTGATAATTCACCGAACCTTAAATGGGGTGACAGTTTTGATGTCCCTGGGGTAGACGGGAAATCCCGTTTTGTTTTGTACAAAATAGCGCGTTTAGCGATAAAGGCGTTTAAACGCTCTTGCGCGCCCTGCTCGCCCGGCGTCCAAGTTTCATAAAATTCACTGTCCCAATCCAAAGATGGCAGCAGGTCAAATACAGACAATTCTGTTTTGTCATCGCTATGAGGCTCAATGACATCCATATGCGTAGGTGAACTCAACGGATAACGCGGCGCCTGAGCGGCCAAACAGCCTTTTCGATAGTAGGGTGTAAAGACTTTGTAGGGGGTACCATCTTTCTTTGTCACTGACATTGGCTCCCACAACAAACTACCATTGAAACTTTTGCATGTGAGACCTGCATTGGACAGCGCCGATTTTATTTCGGTGTCTCTCGCAATCTCAGTCGGACCATAGTTCCGATTCCAGACAACGCTGGATGCCTCATACTGTTGGGCAAGTTTAGAAAGAATCGTTAAAGGATCGCCCACTTTCACAACCAGTTTGCCACCTAACGCATTACTTAGGCTGGTTAAACTATGATGCAGCCACCATTTTGCTGCCCCACCTAAGGGTTTGACGTTATCCCCTGTATCGATGATGTAAATCGGCAAAACAGAACCTTGTTCGGTTGCGTATGTGAGCGCGGGGTTGTCTTTTAATCTCAGGTCGTTTCTGAACCAGACAAGTGTTGTGGTGGCGGGCAAAAGTGTACTCCTTTTATTACTTAGCCTTACTTTACGAGAAAGTTACCCGTTATGGATTAGTTTAGTTGAACTAAATTTATCGCCACGGCGTATTTTTCTCTTTAACTAAAATCTTTCGATGCAGCCGATAAGTGTAGTGTGGTTAAAACGCGATTTGCGATTGCGAGATCACCGTCCTCTCCTCAATGCCCAAAACCTGGGATTACCAACCCTCATGTTGTTCATAGACGAACCCGAGTTGCACCAACAAGTGTGTTATAGCGATAGGCATTGGAACTTCATTTATCAGTCTCTACACGATATAAACCATCAACTTTTAGAACTGGGGATACCTCGATTAACCTATTTATATGGCAATGCAAATTGTATATTTGAGCAATTACTAAACACACTGTCTATTAGTCACGTTTTTAGCTACGAAGAGATCGGTGTTAATACTACGTTTGAGAGAGACAAATCCGTCGCACGCTTGTTTAACGAACACGACGTAAATTGGATTGAATCCCCTTATGGAGCGGTTAGACGTCCTCGAAGCAATCGAAAGGGCTGGCAAAAAGACTGGTATAAGGTCATGGACAGTCCCTGTGACGACCCCGATTTGTTGGCTTTAAACTGGATGGATGGTACAAGCCTTTCTTTTACTCATGAGCTACCCGTTCCCGAAAAACATCCACATCGTCAAGTCGGTGGTGAGCGACTTGGATGGTTCACGCTCAATCACTTTCTGCAAAAGCGCGTCACAAAGTACCACTTAAACATTTCCTCACCTTCAAAGTCGAGAAAAAGCTGCAGTCGCCTATCCCCCTATTTAGCTTGGGGAAACTTATCACTGCGTCAGGTATATCAAAAAACCAAACAATACCGACTACAAGTAGAGTCCGTCAGGGCCATCAGAGCAATGCAGTCTCGCTTGCATTGGCATTGCCATTTCATTCAGAAATTCGAGAGCGAGCACGGGATGGAGTTTCGACCTATCAACAAAGGTTATATCGATTTCCCCTATGAGACAGGTCCAGAAGCACAAAGGCGCTATTGGTATTGGTCTTCTGGGCAAACAGGGTTACCCATAGTTGATGCATGCATTCGAGCACTATGCGCCACTGGCTATATTAATTTTAGAATGCGAGCTTTACTTGTCAGTACACTGTGTCATCTAATGAATGTCGATTGGCGCTATGCGGCTGAGTTCTTAGCACAACAGTTTTTAGATTTCGAACCCGGCATTCATTTTCCTCAAATTCAAATGCAAGCCGGGGTCACAGGCACCAATATCGTACGCTTGTACAACCCAATTAAACAATCACAAGATAAGGACCCTGAAGGCGAGTTTATTCGTCAGTGGGTACCCGAACTAGCGAACGTACCACTACCGTTACTGCATGAACCTTGGAAGATGACACAAATGGAACAAGTCATGTTCGGCGTTGAAATAGGCAAGGATTACCCCTTGCCGACAATAGACTTCGAACTTGCAGCAAAAACGGCGCGGGATAGGCTCTGGTCGTGGCGAAAACGAAGTGATGTCAAACAGGAAGCGAAGCGCATTTTAGCGAGACATACGTTGGCATCAAGTCCGTCTCGCCAGCAAGCCGCGCGATGACGCTTACATTTTGTGATTTTTTAGCCAATCATTGAGCAATTTAATTTGCCCGCATCGATATGCCGCGTACATGACCCGAATTGAGTTAGAAAGAACCTCGTTATCACTCCAGCCGGTTTTTTCTCTAATTTCGTCGTAACATGCCATGGCCTCAGGTGAGACATAGCCCCTCACCAGTTTTTTACCTGCGTCTTTTTGTCGTTCTCTATAACGCTTTTGCTTTTCGGCATTGGCGTTAGCTTTACTTTTTTTATCGGCCATAACTTCGTCGTTTAATAGTCATAATTGCAGTCTATCATGACAAAGAATGTTAAAAAATCACTGTTCAGAGTTGTTTAGCGTACAAGTGTTCGCTAAATTAAGCCAGCTCAAGAAATTCAATAGAGAAATTATGTCAAATCAACAAAATAGCTTTACAAGAGAAGACCTATTAGCCTGTAGTCGTGGCGAAATGTTTGGACCAGGCAATAGCCAGCTTCCCGCACCTAACATGCTGATGATGGATCGCATAGCCCATATCAGCGAAGAAGGTGGTGAGTTCGATAAAGGCGAAATCGTTGCCGAACTCGATATCAACCCTGATCTCTGGTTTTTTGAATGCCACTTCCCTGGCGATCCTGTTATGCCCGGTTGCCTTGGATTAGATGCTATGTGGCAGTTAGTCGGGTTCTTTTTGGGTTGGTGTGGTGGCCCAGGTAAAGGCCGCGCATTAGGAGTAGGTGAAGTTAAATTTACTGGTCAAATCTTACCAACGGCGAAAAAAGTCACCTACCGTATACAAATGAAACGCGTTGTTAAGCGTAAATTGTTTATGGGTTTGGCCGATGGTTGCGTCGAAGTTGATGGACGTGTGATCTACACTGCAAAGGATCTGAAAGTAGGCCTTTTCCAAGACACCTCTTCGTTCTAATGAAAAAGCCCCACTATTTGGTGGGGCTAGTCCTCTAATTTGGTGTGGATGAAAAGAGATTTACCGGGCGAGACCTAATTGACGGTCTTCCATTGCTTCTCGCCAACCACCCAACCACTGCGTTCGAGCATCTTGTGATTGGAATGGACAAAATTCCTTTGAACGACCGCTAATACCTGCTTGATAGCCCTTAGCATGGGCGCGTGTCAACTTATCTCTTTTTTGTCTTTTCATTGAATAGCCTCTTTTGTTGTTAACGTGACGATAAAACCCGGCGTACTCACATCATCTCTACTATTATCGAGTCGCGTTGTTTCTCGACACCTATATATCGATAGTGCATTGCATCAATTGGTTCAAGAGAAAAATTGACAATAGGCTATTGACAAACAATAAGCTAATGAAACGAATATGGATTTATTATTACAATTTTTTTTCATAAATATTTCACTGAGATAACAAAACGTAATAACGGTTAATTTTTAAACAACCCGCTATAAAACTACCAATGAACAACCCAGCAGTACAGTTAACACAATAAATCGTGTTCAATCTGACATTAAGAAATGTGCGCAGGCGTAATCTGTAGACTGGAGCGTCTTAACGTTTTTCTCACAGGGTGGATTAGAACCAACGAGCTGTCGTAATACACAAAGTGACATGACGGTTAATGCGCTTGCCCTCGCTGTAACACCTTATTTCGCTGTGCGGACAAACACTAAATGCACTACGCCAAGTCTCATCAATGCATGAAGGACCGCCTTTAATTTGTCTAAAGGCGGGGCAGAAGAAACTTCGAAGGATGAGGCCACACTTCGTTTTCTGGCAGGTCAAACTGAAGAAACTCGACGAGGTTAATGCCATCTTTCACAAACGCAACAGTTACCCCTTCAGAGGGACTATTGGGCGCAAGAACAACCTCCCTGCCCTCGATTGCAGCATTTAGGTCGTCTACTACGTAAGCAATGTGGGGCTGTTGCTTGATGATGTCTGGCAAATCGTTGTCTTCATCAAATGTCATCCATTCAACCGCATAAGGCGTGTCAAAATAGCCCGTCGCATGCATTTTTAATTCGGCATTGTATTCACTGTTTTCGAGCTTATTGTCAACGGGAATACCGACGTGGTGGAAGGTCATTTTAATCGGACTGACTGACATAAGTGCCCCTGTGAGTAACATCAAGACTAATGTACGCATCACCGGCGCTAATTTCAATCTACGTATTCAGGATAAAAAAAAGCGACCCTAGGGTCGCTCTTATGCAATTACTATTCGTGATGGAATGCGTTATTTTTTCCGTCGTCTAACCATTCCAAACAACGATAACAAGCCCAAAGATAACCAATGTAGACTTGCGCCTTGACGTTCTGGCGGCGGGTCAATGACATCGGTACCACATTCTTCTACCTGACCGTTAGCAATAGGTGTTAGTTTAACCGCGACAACTTTATCCACCTCTACCGTTGCGCCTTCACTATCAAGTTGTTCTTCGCCTAACATGTTGCGGAATGTGTTTTGCACACGTGCATTAACGATAATTTCATTATTGTCATTAATATCCACCGCATCTATCAAGGTGTACGCGCTTTCACATTCAATTAGCGTATTGAGGTTAATGAATTCCTCAGTATCAATGTTGTACATGAATGCGTGACGTTGGCGAACGGCCTCGTTTGTTGCCTCGATATCCGCTTCACCCACGACAATATTATTATTGTTAATATTGCGTGCTGTAACACTTGAACTGGCGAAGAAACCTTCAGGATAGCGTGTTTCACCCGTATCTAGGTTGTGTACAAAGAAGCGGTTACGCGCGATTTCGTTTGGCGCTCGAGTGACAAAACCCGTTACCCAGTTATTGTCATTAATTGCAATCGCACTACTATTGAGATTTGCTTCTTCTTGAATAATCAAGGTTGTGGTGTTGTTGTCAAACACAGCAGCAGAATACTGATAACCACGACGCGCGCTGTTCTCACCAGCATAGGTAACATCGACCGTTTCACCAGTATGGCTGTCCCCAACCGCAATACCATTGTTGTTGATATCAAAGGCGCGTGTTTGGTAGCGCACTGTGTCGTCTGCTTCCGGCTCAAATGGAACGGAATAAGACACTTCAGACACAACATCACCAGATGAATTTAAGTTCCATACAGTCGCATTAATGTTGACTGCCATTGCATTAAACGTTGACTGGAATGTCATGGCTGCATTCGACGCTGTCGTCGGTGCATCTAGTGGGACAAAGAAAGAGACCGTTCTGCGCAAGTCTCTTAAACACCTATCGACGGGGCTATCACCACGTGCTTCGTCATCGTTACATGACTCAATAGCCGTATCTATGCTCTCATCGAATTCTACCGAACTAAAACCGGCAACTTGGAAATTATCATTGATTTCAAACGCTTCACCGTAACCACCCAGCGTATCGTCGATGGGTTCGAGACGAACTGTCGAGTCATTAACCTGAACAAATGCAGAGCGACGAATGTCATTCAGGATGTAAAGCACGTCTTCATCATTGTCGTTTACGTACGTTTGCGGCAAATAAGGGGCTTCTGTCGCTCCGACGATATAGTTGCCATCTATTGAATCACGCGCCACGGTATCAACAGATTGAGACAAGTTACCCGTTGATTCACTAATGACATCGAGACCCGGAACGACGGCGTCACTCGACCCTTGTTGGGAAAAGCTGCGATATTGCGTCAAGATTTGTGTTTGGGTCGCGGTGTCACGTACCTGTTGTAACACGTTGATGATAAACAAGTAATCTTCGTCATTGAAGTTCCCTTCTGCCGCGCCTTCTGGGTCGGTTAAGTTTGGGTTATCAACGAAAAAGTCCTCGTCAAACAAAGTGACATCAATAGGCGGATTGTATTCGTCTTGAATGACCATTAAGGTCATACCCGCATTATCGATGGATTGTGCGAAACCGTTTCGACCATTGTCGTTGGTAACGAGCGGGGTGACTGAGTAGGTTGCTGCTAGAGTGGCACCACTACCAGTTGCAAGAATTACTGCTGTTGCAAGCTGCTTAAGTTTCATTAAAAATCCTGTTAACTACTGGTTATCTTCCAGCATACTTTCAAGCTCATCCCATCGGGTATAACAGTGAGAAAGCTCGGTTTCTACTTCTTCTAGTTCGGCTAATGTTTTGGCCGTCGACTCATTGTTTTGTTTAAAAAAATCTGGGCTGTTCACGGTTTCTTGTAACACCGCGAGGTCAGTTTCTAGTTGTTCTATTTTTTCGGGCAACGCATCTAACTCGCGTTGATCCTTGTATGATAACTTCTTCGTCTTTTTAGTTGAAGTCGAAGATTTAGCATTACGACTATCAGTTTGCGAATTAGTTTCATTTTTTACACGTTGTTGTTCGGCTTGTTTTTCCGCCTTCTCGCGCTCATCATACCATTGTTTAACATCGCTATAGCCACCAATGAACTCTTTAATGCTGCCGTTTCCTTCAAACATAAAGCTCGAATTGACCACATTATCGACGAACTCCCTATCGTGACTTACCAACAACACCGTACCTTCGTAGCTGGCCAATAAGGTTTCAAGCATTTCCAGTGTTTCGACGTCCAAATCATTGGTCGGTTCATCAAGTACCAAAAGATTACTGGGTTTGAGCATGAGTTTAGCGAGCATCAACCGATTTTTCTCACCGCCAGACAATGAACGTACTGGCGCGTTTACGCGCTCAGGCGTAAACAAGTAATCCTGTAGGTAGCTAATAACGTGCCTTGGATGGCCATTGACCATTAAGTCCCGTTTACCGTCACCCACGACGTCAATGACGGATTTATCTAAATCTAACGCTTGTCGGTGTTGATCAAAATAAGCGACTTCTAAGTTGGTTCCCTGCTTGGTTGAACCAGCCGTAGGCGTAAGTTTCCCTAACATCAGCTTGATCAAGGTACTTTTACCGCAGCCATTCGGGCCAATCAGCGCCACTTTGTCGCCCCGTAATATTGCCGCATTGAAACCTTTCACAATCGTATTGCCCTCGATGCTGTAATCGAGGTTTTTGATTTCAAATACCATTTTACCGCTTCTCGGTGCGGTGGATTGTGAGGCCAACACATTGCCTTGTAGCTGTCGCCTAGCCTTGCGCTCTTCACGCAACTTTTTAAGCGCTCTTACTCGCCCCTCATTTCTGGTTCGTCTCGCTTTGATACCCTGACGTATCCACACTTCTTCTTGAGCGAGCTTTTTATCGAACTCGGCATTTTGAGTCGCTTCGACTTCCAAATCATGGGCTTTCTTTTCTAGATAACTCGCGTAGTTACCGGGATAACTTTTCAGCTTCCCGCGATCTAAATCGACAATTCGCGTCGCCATGTTGCGGATAAATGCGCGATCATGGCTGACAAAAACAATGGCCCCTTGGTAATGCTGGAGACTTTGTTCCAACCAGCGAATCATATCGACATCGAGGTGGTTAGTAGGCTCATCTAACAGCAAAAGATCGGGTGAACGCACCAGCGCACGAGCCAATGCGGCTTTTCTTCGCCATCCTCCAGACAAGTTCGACAACATGACATCAGGCTCTAGCTTCAACATCGTCAAAACTTGATCAATTTGTTGTTCAAATTGCCATGCATCTTGATGTTCAAGGGTTTCTTGCAATGTTTGTAAGCGTTTAAGGTTCGCATCACTCGGTTCATGTGCAACTAAACGAGTTTGTTTGAAGTAATCTTTTATAACATCACCGACTTCTGACAAACCGCCCGCAACATAATCAAACAACGTCATCTCGGTGGTTTCAGGTGGATCCTGCTCGAGTCGGGCCACAACGACACTACTGTCGATTATCCGCTGCCCGTCATCGGCGATGATGTCTCCAGCAATCACCTTCATTAATGTCGATTTACCGCTGCCATTGCGTCCGACTAAACAGACTCGTTCTTTTGGTTGCACAACTAAATCGACGCCATCCAAAATAGGTGGATGGCCGAAAATGACAGATATATCTTTTAACTGCAAAACACTCACGACAAAAACTGCTCCAATGCGTGAAGATCAAAAGGCCAAAACAAGCATTGCTGATTATCTTGGCGCTGAAGTACGGGAATGCGGGCTGCGTACAAATGATAAAGTTCGGTATCTTGACGAACATCAATCATTTGCCAGTCACAAGCCATAGCCTGTGAACTTGACGACACAATTGCATGAGCTACATCACACAAATGACATTCAGGACCCGTATAAAAATTTATTTTCATGCCGTCATGACCCAACATTTATGAATATGGGTGTTACGAGCAAAGTCGCCTGGGATGGTAGACTGTGTAATATCTTCTACTGTCAATCCCAATGAAGACAGTGATTCGATGTCTAACTTAAATCCACGGCGATTGTTTGAGAAAATAATCGTTCCACCGGGACGTAAACAGCGTTTTGCATGCGTTAGCATCGCTACGTGGTCGCGTTGGACATCCCATGTCGATTGCATTCTCTTTGAATTTGAAAACGAGGGTGGATCGATAAAAATTAAGTCGTACTTCGCTTTGTGCTCGTCTAGCCACGTGGTGCAATCTGCTTGGATAAATTGATAGGCACCGTTGAGCTTATTTAATTTAAAGTTGTCTTTTGCCCAATCCAAGTACGTTTTCGACATGTCGACTGTCGTCACTGAGCGAGCGCCTCCCATAGCGGCAGACACTGACACGCTGCCGGTGTAAGAGAATAGATTTAACACGTCTTTTCCTTTAGACATGTGTTTAACTTTCAACCGAGTATCTCTGTGGTCAAGGAACAGCCCAGTATCTAAGTAATCCGTCAGGTTAACAAGCAGTCGTGCACCATTTTCCCACACCTGCATTCGCTCACCTTTTTGTTCGTATTTTTCATACTGATTTTTGCCTTTTTGCTGGCTGCGAACCTTGAGCGTAATATTTTTCGGCGAAATGCCCGTTACTGCAGGCAAGTGCAACAATACTTCTTGCAATCGGCGGCGTGCTCGTTCTGCTTCAATAGTCTTGGGTGGCGCGTATTCCTGAACCACTAGCCAATCTCCGTAGCGATCAACCGCGACGTTGTAATCAGGCAAATCGGCGTCGTATATTCGATAGCAATCGGTGTCTTGTTGCTTAATCCACGGCTTTAATTTTTTGATGTTTTTACGAAGACGATTGGCGAATTCATGATTGTGAGCGTCATCACCAAACTGCTGACAATTGCTCTCATTCATGTCATACAACACAAACTTACATTCGAGCTTGCCGTTGTTCATACTGTATTCGCGGTCAGCACGCAATTTCAAAACGCGTAATAACTCTCGGTTGCTACTGAGTAACGATACTCGCCAACCGGCCCATTGTTGTTTCAACTGTTGGCCCAATTGACTGAAAAACGGCAAGAGTTCCGTTAACTCGCCAAGCCTTTCACCATATGGCGGATTTGATACTACGTAACCCGGTTCAGTAGCATTGACTGGCGTAGCTTTAATCGCGTCTGTCTGACTAAAAGTGATGTCACTAAATACGCCAGCATTATCAGCATTTTTCTTGGCAATCGCGACCAGTTTTCGGTCTATGTCGCTTGCAAAGATCCGCGTGCTGAGTGGGCGTTGTTGGTCGATAGCATGACTGACTAATGCTTCCCATTGTTGGGTATTGTGTCCAAGCCACTTACTAAAACCCCATCTGTCTCGCTTGAGCGCTGGTGCAATGTTGCGAGCGATATAGGCCGCTTCGATCGCTAAGGTGCCGGACCCACACATTATGTCGAATAGCGGTTTGTCGCAGTTGTCGGCCCACCCACTACGCATTAGCATTGCACTGGCAATGTGCTCTTTTAGAGGCGCCTCACCCGTTTGTTGTCGATAAGCACGTTGGTGAAGGCTGCCGCCACTCATGTCGATACCGATTATGGCTTTGTCCCGATGGCATCGAACATGAATCAGCATATCGGGCGATTGTTTGTCTACAGAAGGCCGTTCATCGTGTTCTTCGGTAAAGAAATCAACAATGGCATCTTTTATTCTAACCGCACCAAATTGAGTATTGTTGATTGCCTTATTCGTACCATTAAATTGTACGCTCAACGTATGCTTATGCGTAAAGTGCAGATCCCATGGAATCGCTTTAGCCGTGTCATAAAGACGGTCACTACTCGTGGCATCAAGTACGTCAAGTTGCCAAACAACGCGGTTAGCTAATCGAGACCAAAGACAAATGCGGTACGCATCCGCCAAAGTCCCTTGTACCTGCACCATACCCGGCGCAAGTTTTGTCTCTACATCGGGACACAGTCGTTTTATTTCGAGTTGCAATAACTCATCGAGGCCACGACTTGTCGTGACAATAATTATATTCATTCTTTTTCCCAGCACATCTTGATGAAATGCGCGTGATTCGGTTAAAGCGTCTTTAAAATGTTTTTAACGAGGCTTGGACCTTGATAAATAAAAGACGAATAAATTTGGACAAGTGATGCCCCAGCGTTGAGGCGCTCCGCGGCGGCCTTGCCACTGTCGATACCGCCTACTCCAATAATAGGGAGGGCACCGTCGAGAGCCGCAGACAGTTTTTTATTGATATCTAAGCTTTGTTCCGTCAAAACCGAACCACTTAACCCGCCCGCTTCATCAGCGTGTTCAAGACCTTCTACCCGGCTTCTATCGAGTGTCGTATTAGTCGCGATAACGCCATCCATTTTAGCATTGATAAGTGATTGAGCGATGCTGTCTACTTCTTCACCGCTCAAGTCTGGTGCGATTTTGATAAACAAAGGTACATATTTGCTGTGTGCTTGCGCCAAGGTTTCTTGCGCCGCTTTCAAACCTACCAACAAATTATCTAGCGCTTCCCCATATTGAAGATTGCGCAAGCCAGGCGTATTTGGAGAAGAAATATTTACCGTAACATAACTGGCATACGGGTAAACTTTGTTAAGACAAATGAGGTAATCATCGATCGCCTTTTCTTCCGGCGTATCTTTATTCTTACCGATATTGATACCCAATGTGCCCTTGTACTGACTGTTTTTGACTTGTTCAACCAGATAATCCACACCTTTGTTATTGAACCCCATGCGATTGATAATCGCTTTCGCTTCAGGAAGGCGGAATAATCTTGGTTTAGGATTGCCTGGTTGGGCACGGGGCGTTACGGTACCCACTTCAATAAAGCCAAAACCCATCGCAGCAAACGCATCGATACATTCCCCATTTTTGTCCAACCCTGCCGCCAGGCCAACTGGATTGTCGAAGGTCAATCCCGCCACTTCAACAGGCTTAGAGATCAAAGGTACGCTATACACTTTTTTCAAAAACGTATGCTGGGTTTTATGCAGCCAGTTGATCGTGAAATCATGGCTTTTCTCAGGCTCACACTGTAACAGTAATTTTTGAATAATTTCGTGCATGCTTTTTCCGCTAATAAAAAGCCCTGTAAAACAGGGCTTTTGTATCTGACCTAAATTCTAACCGGGTATTTTAATGGTTAGACTTCACGCTTAAAAGCATCAATTCACGTAAAGCGACAGAAAATTTCGCAAATTCGTGTGTTGGGCTCGTTTTAAACTCCGACATCATGTGATACCAGCGGTTTAATAACGCTTCATTCTTATCGATCCAACATTCAAGAATCTCATCAGATTCCGTCATTTCTGGGTAACTGAGCAACAAATTAAGCGTAATTGAACGCTGTTGCCAATCGAGTTCTTCTCGATAAGACGCTCTCGCTAGCGCCTGCCAGTGGTTGGTTACTGTTTGCTTGGTTATCTGGTCTAAGAACCAATGAAGCTCTAAACGAGACCCTAATTGGAAATACAGACGCGCTGCGACTTCAGGTTTTTGTTTCACATCACTGACAATATGTGCCAAGTCCAATGTAGAGAACATGTTACTGAAGCTTGCAACTTGATAAGCCACATCTGCAGGGACTCCCTCTTTCGTATACCGGGTCGTCAACGCCTCTAGCTGGGCATATTCTTCTTCGACCAGGTAATGCTCTAGGTTTTTAGACAGCACATCAAATGTCGGGCTAAACATATCGATAGCTTCTTGGATACCTTCGGCTTTGCTGCCATGACGAATATACCAGCGCGCAGCGCGACGCATAGTGCGACGAGCATTCTCAAGCAGTTCTAATTGCAGATCTGCACTGATCTTGTTGTCCAAAGCCTCAATATTGCGCCATAGACCATCAATATTGAAAATACCGCGAACGATTGAATACGCATCGGCAATTTCAGACACAGTTGCGCCCGTTTCCTCTTGCATTCGGAAAACGAAATTCAGTCCCATGTCATTGACCATATTGTTAGTCAACTTGGTGGCAATAATCTCGCCACGTAGTGGGTGTTCTTCCATTTGTGCGCTGAACCGTTCACGCAATACTTTTGGAAACGCGCCAACGAGAAGCTTGCCGTGGAAAGGATTCTGCGTAATTTCGGTAATATTTAACTCGTCTTTGAGCACCATCTTACCGTAGGCAATCAATACGCTCAGCTCGGGACGCGTAAAGCCTTTGCCCGACGCTTGACGGTCTGATATTTCATCATCAGAAGGCAAAAACTCTAATTCGCGATTAAGTGAACCTGAACGCTCTAAACCGTGAATAAAACGAAGCTGTTCTTTTAACAATGCGCCGCCCAATCTTTCGGTGATCGAGATAGACTGCGTCTGACGATAGCAGTCTTCAAGTACTAATTCTGCAACGTCATCTGTCATATCATACAAAAGCTCGTTTCTCTGTTTGACAGTCAAGTCACCTTTGTTGACAAGGCTATTGAGCAAGATTTTGATATTGACTTCGTTATCTGAACAATCGACACCGCCCACGTTATCGATGAAATCGGTATTAACACGCCCACCATTTGCCGCGTACTCGATGCGACCAAGTTGGGTAAGTCCTAAGTTACCCCCCTCACCTATGATTTTCGCTTGAACTTCGTTGCCATTAACACGCAAGTCATCGTTTGCGCGGTCTCCCACTTCGCCATGGGTTTCTTTCGTGCTTTTAACGTAGGTTCCAATGCCACCATTCCAAATTAGGTCAACAGGCATCTTCAAGATCCCGTTGATTAACTCATTTGGCGTCATTGAGGCTTGGCGCGTACCCAGCCATTTTTTCATTTCCGCGGTTAGCTTAATCGACTTTGCTGAACGCTCGAAGATACCACCACCTTTCGAAATTAATGACTTGTCATAGTCATTCCACGTCAGACTTGGGTTCTCAAATAAACGCTGACGCTCTTTGTAGGTTTTTGCCGCATCTGGATTAGGGTCGAAGAATATATGCAAGTGGTTAAACGCGGCGACTAGACGGGTTTTCTCCGATAGCAACATACCATTACCGAAGACATCGCCGGCCATATCACCTACCCCAGCGGCAGTAAATTCTGTCGTTTGGCAATCGACACCAATCTCACGGAAGTGACGCTTAACGGACTCCCAAGCGCCACGGGCGGTAATGCCCATTTTTTTGTGGTCATAGCCAATACTGCCACCAGATGCAAACGCATCACCTAACCAGAAATTAAACTCGTCTGAGATACCGTTGGCTATATCAGAGAAGGTCGCCGTCCCTTTGTCCGCTGCGACAACGAGATACGGGTCATCTTCGTCCATTCTGACAACGTGCTCTGGGTGAACAATTTTTCCATCGACAATGTTATCCGTAATATCCAATAAGCTGCGAATGAAGATGCGATAGCATTCTTGCCCCTCTTCAAAGAACGCCGCTCGGCCACCTTCTGTGGGGAGTTTTTTGCAAACAAACCCACCTTTAGCACCCACTGGAACAATCACTGTATTTTTTACCTGTTGCGCTTTCACAAGACCCAAAATTTCAGTTCTGAAATCTTCTTGTCGATCTGACCAACGCAAACCACCCCGAGCAACCTTGCCGCCGCGAAGGTGCACGCCCTCAACCCTTGGGCTATAGACGAAGATTTCAAACTTCGGTAACGGCAACGGCATATCTGGAATCAGCTCAGGTTGAAGCTTAAACGACACATAAGGTTTTTCGTTGCCGTCAGCATCAGGTTGATAAAAATTCGTTCTTAATGTGGCCAGCATCATGTCCAAATAACGACGAATAATACGGTCTTCATCAAGATTGTTAACATTATCGAGCTGCGACTTTATCGTATCTAGTAAACCTTGTTCTTTTTTCTCGCTGCGTTTAATCGACGGATTGAAACGCTGATTGAAGAACTCGATCAATAGGGTCGCGATATCAGGATAGTTGGACAAAGCCGTTGCAATATAGTCACGGCTAAACGAACTGCCGGTTTGACGCATATATTTTGCAAAAGCTCGCAAAATAGTCACGTTACGGCCCGGTAGTCCGGCGCCCAAAATCAGGCGGTTAAAAGCATCGTCTTCCAATTGACCATGCCAGACTTTAGCAAATGCCTCTTGGAATAAAGACTGGGCTTGTTCCATATCCATATTGTTGCCACTCTTGTGCAACATAGTGAAATCCATAACCCAGTTAACTGCACCTTCGATACAGGTGATTTTGTATGGACTTTCATCGATAACGCGCAATCCAAAGTTTTCCAGCATGGGGAGTACATCCGACAAATGGATTGGCACGTCTTTGTGGAAAAGTTTCAGCTTAACGATATGACTATCAGATTGCTCTTCCTGCGGACGGTAGAACAACATATCCAGCGTGTGATCCTCGCCCAACTTTTCAAGTTTTTCGATATCAACCAATGCCGCACTCGGCAGATTGTGCTCCATGTAACTGCGTGAGAATGCATTGGTATATTTTTTCTCTACCGCTTTACCCTTAGCTTCGCCATACGCTGAGGTGATAGCTGTTGCCAATCTGTCGTTCCACGTTTTCGTCAGTTCAACCATATTCTTTTCTATTTCCTTTGCGTCAACTTCAGCGCCATTGTCTCTAACGCGAGCTATGTAATGGGTTCTTGCATAAACTGACTCAGAGAAATAGGTAGTAAACTCAACTTCTTCTTCTGTCGAGAAATAATGCTTAAATAGTGCTTGCGTTTCTTTACGCAACTGAGTGTTGTAACGCTCTCTTGGAACAAAGACCATAATCGAGTAGAAACGGCCAAATAAGTCTTTGCGCACGAACAAGCGCGAGATGCCTCGCTCTTGCATTAAGAAAATACCTCTGATGATTTCTACCAATTCTTCAGCAGGCGTTTGCAATATCTCATCACGAGGATAGGTTTCGACGATGTTAAGGAACGCTTTGTAAGCATGAGTGCCAGGTGCAAATTCAGACAATTCGCACACGCGGTCAATTTTTTCACGCAGTATGGGCAAGTCTGTCGCACTGCTGTTGTAGAAAGACGCCGAGTACAGACCAATGAATCGGTGTTCGCCTACGACCTGTCCTTCTTTATTGAATTCTTTAAGACCGACATAATCCATGTACGCAGGACGATGGACTCGCGCCCGGGTATTCGTTTTGGTCAGCAATAATGGCTCATGGCTAAGCGCGACTTTTTGCGCCGTTGCGGGTAGATTGGAAAGCAGACGCGGACGATCACTGATTGAGTTTTTCATCAATCCCAAACTCGAATCATTGTCAGGCGTCCACCTGTGATCGCCTTCAATTGGTGACACTTTGTAATAGCGATAGCCCATTAGGGTGAAGTTGTGATCGGCCAACCAACTCAAGAAGGTATTGGTTTGCTCTCGTGTCTTGTCGCCACCCGGGAACTGCGCTTTAGGCACTCCTTTGATAATGGCGTTCAATTTTTTACACATTGGCATCCAATCGGCAACCGCTAGCGACACTTCGTCAACAACGGAGTGCAGTTCAGCGGTAATCGCTTCAATGTCACTCTTTGAGGTTTGTCTGTCGACTTCTATCAAGAATACCGTTTCTTTTGAGTCTTTGGATTTCTCGTTACTGAGTTCCGCGAACTCAACAAGTTTGCCGTTTTTATCGCGCTTAATCGCAATTGGGCTATGTAGTAATAAATGCGCGGTAATACCAAGACGCGTCAATGCCATGCGGATTGAATCAACCAAGAACGGCATGTCTTCTACAATCAATTCGACAATGGTATGGCTGGAATTCCAACCATGTTTAGCAATCTCGGGATTAAAGACGCGAATGTAGGGGTTGGACTTATCGAATTTCTCCAATACATTCCACAAACTCAGTGTCGCACCATAAAGGTCGCTATCAGTGCGATTGACTAAATCTTCATTTGAAATGTTCTTGAAAAGTTGGCGACCGAATTGTTGCACGAAGGCTTGTTGTTTTTCGTCGACTTTCTTTTCAATTAAGGCAAAGACGTTTTCTAATAATACGGAATGACGTTGCGAGGTAGCGGTCATGTATACACCTTATTCCTGTCGTAAGTGTCCAGTTTCACAGACTATTTTCGCTAATAAATGGCACTATTAAAAGACCAAAATTAACGCTTTTTTAACAGGATAGATAACTATGCAGAAAACGCATAAAAAAAGGGCCAAAAGGCCCTTTTTTATTGACTAGCTATGCAAAAAAACTGCTCCGATCACTCGCCTCTTTTGTACCAAAGCAGGCGTGCAAGAGCTGGAAGTACAATAATTGCACCAATCATGTTCACTAAGAACATAAATGTCAGCAGAATTCCCATGTCCATTTGGAATTTAAGCGACGAAAATACCCACGTACTCACACCAATGGCTAGGGTAATGCCAGTAAACAATACAGCACTACCGCGCTCTTTTAACGCTTCTAGATAAGCCTCTTTAACATTGCTGCCTTCTTTGAGTTTCAAACTCATTGTCGACAAGATGTAGATACCGTAATCGACACCAATACCCACACCCAATGCAATAACTGGCAATGTCGATACCGTCAGTCCAATTTGCAAGAACGTCATTAACGCTTGTGCTAACACGGATACAACATAAAGAGGCACAACCACCGACAAGGTTGCACGCAATGACCTAAAGCTCAGTAAGCACAGGATAATCACCGCACCAAATACGTAAAGCATCATTGGGTCTTGCGCCGCTTTAACCGCTTCATTTGTTGCCGCCATTACGCCGACTGGACCCGAAGCCAGACTAAACTTCATATCATCCGTCTGATAGGCATCTCTATATTGCTTAACCGCATCCACAACTGTTGAGATGGTCTCTGCTTTATGGTCTTCCATAAATAGAATGATTGGCATAACCGAACAATCGCCATTGAGCAATCCAGACGACGTCGGGACCCGTGATATGGCTTGTACCAAGGTTTGTTGATTACGCGGCAAAACCTGCCATTTAACATTACCTTCGTTATACCCTGCATTAACTATCTTAGCGACAGCGGCTAGTGACACTGCAGATTGAACACCTGGTATGTTTTCCATTTTCCACTGGAAGTCATCGATAGCTCTCATTACTGTGTGGTCAGTACATGCCTCAGAGGTGGTTTCTACCAACACAGAAATATAGTCAACCGTTACCTCATACTTATCAGTAATGAGGAAGGTGTCTTGGTTGTAACGAGAATCTTCGTGCAACGCGGGTGCACCGGCGTGTAGATCACCAATCTTCATTTGCTGCGATTGGAAATAACCCAGCACAAATAGAATTGCAGTAACGGCGATAATGACTGACGCTGTTTTCTTTTCAGCGCATTTATCAACAAAGCGCCACGCGTTGGTGTTTTGCTTTTCTTTTTCTGCGAACCGTTGTACGTAGCTTTCCTTGAGTTTTAGGAAACTCATCAAAACAGGCAGCAGCACTAAGTTTGTCAAAATGATAACCGCCACACCCATACTCGCGGTAATTGCTAATTCGCGAATGATACCAATATCAATGACAAGTAGTGTCATAAAGCCAACGGTATCAGAAAGCAATGCTATACCACCAGGAATCAATAGATTGCGGAATGCAGCTTTTGACCCCTCTTTCGCACACAGGCCTTCAACCGCCTTTTTCTCAACGGCGTTGATCATCTGCACGCCGTGACTTACACCAATCGCGAACACTAGGAATGGGACCAGTATGGACATGGGATCCATACCAAACCCGATAACGGTAAGTAAACCCAATTGCCATACAACCGCGATGACAGAACACAGCAAAGGTAAGACCGTTAACATGATATTGCGAGAGAAGAAATAAACCATGATACCGGTAATCACAAACGCAATGGCGAAGAACAGCACCACGTCTTTAGCACCATTAGCGACGTCACCAATCATTTTAGCGAAACCGATGATATGAATACTGATTTGGTCGTTTTCAAACTGACCACGCAGTGATTCTTCTAATTCGGCAGCTAACGCTAACGTATCAAGCTGCTCGCCTGTCTTAGGATCCAAGTCCAATAGCTGTGCTGTAACCATTGCACAACTATAATCAGACGCCACTTGACGCCCAACAATATTGGCTTTTTCGACATTCGCCGCAACAAGTTCCAGCGCGGCTGGGTTGGACGAATTAAAATCAGCGGGTATGACAGGCCCGCCTGCAAACCCACCTTCTACGATTTCAGTGAATCGAGTAGATGGAGAAAACAACGATACGACCAAAGAGCGATTGACACCATTGATGAAAAATAACTGATCGTGCACGTCTTTTAATGTATCGAAGAAATTTTGGTTGTAAATGTTGCCATTTACGTCACACACCGAAACCAAGATATTGTTCGCCCCACCAAAGTCTTTTTGGTGTTCAACATAGGTTTGCATGTATTCATGATTTAACGGAATGTTTTTTTCAAAGCCCGCATCCATTTTCATCTGCGATGCTTTAAACCCAAGAAATAATGTCGCTAGCAAGAAAATACCGACGACAATAAGTCGATTGTTAAAGACAAGTCTTTCTATAAATTGAGTTGCTCTAGACATGAAAACTTAAGGTTCCAAATTTAACGACTGAATACCATTCGCTGTGACTGCTACAGTATTTCCTTTGAATGAAAACGCATTGAGGATCGCACTTTTATCCGCGATTTGTGTCACATTTACTCCTTGTGGAGCCTCACATACCGCACCATAAGATGGATAGTCTCGTGTTGGTAACGGCATTGTTGCATTAACTAATATGCCGTTGTTCCCCATCGCAGTTATCCGGTTGTCGCTAACGAATAGCGAATTCAACGTTGATGTATTACAGGTTTCAACGCTCTTCCAGCGACCGTCACCGGATTTGAGATACATATTGCCTCGTAGACCAGCCGCTAGCACGTTTTGGTCATCGATCGCGCGAATGTCAAAAAATGACCCCTCATAATCCAACTCATAGCGCTGCCACGTTTTACCTTGATCGAGACTAAACGCCAACAAACCAGCTTCGCCGGCTAGATACACTGTATCGCCAAACTGGTTGACGCGATTAATATGCGGCAAGATTGAATCAAGTTCCATAAGGTAGAACTCTTCATCTTCTTGTTTGATTTCTTCCAGATACTCTAAATCATAAGGGTTCAGCAGTTCAGCATGGCGCTCATTGGTCCAGGTCGCGCCACCGTCGGTAGTGCGATAAAACAAACCGTATGCCCCTACCGCAATACCGTGTTTTTCATCAAAAAACGACACGTCTAAAAACGGCCTTTCCATATCGGGGTCGTTCATTTGTACCGTCCACGTTGCACCGCGATCAGATGAATGCAAAATGACTGCGTCATGGCCTACTACCCAGATGTTATCACCTACAATTTCAACAGCCGTTAATGTGGACTGTGTAGGAACTTCTGCCTGTTTAAAGGATTCACCGTCGAGTGACGTAAGAATGTGGCCGCGTTCGCCAACGATAACTACATATTCAGACGCTGCTGCATCAAGTAAGGTGGATTGCTCAACGAGTGGAGCTTGGAATGCACTTTCTGCAGAGACAGAAAAGCTGAGCGCAGCGGCGACGAATGTCGCAAGGGATTTTCTCATACGCGAAGTATTCCTCGTATTTCTTTGGTGAGATACAAAAACGGTTGGCAAGGCCAACCGTTGTGTTTCGATTAACGCATGCCTTCTCGGCGCAACGCCTGAGGCGTAAACTCTACGTCTCTTGGACGTATAGAGAAGTCATACATTTGCTCTTCGTTATCCAAACCAATCGCTAGGTAACGACGAGAGTTTAGGTCGTGATAAACGTCAAGTGTAGACCATGCAGTCGGAACTTCGTAATAATTTACGCCATATGCAAACGCTACACGGTACATTTCACCGCGATTATCGTACATGTCTGCTTCTTGAACTTGCCAGCTATCTTCGTCAATGAAGAACACGCGTTTTTGGTAAACATGACGGAAGCCTTCTTTAAGCGTCGCTTCAACTACCCAAACACGGTGCTTTTCCCAGCGCGTCAAATCAGGGTTAATGTGGTTTGGCTTAAGGATATCTTCGTACTTCGCGTTGTCACTGTGTAAGGCGTAATTATTGTACGCTACGTACAGCTCACGCTTTCCTTTCAGTTCCCAGTTGTAACGATTTGGCGAACCGTTAAACATATCGAAGTCGTCGGTCGTACGCAGACCATCTGCGGCAGTCCCTGGCGTGTCATAAGCAATATTGGGTGCCAAACGAACACGGCGCTGACCTGTGTTATACGTCCATGCTTTACGTGGTTCTTTAATCTGGTCAACGGTTTCATGTACCAACAAAGCTGTTCCAGCTAATCGAGCAGGCTTGGTAACTTTTTGTTTAAACATGAACAAAATATTATCTTCAAGCAAGCTTTCTGGCGTGGCATCAGGCTTAGAGTATTGAAGAATTAGCTTCTCATCAAAACCAATGACGTTGTAGTCACCACCTGAGGTTACAGCAGCTTGGCCGCCATTACGCTGAACCGCTTCACCGCGATAACGCAAAATGTGGTTCCAAATGGCTTCAAGACCATTCTGTGGAAGCGGGAATGGAATACCGATTGCCGCACCTTTTATGCCGTTACCACCATCGAGCAACTCAGCGCGTGTTGCGTTTGTTTTAGTCGCATCATAAATCGCCTGTGGATTTGATGCAGACCGACGCGTTGGGTAAACCGGCATATTGAAGGTATCAGGATACGCTTCGAACATTTTGATTTGACCTGGCGCTAAAAAATCGGCGTAGTCTTTGTAGTTTGCACCAGTTATGGTGAACAATGGCTTATCGGCTGCAAAAGGGTCTGGGTGAAAATCACCAACACTATAGCCTGCTGGTGGTGTTGTGATACCACCGTCCCACGCAGGGATTGAGCCATCTGCGTTACCCGCTTTCTCTCCACCAAGTGGTGTAAGGTCTTGGCCTAGTCTAGCCGCTTCTGCATCTGAGACTTTAGCTTGAACTGCTGTGCCAGCCAGCGCTAGTGAAAGCGCTGCGGCAATAATTCCCATTTTCTTCATCATAATTACTACTCTCTAGATTGCATACTTGACGTTGAATGATACGAAGTCACGGTCAGCCAACTGGTTAGTTGTACCGATACCGCCCCAGAATGCACTGTAAGAGGCAGTTGCAGACCATTTACTCAAGTAATCAAACGTGAATGAAATGTTGGCCGACTTGCGGTCTTCGATGAACAAGAACAACGGATCAGGTGTTGTACCACTTACGTCATGTGCGAACGTTGCGCGCGTACGTAAGTTAATACCCGAGAAGATGTTGTTGTGATCGGCAACCATCAATAAACGGTAACCCCATGAGTCATCTGTTGCAAACGGGTTAGTCTCAGGACCATCCGACAATGCAGTGTGAAGACCCGTACGTGGGTTGCCATCAGGCGTAGGTTCTAGCGACGCAGTACGCGCTGTACCAGGTGCATTCAAACGCAATACATTTGGATCGGGGAAGTCGTTAATCTTAACGTAGCCCGCTTCACCAAGTAGGACGAGGTTGTCGGTACCAAGCGCAGGCCCAAATACATGTGACACAGTAAACTGAACTTGCGTCGTATCAGAGAAGACGAAGCCTTCCGCTGTCTCACCAGGGCCAACACCTCGGCCTATATTATTTAACTGAGAGATGCCCGCCAAGTCAGGACGAAGACCCGCGTTTGCAAGCTGCTCAGGCATACCCATATACAGCAACTCAACATCGTCGATTTGCAAAGGCTCATCTTGACGATAGGCAATCTCACCCGCTAATGCAGTTTGACCGATGTTTGTGTTGAAGCTCAAACCATATAATTTGATGTCTTCAGGATAGAAAAATTGTGCTTCAGTGAACGCATCAAGTTGTGCCACGTTGTCACGAGTGATCTCATTGGTCGCTAGGAACGCCAAATCAGCAGCAATGCCTTCTGCGGTAAAGTTTGACGTAATACCAGAAATCAATGGTCGCTGACTGTGGTAATTGATGTGATATAGACTGATTTCAGTTTCGTTTAGTTCTTCAGCGAAGTACGTCACGCGAAGACCATACTGGCCTTGATCATCAGCATCGTTGTGCGCTGCACTACTAAAGTCGCGAATCGCAACCTTGGTTGGATAAGCTAGGTAAGCTTGAGAGATTGTGCCTGCATCTGCACCCGCGCGTAACGCATTGCCTAAGCCGTTCAGTGACGCTAACAAGTGCTCTAGATCGATATCAGGGTTGCCAGTGAAACCAAGCTGAACGTTGTTCGATTGACCACCCTCGCCTGCAAAATCATTAGTCGCAAAATAACTACCTGCGACTGGTAGCCAGCTTTCTTGCCACTCGTATTGATAATAGCCAGAAACGCTTAGGTTATCGGTGACACCTAATGACGCGAATACCATACCGACAGGAAGGAAGACTTCCTTAAGTTCTGCACCAGGTTGTTGTGCGCGGTTTACGTCAACCGGGTTTGTCGTATTGATACCGTGTTGGATGAATGTACTTTCACCCCAACTGATCACTTGGTCACCAACACGAATGGTTAGTGGCTTGTCGCCAACCCAGAGGTCAGCATAAAAGAATGCATCATATAGACGAATATCAGAACAAAGTAAGTCACGTGCTTCTGGATCGTCACACAGGTCGTACGAGTTACCTGTAATAGGGTTGGTCCAGTCGCGATCACCGTCCATTTGCTCAAAATCATAGAACCAGAAACCACGAGCGAAGAAACCAAAATCGCCGTAACGGATGTCTAACTCGTGTGTACCAGATAGCTGGGTAGAGAATGCTTCGCCTGGATCGTGAAGTAGATTACCTAAATCACCGTTGGCAGAATAACCGCCCACGTCGGCTAAATTCCACACGTCGGCACTTTGGTAAATCACGTTAGTTGCAGCGTTGTAACCCGTCCAATCGAATTGAGCCTGGTTATTCTTACCAATCAAATTCAAGTCACGATCTTCCACACGGAAACTTGAAGCGAATGTGAAGTTTGAGTCCAATGTGACACTTACATCACCAAAATCCCAATTTGCTGCGGATACAGGCAAGGCTGCCGCACCGAGTATTGCGATGATACCAGCCGCAATAGGTGACTTTTTAAACGCACTAGGCCTATTTGTCATAATTTTTATTCTCCCTTGTCAACGCATACCTGCGAAGACGTAAAGACCAACCATTTTGATTTAACAAAATGATTACATCATTTTAAGCGAATCGCAAGAACAAATCGTACCAGTTAACACAATTAAAGTACGTATTTGAATTAAATAACATTTATTGTTTGTTTTTTAACCTTAGGGCTTAATATTTAACGGATTTTTTCAAACGCAATAATTTTGTTCTGTGCGTTAATTAACATTCGAAAACGCCCTTTTATTCCGATACTTGATACAAACGGACGCAGGCGTGTCGCGGGGATTTGCACTCGCTTTCCGCACTCAGACGTCAATATCACCGAATTGGCGTTTTGTTGGTAAAGTACGCCACACTCCGCGTAATCAATTCCAAGGCTGAAAAAATACTGAGTATCACTCTGATTTATGCTCATAAGACAAGCTTTTACTCACCTTTTCGTATACGTCTTTGCTCAAACCTGGTAACTCTGACAAGCGCGTTAATTGCTGTTTCATTAATGTTTGAAACTCTGGTGCAAAACGCTGCCATTGAGTAAGTGGTGTCACAATTCTCGCCGCGACCTGAGGATTAGTTTTATCAAGTTTCATTAAGTAGTCAGCGACAAATTTATAGCCACTGCCCGACGGGTGATGGAATCCCGATGTATTGTGGAACGCAAAACTGCCGATAAGGGCGCGCACGCGGTTAGGGTTTTCTCCCGTAAACATGGGATGACCTGAGACAAGTTGAATTTGCGCAAGTATGTCTTCTCTGTCGCATGTCGCCTGCAAACCAAACCATTTATCCATAACCAGCGCATCATTGCGCCATTGATGCTCAAACTTAGTCATCAATTCATCAAACAACGAAAGTGAACAGGTTTGCGCGGCTTTTAACGCCCCAAGCGTATCTGTCATATTGTCTGACGCATCGAAATGACTCGCAATAAGTGATGATGACGAAGACTGAATAGCCAGTAATTTCAAAATCTGATTCTTACACCGTCTTCCTTGTATGGCCGATTGCGTGTATTCATAAGCGTTTGTAGGAATAGCGTGATAAACCGCGGTCAATTGCGCAGAAAGGTTCTTGGCAAACGCCTCACAAAAGGCGTTTCTCGCAGACAATAGCGCTGGAGGATTGATATTCTGGCGAGTCTGGCAAAGCGTTTCAAAGCTGGGTATAACAAGGCATTCGCCCAGCAATTCTGGATTGTCTTTTTCTTTCTCGATAGCCAAGCCGAGACCATGCCATATATGTTCGTCAATTTGATCCGCACCACTTGTTAAACACACTTCAATACATGCATCGTACAGCTGTTGAATGGCATCCCAGCGGTTAAAGCTGTCTGGGGCGTAGTTGAAAATGTGTAAAAGTGCATCGGTATTCAACGTCACATCTAGCTTAACCGGCGCGGTAAAATTGGCTAATAACACCGGCACAACATCCGCAGAGCAATCGCTAAAACGCAGTGTCATTTCAGGCGTGGTCAATTGAATCATGTCATTCTCAATGAGGCCGTCATCATCCAACAATTGTCGACCGTTTGCGTCGAGACAATAAACACCCAATGGAATATGTAGTGGTTGTTTTTCAGCTTGGTCTGCGGTGGCGGGCGTATGCTGACGTAGCGTTATCAGTGCTTGTTGCGCTTTGCTATCCCAAGTTTGGTTAACACTCACGGTCGGTGTACCCGATTGAGAATACCACCGAGAAAATTGTGACAAATCAATATCCGTAACACTTTGCATCGCGCTTACAAAATCATCACATGTAACGGCTTGACCATCATGACGTTCAAAATATACATCCATCCCTTTTCTATAGGTGTCAGCACCAAGCAAGGTGTGCATCATTCGAATCACTTCCGCACCTTTGTCATACACGGTCACCGTATAGAAGTTATTCATCTCCATCACCTCGTCCGGTCTGATAGGATGACTCATTGCACTAGCGTCTTCAGCAAATTGATGCTCACGAATTACTCTGACTTGCGATATACGCGTGCTTAACGGCGACGTCATATCGGCACTAAATTGCTGATCTCTAAAAACCGTCAGCCCTTCTTTAAGACTCAGTTGAAACCAATCTCGACAGGTAACTCGGTTACCAGACCAATTGTGGAAATATTCATGGGCTATAACGGACTCAATATGAAAGAAATCTTCGTCCGTTGCGGACGATTGATCGGCCAGGACAAACTTGCTGTTAAAGATGTTCAACCCTTTGTTTTCCATCGCCCCCATGTTGAAGAAATCAACGGCAACCACCATGTAAATATCAAGGTCGTACTCAAGGCCATAGACCTGTTCATCCCACGCCATAGCGCGCTTTAAACTTGCGAGTGCAAAGTGGCCTTTTTCGCGCATACCTTTATCAACGTACAATTCTAATGTCACGTTTTTTCCACTACATGTGGTAAAGGTATCTTCTAATAGATCAAAATCGCCTGCGACGAGTGCGAACAAATAACACGGTTTCGGATGGGGATCGTGCCAAGTCACCCAGTGCTCGTCACCTTCATCTCCCCGCGCAATCGCATTCCCGTTTGACAACAACGTGGGTAAAGACGCCCTATCGCCCAACACGGTAACGGTATAAACACTTAACACGTCAGGTCTATCAACAAAGTAGGTAATGCGTCGAAAGCCTTCTGCCTCACATTGTGTACAGAACACGCCGTTGCTCAAATAAAGCCCCTCTAGGGCTTTGTTCGCGCTGGGATCGACGCGAGTGACAATGACAAGCTCAAACTCATCGGGGACATTATCAATGATTAACTGTTCTTCAGTTAATTTATAGTGCTGGATAGCGGCCCCGTGAATACGGGCACTGACTAATTCAAGATGCTGACCATCCAAGACTAAAGGATCATTGTGCTCACCATTTCTCACGACGGATAAGGTTGAGGTAACCAAGGT
Source organism: uncultured Alteromonas sp. (assembly GCA_963922845.1). Taxonomy (GTDB): domain Bacteria; phylum Pseudomonadota; class Gammaproteobacteria; order Enterobacterales; family Alteromonadaceae; genus Alteromonas. The sequence goes on from CAWUJV010000001.1 coordinate 49,753, forward strand.
CCGTTGATCATTCAAATGAACGTGTAATTCAACTGTCGGGATAAAAAACGTCGGCGCGAGGTAGTCTAGGCGCCTTTTGACTAAATTGGACATGAAAGCCTCTCTAAATAATGCTTAGCTACTCAAGCAAACAATACGACCTATCCGCATAGATAAATTAACCGATCAGTACGGCTTAACTGCTCTCCATTTGAGTGCGGCATTCAAATTACCGCTAGTACTCACGATGAGCGATCATTTATCTATGCGGACTGGTATGTTACGTCGGAAAGACTCGAATTGATGAGAGTGCAGGCAGTTTAAACGACTGCCCCACTCTTTGTCGTACTTCAAGCCCTTCCAGTTGTGCCACACATCTGCGTATTGGCACCGACTCTGCGTACAAATAATAGTGTATTACGCTTTATTTTGTTCTTCGCTACCTTCGAAAGGCGGTTCCAAACGAAGAATTTTAATACCGAGGTACGCGTAAATTACCGCCAATACGGGGTTAATAAGATTGAAGAACGCGTAAAACAAATAGTCTAACGGGTTTACTGCAAGTACGCTGTGCATGTAAGCACCACACGTGTTCCACGGGATAAGCGGTGACGTCAATGTCCCCCCATCCTCTAAGCTACGACTCAGATTGAGTTGATCTAAACCGCGTTTCTTAAACTCTTCTTTATACATACGGCCAGGCATCACAATCGAAATATACTGATCGGCTGTGAAAATGTTTGTACCTAAACACGTGACAATTGTGCGGGTAACCATTGAACCAGCGGATTTAGCGCCGCGCAAAATAACCGATACCGCGCGTTTCAACAATCCAACTTTTTCTAACACGGCGCCGAAAGACATCGCGCAAATTATCAGCCAGATTGTATTCAGCATGCTAGACATACCACCGCGACTCAGCAGGTCATTGAGTTTATCGTCGGAAGTTGAGAAGCTCACACCGTCGAACAAAGCGGTCCACACAACTTTAAGTGAACGAATTACATTGCCGTCGCCTTCCGCCCCCATGCCGATAACCACATTGCCTTGGAATAAAATGGCCCAAACACCACCAAGTAAAGCACCGATGAAAACAGCCGGAAACGCAGGCACTTTCTTAATCGCCATTGTGAGCAAAACGATAAGTGGGACCAACAGAACAGGTCCCAATTCAAATGATGCATTGAGTACCTTTTGCATTTCTTCAATACGAGATACTGTTTGCGTGGTGTCTTCTGACAAGCCAATGACTAAGAACAGAATAAGTGTGATGACGAAACTGGGAATCGTTGTCCAGAGCATGTAGCGGATATGTTCGAACAAGTCTGTCCCCGCTACCGCTGGTGCCAAGTTTGTGGTTTCGGATAACGGAGATATTTTGTCGCCAAAATAAGCGCCAGAGACCACTGCACCGGCAGTAATCGCCGCCGACAAATCCATTCCAGCAGATACCCCCATCAACGCGACACCAACAGTTGCAGCCGTTGTCCAGCTACTGCCTATACTCATAGCGACGACCGCACAAATCAGGCACGCCGCGGCGTAAAACATTGATGGGTTGAGTAGTTCTAGACCGTAATAAATCAAGGTTGGAACTGTACCTGCCAACATCCACGTTCCAATGAGCGAGCCAACGGCCAAGAGGATAAGGCATGCCCCTAAAGACATAGAAATACCTTTGACAATTCCTTCTTCAATCGCCTTCCAACTGTAGCCATTTTTTAAGCCAATGATGGCAGCAAGCCCCATTCCGATGAGCAACGCTATTTGGTTTGGACCATAGGAAGAGTTATCTTCAAACAACCACACTGCAGTTCCCATCATCGCAACAAGCGCTACAATAGGGATGAAAACGTCAAGGATGGACGGTTCTTTTATATTATTCGACATGAAATTCTACTCTTGACTACACAACTGAACGAATGAACATGATCAGGATGACCACGGGGCATACGAAGCGAACATACCATGGCCAGATTTTCCAAAACATCGAATGTTCAGCATTCTCAAAACCTGATTGTAGTTCTTCTAAAATGGCATTTCGTTTCCAGACCCAACCGGCAAAAATACACAATACTAAGCCAAGAAGTGGCTGACTGTACTCAGTTGTTAGCGTGATAACAAAACCAAACAAGGTGCTAAAATTAAAGATGATTAACGTGCTGATCCCTAAAATTATCGCTGCCATTGTCCACACTGCCTTTTGGCGTGCCATTCCTTTGCTTTCGACAAGATAAGCGACCGGAACCTCTAGCATCGAAATAGATGATGTCAGGGCTGCAATTGCCATCAATGCAAAAAATGCAAATGATACAAATACACCTACACCACCAATGGTATCGAACAACGCTGGCAACACCGTAAAGATAAGTTGGTCACCTTCAATCAATACGCCTTCTGCGGTAAAAATTTCAACGCCATTGTTAAGTGCGACGTACATCGCAGGGATAATCAGCATACCCGCTATAATGGCTACACCGATATCCACTAACGCTACCGACACGCCGATAGACGGTAAATTTTCGTGCTTGCTAACATAAGATCCATAGACCAACATTGTTCCCACACCCAACGACATGGAGAAAAACGCTTGTCCCATCGCACTGATAAGCAACTCTGGGTTTAGAATTGCGCTGAAATCTGGCACTAGATACGCTTTCCATCCATCGATTGCGCCCGGCTGAAAGCTAACGTAGACGATAAGTGCCACTATGATAATGACTAATGTTGGCATCAAACGGACTGACCATTTTTCAATACCTTCTTTCACGCCACCAGTAACAATAAGCGCAGTCAGTGACATGAAAATGGCGCAAAATAGCCAATTGCGTAAGTTAGAGAAACCCAGTAACCAATCTGTCGCACTGGTTATCCCAACGACTTGAACCGTAGATTCAGCAAAGTAAGCAAACATCCAGCCGCCAACAATGGCATAGAAAGCAAGAATCAGCGACACCGTCACACCACCCCAAATACCGGTCAGCGTACCCAGTTTATTGCCGTTACTAATTTTTCCTAACGCATCAACCATGTTTGAGCGTGTCGCTCGGCCAATAATCAATTCGGCCATTAAGACTGGATAAGCTAACGCGAACGCAAGAACGAGATAAACAAGTACAAAGGCAGCGCCACCATTACTTGCTACTTGGGTAGGAAACCCCCAGATATTACCCAAACCGACTGCAGACCCTGCTGCTGCGAGGATAAAACCTATACGTGAAGAGAATTCACCTCTCAGTGCCATGTTATTTCCCTTTATTATTGTTTTATTTGTGTTTTCTGTCGTAGGACATAAAAAAGGGGCTGACGAAAAAAGCCAGCCCCTGGTAGACGTTAAAATTAGTTTTGTCGGATGGCGTATTTTCCTGTTTCAATCAGGTCAAACGTTATGTTTGCCGCTTCTGCGAGCAGAGGATCAATATCGTCAAGCTCTTCCGGCGCATCGTCCAACGTCGTGATAGCTTCCATCCCCATACGGCCTAGACGCTCATTAACGCGACTTAGTGCGTCCGTCTCTTGTTGTTTGTCCTCAGACTCACGCTCTGATTTAACAAGAGAGATAAAGTTCTTATCTTTGTTTTTCTTGTATTCTTCGATGTCCTGATAGATGTAGCCAAACTCTGGATCTTTCAGTACACGTGCCTGATGCTTCGCAACCAAAACATCTAGCGTCTCTGATGTATCGCCGAACGTCATATAATTAGCACGATTAATACTGTCATACGGCAACGCATTCTCCTCTTGGCTTTCTCCCCACTCTTCAGGGTCAATAGCCGACGGATACAAAATATCAGGTACAACACCTAAGTGCTGGGTACTAGTGCCGTTGATTCTGTAGAATTTCGCAATGGTAAATTGTACCGACCCGAGCGGATTTTCGTACAAATCATAAATTCTACCAAGGCCTCGGTGTTGTTGTACGGTGCCTTTTCCAAACGTTTGCTCACCAATAATCAGTGCGCGATTATAGTCTTGCATGGCGGCGGCGAAAATTTCTGAAGCTGACGCGCTGTAACGGTCAACTAACACGGTGAGTGGACCATCATAGGCAGTGATACCATCAGTATCGCGATTCACACTTACACGCCCTTCACCATAACGGATTTGTACTACCGGGCCTTTGTCGATAAATAAGCCGGTCAGCAGTGTTGCTTCGGTCAAAGAACCTCCGCCGTTACCACGTAAGTCGATAATTACGCCTTTCACATCTTCGGCTTTAAGTACATCCAATTCTTTCTTAACGTCTGCATGCAAATTGTTATAGAAGCTTGGAATATCAATAACGCCGACTTTCTCACCTTGGAATGGGCCGGATTCAGGGACAAAGACTTCAGCTTTTGCAGCTCGGTCTTCTAGCTTGATTTTATCGCGAGTTAGACTGATCACAGACGTCGACTTGGATTCTGATGAGCCTTTCTCTACTTGAAGACGAACAATGCTGCCTTTTGGCCCCTTTATCAACTCAACCACTTCGTCGAGTCTCCAGCCAATTACGTCAACAAAATCTTCGTCGTCTTGCGCAACACCTACGATTTTATCTTCGGGCTTTAACGCCTTAGACGCATCGGCGGGGCCGCCCGGCACTATACTCTTGATGACAGTGAAGTCGTCTTCGCTTTGCAAAACAGCGCCAATGCCTTCAAAAGACAGATTCATTTCCATTTTGAAGCGATCAGCATTACGCGGCGACAAATAACTCGTGTGTGCTTCAATAGAACGAGCGAATGCGTTCATTGCCGTTTGGAACACATCCTCACTCTTTGTCTGCTTCAAACGCTTGATCGCTCTGGTGTAGCGTTTCTCTAAAAGCGTTTTAGCTTCTTCCCACGTTTTACCCGCGAGAATTAAGTTTAGACCGTCATATTTGACGCGCTGTCGCCACAGTTCGTTGAGCTCAGCTTCGGTTTGCGCCCACGACGCTTCTTCGCGGTCGTAATAAAACTTGTCTTCGGCTTTCTCAAAATCGAAGCCTTTTTCTAGCAGTGAAAGCGCATACTCAAAACGCTGTACGCGACGTTCAAGTACGCGATTATACATGACGTACGCCATTTCCAAGTTGCCCTTGGCCATGGCGTCGTCAAACGATTTTTCGAAACCAGCAAAGTCTTCAATGTCAGACTGCAAAAACACATGTTTGTTGCTGTCTAACGAGCGCAGATAGCGCTCGTACATCATTGTCGACAAGCCGTCATCCAACGATATTTCCTTATAGTGTGCTCGGGTGAACAGCGCGCTTACTCGCTTTGCCGACACAGCATGCTGTGTCTCTTGTTTGAGAACCGGCAACTCTTCAACTTCAGTCGTTGTTGAGACTGCACTTGCACCTACGCTTAGTGTTAAAAACGCACTAGCAACGGAAATTCGAAGGATATCTTTCATACTACGACCTCTTGGAAGGAGCTAAACGTAAAGTCTGTGGAGCGACTTTTACAACCATCCCTGTGTCCAACTGAACGTGAACACCATCTTTGGCAACTTCAGTAATTATGGCAGGCATTGGCGATTTGCCCAGTTTAACTGTCACTTTTGTGCCAGTTTTAAGATCCGCATCAGTCAATTTTGCTGGCGGTACTCTATTTTGTCTCTGAGAATGTGGTTTAGTTCCCGAGTTTGAAAATTTCTTTTGACCATCTTGACCGGACCTTTGCGCCCTTCTTGGTGGCCGTTTATCGGTTTTGCGGTTCTCTTTCTGTTGAGCTTTGCGCTTTTCGGCCGCTTTTGCTTTGCTCTCTTCAAGCTGTTGCAAAGCGTGATCAGCGTGCTCTTTCTCGATTTGCGCATCATCGTTGCCGTCTAGGTCAACACGAAACACCCCTTCTTTCACGCTGTGTAAATAGCGCCAGCTGTTCGTATAGTGACGTAAGGTTGAGCGCAATAGTGTTTTACTGACTCTCTCCTCGTCCGCCAAACGCGTTGCTAGGTCTTGGAAAATACCGATTTTCAGCGGCTTTGCGTCCCCTTCAATGCTAAAGCAGTTAGGGAAGGTTTCAGCCAAAAACGCGATGACTTCTTTGCTGTTAGTAAACTTTTCTGTTGGTTCCATCAATAATTCAGTGGTGATTAGTGTATTTCTTCGTTATCAGCATCATCCCAAGTTGCTAGCTGATGGTCAACCCAATCTAGCAATTCACCTTCATCTAAATCACAAAGGTTGGGATCCTGATGCCACGTTTCCCATACGAGACCGAGAAGTTTCTCAAGTCGTTGGGTTTCTATTTCGTCTTCCGCCCTGTCGTACATCATATGCAAGATGAGATTCATCTGCTCAGAAGCGGAATCGGGATCGTCGTGATAGTCTTCCATGTCGGCAAAGGTCGCGAGCACTACATGGATATCAACATTCTGTTTCATACTATTGCATCTACCAAAATAGCGACAATGGAGGTAAGCACCTCTTGGTCTTCAGCAGAAAATCTATCATGTAACGGACTATCGATATCTAGCACGCCGACAAGCTTACCATTTTTTACAATAGGAAGAACAATTTCTGAATTCGACGCCGCGTCACAAGCGATGTGACCTTCAAACGCGTGAACGTCTGCGATGCGCTGTATTTGTTGTGTTTGGGCCGCTGTACCGCATACACCTCTGCCCATTGGTATGCGAATACATGCCGGAAGACCTTGAAACGGCCCCAGGACAAGTTGGTCTTCTTTGTATAAATAAAAACCAGCCCAATTCACATCGTCTAATTGATTGAAAAGCAAGGCACTGATATTTGCCATGTTAGCAATGACGTCAGGCTCACCGTGGACAAGGGCTCGCGCTTGTTCTACCAGCGTGCCCGTAGGAGAGTAGCTCAAATTCGGTTCTCTATCGTTAATTTTTAATTTCAAACACCACTTCCACAGAAGCAGAGAGCGTTTGTTTACCGGGCAATGCTGTCACTGCCATTTCATGCATAGCTCGCATTGGCTGCATAGAGACGGGTCTGTTGCTGATGACGTTCACCGACAACACCTTACCCAACGTGGCCCCCATTTCACCTGCGATCAATGACGCTTTCAATTTTGCGTCTTTCGTCGCATTTATCAAGGCTTGATTCGCAAAATTTTCAGCACCAGTGTGCATTAATCTAAACGATTGCACACGATTTATACGGTTTTGGGTCACGCCGTCTATAAGCACATCATAGTCTTCAATGTTGTTGTGGGTTACCGACACTGTTCTGGTGAGAATATAACCTTTGTATACTGTACCCTGTTCGCGTTTATGCTCCACCCAAGGTTGAAGGTTAATATCCATCGATTCAATCTTGCCCGCATCAACACCATGCGTCACCAAGAACCGTACAATGTTCTGTATTTTAGAAGAAGCCTTTTCATTAAGCTCTGCGACAGACTGCCCCCTTTCTTCGATAACCATATCGAAAGAGAAGCTATTTGGCGTAATATTCACCAACCCACTGCCTGTTACACTAATAGTATTCGTGTGCTCATTGGCGTTTGAACCCCAGCTAACCGTAAGCCCTATGACAATACAAAGTATGCGTACAGTGTTTTTCATGATTATCTCCACTAGAAAACTCGCGTTAGCTTCTCATAGTGGGAGTTAACGGTAACTGAACGAATTAACCAAAAAACCAGTAGGAAACCACAACCGCCATGGAGATTCCTCCGAGGTCCGCGGCTAAACAACATGGTAACGCGTAACGGGAGTGCTTTATACCAACGGCCCCCAGATATACGGCCAATACGTAAAAGGTCGTTTCAGTACTGCCTTGCAATACGGACGCTAATCGACCTGCGAAACTGTCTGGACCGTGATGCTGCATCGTCTCTATCATCAGCGCCCGGGCACCGCTGCCGCTCAACGGTTTCATTAAGGCTGTCGGCAATCCATCAACAAATCGAGGGTCTGCCCCAAAAGCTACGACTACCCAGCGAATCCCCTCAATGATACTGTCTAAAACACCACTGGCGCGCAAGGCCCCAATTGCGATTAGCATGGCCACGAGAAATGGAATCAACATAATCGCCACATCAAACCCTTTCTTGGCACCTTCAACAAACAAGCCATAAGCATCAACCTTTTTGTGCCACGCCATAAGCAGTACGAGTGCAATAAAACCAAATAAAAGCCCGTTAGCAAATACAGAAGACTGCGTGGCCAACACATCGCTCGACAAGTTTGCAAAATATACAATTACCGCGCCAATCAAACACATCGCCGCCAAAGCGTACAACATGACAACTCGATTAAAGAGATTCGTTTTCTGTACGACGCAAGTCACAATAAGACCCGTTAATGTAGAGGCAGAAGTCGCGAGTAAAATGGGAACAAATACGTCTGTGGGCTGTGATGCCCCAGCATCAGCCCTATAAAGAAACACGGCAATAGGAAACAAGGTAACGGATGACGTATTGAGCACCAGAAACAGTATTTGGCTGTTGGTAATGCTATCTTTGACCTTATTTAACGTTTGCAAGTCTTCCATGGCCTTTATGCCAAAAGGCGTAGCCGCAATATCGAGCCCCAAAAAATTAGCGGATAAATTCATGGTCATGGACCCAACTGCGGGGTGTTTGCGAGGTACGTCGGGCATAATACGGCACAATAAAGGACTTAGCGCCCAAGCAACCTTCTCGACCAAACCGGTGTGTTCAGCGACCTTGAAGATACCCATCCAAAACGCCAATAAACCGATGAGTCCAACGGCAATTTCTACACTTAATTTTGCCATTGACGTCATGGCCGTCATCGCGGATTCAAAACCCGTTGCATCACCGGCAAACAAGGCTTGTACAAAAACAGCGGTAAATGCCGCCAAGATGAAGCTCATCCAAATCTTATTGAGCATCGCAAAATGTTTCGTTATGAAGAATGAAACGAAGATAAGAAATATTTGATTTTACTGCAATTGATTTGTGGGGATGGTGTTGTACGAAGGAGTTTAACGACTCCTTCGTAGCAAGGGAAGTTAGCGGTTTAGCACTGTCTTAAGACTAGATAAACAATAATCGATATTTTTGTCATTACAGCCATAACCCATAAGGCCAATACGCCAGACTTTTCCGGCTAGCTCGCCCAAACCAGCGCCAATCTCTAGATTAAAATCACTCAGTAATCTGGCCCTAACACTCGCATCATCGATACCATCAGGAATTTTTACCGCATTTAACTGAGGTAAGCGATATTGCGCATCAACTGCCATTTCCAAACCCAAATCAGCCAAACCTGAAGCGAGCTTTTCATGCATAGCAGCGTGACGTGCCCAACTATTTTCTAATCCTTCCTCTTGTAGCATGACTAAACTCTCGTATAGCGCGTATACAGTGTTTACGGGCGCGGTATGGTGATACGCTCTTTTACCACCTTGTCCCCAATAACCGACAATAAGATTCATATCCAAAAACCAGCTCTGCACTTTTGTTTTTCTATTTTGAATCAATTCAACCGCACGTTCGCTAAATGAAATAGGTGCAATCCCCGGCACGCATGACAAGCACTTCTGCGACCCAGAATAAATAGCATCAATACCCCACCCGTCTACATCAATTTCAACACCCGCTAACGATGTCACAGCATCGACGATAGTCAGACAATCATGCTGTTTAGCAATATTACAAAGTAATTGTGCATCATTCCTAACACCAGTTGAGGTTTCTGCGTGAACAAAGGCGACAAACTTAGTATCTGGGTTAGACTGTAGTGCGTGTTCTAGCTTCTCTGGCGTTGTCTGGGTACCCCAATCATCTGTAACTTTGATAGCGACGGCACCACAGCGTTCAACGTTTTCCACCATGCGGTTACCAAATACACCGTTAATACACACTACGACTTTGTCACCAGGCTCAAGTAGGTTTACAAAGCACGCTTCCATTGCTGCTGAACCGGGCGCTGAAATTGGCATTGTTAGTGGGTTTCGCGTTTTAAACGCATATTGGAGCAATGCTTTGGTGTCGTCCATAAGTTGAATAAATAAAGGATCGAGGTGACCAAGTGTTGGTCTGGACATAGCATTGAGGATGCGCGGGCTGACATCAGAAGGCCCAGGCCCCATGAGCGTTCTCACAGGTGGAGTAAAAGTGGCATAACGTTGCATCGAAAAATCTCCAGTGTAGACAGGTAGGCTAATTGTCACAGTATATTCACCAAACTACAACACAGCATCCCCAACATAAACGTAGTGAATACAGAAAGCAGGATTTGGTTGTGGACAACAGGTGAACAAGCTGTTCAAATTATGAGCTACAATCTTTCTTTCACCATCAAAGTCGTTGTTTTATTGAGCTAATAGATGAAAAACCATTCACAAGTCACTGGTAACTCTTTGAATTGATGAAATTAAATTTTTTCAAAAAAATTGTTTATAATTTGACCGCTTTTGTTCTATTATTAATGTCCATCGCAGTTTTTTGATGCATACCTCTATCCCGTTGAGGTTGTAACTGTTAGCGCACGGCTCAGCAATGAGCCATTCCCCTAGGCCCGGAACGATTCGTTCTGGGCATTTTTTATTCCGGCCAACACAATTTTCGCGACGCTATTTCCACTTTGGTATGCCCTATCGCAAGATTTGTTTCACCGAATGCCAATTCGCATAGACAATTGACCGACTCAATGAGCCCATACGGCATCAGATCAAGGCCACTTTGCAGCTATTCAACAAAAGAACCAAGCGACACTTTTATGCTTAATGCGGTCATGATGAATCGATGCGTTTTCACGCCTTTAAGTTTTGATGGGTGTAAGGCTGCTGGCGAAGCGCTTAGCGTTTTCGACGTAGTGAGCAGCAGACATTTCCAACTTTTTGCCCATTACTTCACTAAGCGTCTTGACGACTTTTCCGGGACTTCCCATTACGACTGAATAATCCGGAATCTCCATGTTTTCTGTCACCAATGCATTTGCACCGATAACACAGTATTTCCCAATTTTGGCGCCATTTAACACAACAGCATTAATACCGATAAGCGAATAATCACCGATCTGACACCCGTGCAACATGACTTTGTGCCCTACGGTAACGCCTGTACCAATCGTTAAAGGTGAGCCAGGGTCACTGTGAAGTACACTGGCATCTTGAATATTCGTATTGCGACCAATCTCAATACATTCATTGTCGCCACGTATCACAGCGTTGAACCAAACACTGGCATTGGGTCCAAGACGAACGTTGCCAATTACACTGGCACCGGGCGCGACATAAACGCCGGAATCAAGCTCTGGTGTATTATTGCCTAATTGATAAATCATACGCTTTTCCTATTCCTTGATTTGACGCATCAAGCCTTCTTGCATCGCTGATGCGACAAGTTCGCCTTTTTGGTTAAAAAATTGACCTTTTACGATACCTCTGGCATTGCCACTAAACGGACTGTCCATCACATAAAGCAACCAATCATTCATATCAAATGGTTTGTGAAACCACATGGCGTGGTCGATTGTCGCCATTCTGAGACTTTTGTCGGTCATCGAAATGCCGTGGGGTTGAATGGATGTGCTAAGGAAATGATAATCAGATGCGTAGGCCATGGTTGCCTGATGAAGTTCAACCGATGGGACTAATCCTTCTTTCGCTCTCATCCAGACGTAACGAAGTGGGTCTCTTTTTTGTGCTCGAAATGAGTGGGCAGCGTCGATAGTACGAATGTCAATTGGTTTGTGATAGCTAAGCGCTTCTTGCATACGCGAAGAAATCTTGTCGTAGTTATCTTCATAGAAACTGATGTCAGATTCAACGTCTTCCGGTCCAGGTACATCTGGCATGTCGGCAAACTGATGACTTAAGCCTGCTTCTTCTCGTTGAAACGACGCGGTCATGTAAAAGATGGTTTTACCGTTTTGCACCGCTTTCACGCGACGCGTTGAAAAACTGCGACCATCTCTTACGACTTCAACGTCATACACCACCGGTTTTTTCGCGTCGCCTGGCAATAAAAAATAGGTGTGAAAGGAGTGTGCAAACAATGCATCATCAAGTGTTCGATAGGCAGCCGTCAGCGCTTGGCCTAATACTTGACCGCCAAATAAGGCTCGAAACCCTAAGTCCCAACTTTGACCTCGGTACAAGCCCGATTCAATATTTTCTAATTCAAAAAGAGAGGCAATTTTTACGTCTGCCATGGGAAATCCTTCTATCGATGGTGTTTACTGACCCAATTCAGCCCTTGGATTCCGGGGATAATATTTTTCGGGTAAGTGTGCTCGGTGTTCAAACAAGCGAGTGTCTTTATACGGTAGTTTCATAAATCCTGAAATACCCACACCGCTTATTTTCGGTATACATTCTACAATTTGGTGCAGAAGCTGGTTAAATTTATGTTCCGCCTTGTGATCCAACAGCATGTAATAACTGTGAATTTTTAAATGGTGAGGTAAGGCTTCAAAAATAATACATCCCGTGTGATGAATCTCGTTCAATGCCTCGATACATTGAATGATTTCTTCTGGCAGTGCCAAGAGTTCATCAGGGTCGTCACCATCTTCAAAGTACGAGTGCATTCGAGATTCGTCCGTTGCAACAGACGCTCGGCTCAGCTCAAATGGAATGGTACATTGAGCGGTCGGCATGAACGGTAAATTGGGATCGTCTCTTTCTATGTGCAAAGTATCTTTAGCATTAAATAGACAACACTTAAAAATTCCTGGGCGGTGAATGGCTCTCGCTAAATCAATTATCGTATTTACCGATAATTCAAACGCGGCTTTGACCTCGTGATCATACAAATTCAGACTGGAATCGACATAAATCCCCTCTGGCTCCCAACGAATTGCCATCCCGCCCACTACCGGGTATCGGCCTAGACGACTAACAGCTGCAATAAAGGCTTTCTCTGTTGCGCCCATTCCTTGTAGATATTGTTTATAGTAACGGTCAAATTGAGCGTCATTTAAATAATTAATATCCTCAGCTATCTGATGCCCTTGCTGGCGCAAAAACGATTTTCTAGAGCTATAAACAACAGTATCTATTGCTTCATCGTGATAGCCCAGCCAAGTTGGAATACTAGGTACATAATCAATGGGGTTATCGCCGACGAAGACGATTTGACGAAGTACGTGCAAGTGGCTGAAAAAATAATCACCACCTTGCCGTCTTTTTTCGGCGTCATCACTTAACATGTAACTTAAAATGCTGGCGAGCAATTTAGGTAACCCCAATGATTCGGGTGTGATAACCTTTGCACCAAATCGACAAGACTGTCCAGATGCCAAAGCATACAGTGTTCCAGCCATGCCTTGCTCGTCAAACCTCGGGGTAGAAAGGCCACCGTTGAGTTGGTCATCACCAATAAAATAGACATCCCCCAACCTAGCATTGGTATTTTGCAAATCACCTGACATTAAATCCATTACATTGCTGCCAACGACTTGGCCCGATTCATCGACTTGTGCAAATACACTGGAGCCCCAATCGATCAGGCCGATAGTTTCTCGTGATTCATCAATTACGATATTCGATGGCTTAATATCACCATGGACAATCGGCGAATCGCCTCCGGCCTTTTTAAATCGGCGCAGATACAACAAGATGTCACCGAGTTGGACGGCAATTTTAACAATGAGACGCGGAGACAATGGCCCGTGTTTCAAACTGTATTGTTCGAGATCTACACCTTGTGCACGGCCCATCACCAAAATGCTCTGGCGCTTGATTTGTTGATACTCAAAATAAGGTGGCACCAAGGGATGAAGCACATGCTTTAGCATATACGCCTCTTCCTCCAGGCGATCTTGGACGTGCTGTGGCAGGTTAATTCTCGAAAATTTGAAGACGAGTTGCGTGTCGTTTTGGTCAAGACCAGCAAAAGCGAAACCATAGGCGCCCTTACCTATCATTTCGATATCTCTATAGCCTAAACTTTGTAATTCACTGATGCATAAATCGACCCAATCCCTGAGTTTTTTAGCATCAGAACTAGAGAGCAAGTAAATCGATTGCTCTTCAGGTATATAAAAATGTTTAAGCTCGCGCGCTTGGCTCATGGTGTCTCGGCTTTTAACCACTCTAATGCGAATGACAGTTTGTCGTCCGATCCATCAATAATTGACGACATACTTTGTTGTATCTTGTTGTCCAATTGCCAACTAGGATTGATTAGTAGCACACCCGATCCGTACATACCCGAATCTAACGATTTGTCATCAACGCAAAATTCGGCTTTCCATGACGTTGAACCGACAGACGACAATGCTTTTACCATTGCTTCACTTTTTCCCGCTTTTTTACCTGCCCTCGCAGACAGTAACGGATACCAAATGGCAATTTGGGCATTGCTCCAGCGGGCCAACACCGCCTTTACGGTTTTCTCAACCTGCTGATATTCATCAATCACTTCGTATGGCGGGTCAATAAGAACTGCCCCACGATTTGGCGTTGGTGGCGTCATTCCTACAATCGCTTCCAAGCCATCGCGTTTATGCAACTTTACCCTGCCATTTGATGAGACCTTACGGCATGCCCCTCTGAGCTTATCAAACTCGGTGGGGTGCAACTCGACTAAGTGCATTTTGTCGTTGTTTCTTAGCATTCTCAACGCAATGGCAGGAGACCCTGGGTATTCGTTATTGTCTAAAAACGGTGCAACAATATCGATGTACTGTTTGAATAATTCTGACACGCCATTACTGTCTTTGACACTACCGATACCACTCTCAAACTCTTTATTTTTTTGAGATTCGCTGGAGGTTAAATCGTATAAACCCGCTCCGCTATGTGTATCGAACAACGAGAACGGTTTATCTTTTTCTTTTAGCTTGGCGATGACGCCGACCCAAACCAAATGTTTTAACAAATCGGCGTGATTACCTGCGTGAAAACCATGTTTATAACTTAACAATATGAATCAACTTAACTTTTATTTAGGACATAATTTTAACGCGCCCAGCACAAACCACAAGCAAAGGGCATTGCTACAGGTATAAAAAAAGCGTTACTTCCATGGAGGTAACGCTTTCATGTGTTAATTGACGCTCGCTTTGTGTGAGCAGGTTACTTCAGGTGCATCAACATTTTGGTCGGGTGTTGTAGATAATCCATCCAAAGGTTATTGAATCGAACCATAGTGGCACCATCAATAATGCGGTGGTCTCCAGACCAGTTTACCGTCATAATATTCATCGCCGCCACGTCTCCATTGTGGTCAAAGCGAGGTAGTGTTTGGGTTTTACCCAGTGCAACTATCGCCGCTTCAGGCTTGTTGATAACAGGCGTAGCAACCATTCCACCGATTGCACCAATATTGGAGATGCTAATCGTACCGCCAGTCATCATTTCCGACGCCAATCGTCCCTCTCTCGCCAATTCGATGATCGTTTGCATTTCTTTGGCAATATCGAGTAATGATAATGTTTGTACGCGTTTGATATTAGGCACAACTAAACCAACTTTAGAGTCAACAGCAAATCCAATGTTGTGATCTTCAAAATAAGTAAGTTCTGTCACATCATCATTTAATTGACTATTAATGATTGGAAACTCGGTTAGCGCCAATGACAGGGCTTTGACAAAAAATGGCATAAAACTGAGCTTAACACCTAAAGACTCAAACTCGGGCTTAAGCTGCTTCCTCAGCGCAATGAGCGCATCCATATTGAGCTCATCTGTCACTGTAAAGTGAGGAATAGTGTGCACAGATGCTGACATCTGCTTGGCCATCGCGGCGCGAATACCTCTCACCGCTTCCGTTCTAGTTGCCCCTGACTGCGTGCTTGATACGGTTTCAACGGTTGACTGTGCGTTTTCTACCTGTGGACTGTTCGGCTGATTTTGGTTTTTCGTCGCTTCCGTTAAATCATGCTTGAGAACACGTCCCTTCTTTCCACTTCCTTTGATAGTGCTGAGGTCAATACCCTGCTCTCTTGCCAAGCGACGTACAGCGGGACTCGCCAATACTTTACCATCGATCGCCACAGGCGGTTCAAAGGCGCCATCTGCAAATTTCTGTTGCTGTGGTGTCACAGGCGTGGACTCTACCGTTGCCACTGACGTGTTAACAACATCGGTAGCAGGCGCGTTTTCACGCTCTCCAAGTAATGCAAATAGTGGCGTATGTACCTTAGCGATCTCGCCTTCAGCGTGATAAAGCTTTGCTATGGTACCACTGTGCTTCGCCGGTATTTCAACGACTGCCTTGTCCGTCATCACTTCGACGACAACTTGGTCTTCTTCAATGTCATCGCCTTCGCTGACATGCCATTTGACAATTTCACACTCAACAATACCTTCGCCAATATCGGGTAAAATAAAGTCTTCGGCTGATAGAGCACTGTTAGTCTGCGATGAATCAAGCGCGTCTACAGGTGTCTCAACTGTTTCATTGTCAGTATGCGATTTAGGCTCACTCGCTGTCTTGTCATCCGTATCCATTGAAAACAACGGACTATGCACTTTCGCGATATCACCTACTTGATAGTGAAGCTTGCGAACGGTACCCGCATGCATCGCTGGTATCTGCACCGTCGCTTTATCCGTCATTACCTCAGCAACAGGCTGGTCTTCCTCTATGATGTCGCCTTCTTTTATCAACCACTCCAGAAGTTCGCACTCGACAATCCCCTCACCAATATCTGGCAATATAAAATCAATCGTCATGTCGTGCCCCATTAATAATGCATTGTACGCATGATGGCTTCATACGTTTTCAAATGATCAGGCATGTACTCTTTTTCATGCGCTAGTGGGTAAGGTGTATCTAAACCACACACCCGTGCTATCGGTGCTTCTAGGTACAAGAAACATTTATCTTGTACGGTCGCAGCGATCTCACTTGCGAAGCCTCCCGTTAATGGTGCTTCATGGTTAACGAGTAATCTGCCCGTTTTCATCACCGATTGGCACACCGCTTCCGCGTCCCAAGGCAAAATTGACTGGAGGTCTACAATTTCACATGAAACGCCTTGTTCCAGCGCCATATCAGACGCTTTTTGCAAGATTTCAATTTGTGCCCCCCAGCCGACTAGCGTAATGTCTGTCCCTTCTTGCACCATATCAGCTTTGCCCAATGGCAACATGTAGTCCTCTTCAGGTACCTCACTTACTGCTGCTCGGTATAACCGTTTTGGCTCCATAAAGAGCACAGGGTTGTCATCTCTTATTGCAGACAACAACAGGCCTTTGGCTTGATACGGATTGCGCGGGATGACGACTTTTAGTCCCGGTACGTGAGCGAAAAAGGCTTCTGGTGACTGACTGTGGTAATGACCGCCTGCTATCCCGCCGCCATAAGGCGTGCGTATAGTAAGAGAACCGCAACTAAATTGGCCCCCTGAGCGATATCGCCATTTCGCCGTCTCGTTTACGATTTGGTCAAAAGCGGGAAAGATATAATCGCCAAATTGTATTTCAGCGACAGGAACAGAGCCCTGTGATGCTAGGCCATTCGCAAAGCCAATTATGCCCTGTTCCGTCAGTGGCGTGTTGAAGCATCGGTCTTTACCAAACTTTTCTTGCAAGTGACTGGTTGCTCGGAATACGCCGCCAAAATGGCCTACATCTTCACCGAACACCATGACGCGCTCATCTTTTTCCATCGAAATTTGCAGCGCACTGTTGATGGCTTGTAATAAGTTTAACTGAGGCATTACTTCACTCTCCCAGCTGTTTTAGGGTAGGCTTCTGGATACTTTTTGATATGTGATTTTAGTTGTTCAAGCTGATCTTGAAGGTGCCAAGGGACGTCGTCGTACACGTCATTGACAATATCTTCTAGCGGTGCAATATCGATTTTTTCTGCTTCTTTCAACGCTGCCAATACATCCTGACGCTGCTGCTCAACCCATTTATTATGAGCCTCCTCATCAAACCAGCCTTTGTCTGTGAGCCACTTGGTAAACCTAACAATGGGGTCCTTAGCGCGCCATTTATCCTCTTCATCTCTTGAACGATACCCCGTTGGGTCGTCAGATGTTGAGTGGGCAGCTAAGCGATATGTCATGGCTTCAATTAATACGGGACAGTTGTCTCGCAATGCGATTTCACGTGCTAATGTTGTTGCGGCAAAAACAGCCATCACATCATTACCGTCGACACGTATAGTTTTAACGCCGTATCCAATCCCACGAGACGCAATGCCATCACCAGCAAACTGCTCTTCTGCTGGTGTCGAGATAGCGTAACCGTTGTTTCGACAGAAAAATATCGTTGGGCAATTGAGCACAGCAGCCATATTCAAACCAGCGTGGAAGTCTCCTTCGGACGCGGCACCTTCACCGAAGTAACATATGGTAACGGCGTCTAATCCTGCCATCTTTTGACCGTAAGCATAGCCTGCTGCTTGGGGGATTTGTGTGCCCAGTGGTGATGAGATCGTCATAAAGTTCAGCGTTTTGTCACCGTAGTGAATTGGCATTTGACGGCCTTTATTCGGGTCGGCTTTATTACTGAACATTTGATTCATAAATTGAGGCGTAGTGTAACCACGGTAAGCCAACGCCCCCTGCTCTCGGTATTGGCTCATGATCATGTCTTGCGGTTGTAAGGCTGCCGCACTAGCGACAGTCGATGCTTCTTCACCGGTACATGCGAGGTAGAAACTGATTCGCCCTTGTCGTTGCGCAGCAATCATACGCTCATCGAGCACGCGAATATAAGACATCGTTTTGATAATCTTGTCGCACGTGGCTTGATCTAATTCTGGTGCATGAGCGTCCGCGTGAACGGAACCGTCCTCTTGTAGGATTTGTAACATAGGTATGTCGAGTAAACCGTTCTCGATCACACTAGCGTTGCGAGTTGTCACAACATTAGACAAGTGATTTCTGTCTTGCATTACCAATGCC
Source organism: uncultured Alteromonas sp. (assembly GCA_963922845.1). Classification (GTDB taxonomy): domain Bacteria; phylum Pseudomonadota; class Gammaproteobacteria; order Enterobacterales; family Alteromonadaceae; genus Alteromonas. The sequence goes on from CAWUJV010000001.1 coordinate 68,458, forward strand.
CTTTCGCTTTATAGAGAGTCTTTTAAGACCTGTTATTAGTACATTTATGCTAGTGCAAGGCAGGCTAAAACGTCTTGCTATTTGCTACGTTAAAAATACGTTAATAGAAAGAAACATCTCCTCTGGGGGCAGTAAAAAGGATATTCATCCTAGAATGATTACATAAAATTAACCATGCTTTCATAACCACGCAAAATCTATCCTACAAACTGTTCTTTAACGGAGTAAGTAGTCGGCATTTCGGCAAAGTACATCGGCCAAATCGTACACCTTGACCACGGTAACGCTATAAATGTGTCCTGTTTTGTTAAACCCTTGATACGCGTCGAATAGAAAGCTTGCGAGTCAACGTACTGCAAGACAACGGTTACTCAAACCGTCTCTATCCAAGTTAACGCCCCCTCTGGTGGCGGCAGCCTGGGTTGGATTATGCCAACTTTACTCGCCATCGCTCTCTGGTTGCGCTATTTAGCCGGCAAGACATCATGACCAGAAACTAATTTAGCCCATGCGATCGCTTCAGATATCTGCTTCAATAAGAATCCGATCGCCGATGGCTTTGTGCGTCTTGGGTCTATCAACGCGTTGCGCATATAAAGCGTGACGCAGCGTTGGAGAGAGAAGATCATTGAGGGATTCCGGCGACTGATTGAGGTCAAGCCAACGCTGTGCACTTCCGTCCTCTAAGCTCAACATCAATGGACTTGCCTTTTCGTGAAATGGCATCAGCTTTTCGTGAGGTGGCAGCGTAACGACCGAACAGGAAACATGTGTTGCTGGCTCGTTATCTGAGTTGATATAAGACCATTCTCGAAACAAGCCACCCAGCAACATGGCAGGCTTTTTTGCCAAAAAATCGGTGTAGGACACCTGCTTCTCACGTTGTTGAGATTCACCAAACCCGGATACCGGAATAACACAACGAGATTCGCGAAAGGCTTTATACCCCGCACTTCGGGGCACATTGAGTTTATCATAACGGGTGTTAAAAGACGTGTACTTGGACGGCTTAAATGGCCTAAGAGGATCATGGGTTTTGTCTAACAACAACCACCACGTCGCATTTACCATTTGATTGTAACCCGCAACCCGGTGAACAATCGATACGGGATTTGCTGCACCAATATAACGCGAAAAATGAATGCCTTCGTTTGGCCAAATTTCTATCTCAAGTTGCTCGCACAACGCACTGAGGGCCGGATTATCAATAACATTTAATCTGCCACACATTGTTTTCAATCCGTATTATTAAACAGGTAGACATCATCAAATACTAACAACGACTCACCACTGCTGTTGAAAAGAACCTGTTATGCTAGGCTTTTGCATCATTTCCAGTTTTATGTAGACTGAATACACGCCAGTCACGCTTCATTGTTTGAAAGAGACAAAAACCGATACAAAAAGGTATACCAAAGCGCAACGCGCTCTGCGCTTACAGTACTAAGATGTCATTATGATAACGCCAAACGAAACACAGAACAAAAAGCTCACGAGTTACTATCTCACCGCTATTTTTAGCCTGATATTTGCAGTGACAGGATTTACATACAATACGTGGCGTATGGAAGTCACGGAAGACAACAATAATACCCGCACTGCGTCGTTTAGCGTGCTTACATTACTCGCAGAGTTTGAGCAAAACATATTTGCCTCCTATTATGACAATAACAATGTAGAAGGAAGCCCACGTGTAGGATGGGTAAAGGTAGGGTTGGTGGTTGACTTGAGTTCATTAATCAGTGAAGACGTTGAAAAAGAGGCCATTGAGCTAAAACAACTCTGGTCCCAAGAGTGGCACCTTGTATCACAAGAACAAAAGAGTGTTGACAAATTGAGCCATCAGATTGATGTGGTTCGCGATGTCATTAAAAAAGAACTCAAGATGTTGCAATGATCACCCGATGACACGCTCTACTCTCCTCACCGTTTTATTGATATGGGCTGTGTGTTCATTCGCTGTCGCGGCAAGTGATAAAGACAATGTGCCAAGCTACCGATACCCCACCTACAACATGGCTGCGGACAATCAAAAGCTTTACTACCAGTCGCTGTTTGTCAAAGTCATGCAGCATTCGAAGCCTGAATTTGGTGATTATCAGATTGTTCCCGTCCATCTACCCATGCTACAAGAACGTGCACTAGTCAGCCTTAATCGCGATATCATCGATGTGTATTGGACGATGACATCGAAACAACGAGAAAAAGACTATCGCGCGATTAGAGTGCCGTTGATGCAAGGCATTATCGGCTATCGTGTGGCAATTGTAAGTAAAGCGACTGAAGAAGCATTTAAAAACATCACAACACTCGACGATTTTACTCACTATGCAGCGGTACAAGGTCCAGGTTGGCCAGATACTCAAATTATGCGGGATGCGGGCATACGCGTTGGTATTCAGAACAGTTGGCAGAATATGTTTTTGGCCGTAGAAAAAGGCTATGCCGACTTTTTTCCACGGTCAATTGTCGAAGCATGGGCTGAATTTGAGATCTACGGCAATGACAATTTAGTCATCGATGAGACCCAAATGCTTTACTACCCTGCAGCAATGTATTTTTTCGTTACTAAAGATCAGGAATCGTTAGCACAACGGCTCGAAATCGGTCTACAAAAAATGATAGAAAACGGCGAATTTCAAAAGCACTTCAACCGTTTTCCTTCTCATCGAAAAGCGCTCTCACTGTTGTCAAATCACAAACGGCGCATTCACAAAATGGCGAATCCATTTCTACCAGAGGACACGCCAACGACGGATAAGCGGCTTTGGCGCACCCCAGACTAATCACGCATCACTCTCTTCTGATGTTAACGTGTCTGGCAGCTTTTTATTCGGTTGAACCCCCAAACTTTTGAACTGTTCAACTTGCCTGACCAAGTTTCCTCTACCGGATGACAACTTGTTGAATGCGCCATCAAAGCTTTTTTGCGTCGCATCGATAGACTTGCCAATTTTTTCCATATCCGCCACAAACCCAACAAACTTATCGTAGAGCTTCGCACCGTGCTGCGCTATTTTTTGCGCGTTTTGGTTTTGGTATTCGTACTGCCAAATATTATTTATTGTGCGCAGCGCGACGAGCAAATTGGTTGGGCTTACCAACAAAATGTTGTGATTCAAGGCAAGTGTTACCAATTCTGGATCGGCCTCAATTGCGAGCAAGAATGCCGGTTCAACAGGTATGAACATCAGTACGTAGTCCAGCGTTCTTATGCCGGGCAAATCCTGATAGTCTTTTGCACCAAGACCTTTAATATGGCCTTTTATCGAACTAATGTGTTCTTTGAGTAAAATGGCTCTGGCGTCGTCATCTGATGCATTAAAATAGCGTTCATAAGCTGACAAGCTGACTTTTGAGTCGATGATGACGTCTTTATCATTGGGTAAGTGCACGACCACATCGGGTTGTTGCAATTTACCGCTCTCGTTTCGCACAGACACTTGGGTTTCAAATTCGTGTCCTTCTCTCAGCCCAGATTCTTTTAGAATGCGCTCTAATACCACTTCGCCCCAGTTGCCTTGTTGTTTATTGTCTCCTTTTAATGCAAGTGTGAGCGCAGCAGCTTCATCCGTAATTTTTTGATTTAATTGTTTGAGCGTAAGAATTTCCGTTTTCAATGACGCGCGTTCTTGACCCTCCTTTACATACTGGTCGTTAACTTGGCGTTTGAATCCATCGATTTGTTCTTTCAAAGGCGTAAGAAGCGCGTCCAATCCAGACTTATTTTGTTTGAGAAACGATTCATTTTTTTGTTCGAAAATGCGGTTTGCTAAATTCTCAAACTGTTCATTCAACCGTTTTTCCGTATTCTCTAGCAGCGCAATCTTATCTTCGTTGGCTTTTTGCATTTCGTTAAATGCCGCTCGCTGAGATTGGTGCGTTGCTTGGAGTTGAGCATGTTCCTCGCGAAGTGACTCGAGCGACGTAGACAAGGATTCACATTGACGTTCTAACTGTGGTTTTATTGCTGCGATCTGCTGGCTTTCACTCAGTGAAAGTCTCAATTGACTCTCCAAGCCTTTTGACTCTTTCAAATCATTGGAAAGCTGGTCAATCGTCATATCAGCTTGCGCAAGTTTTTGTTCGAGACGCTGTGAAACTAATTGAAGTTCAGTGTCGAGTTGTTGATGCTTTTGCCCAGCACGCTTACTGACAACGAAGAAGGTCAAACTTGCACCAAGCGCAGTACCGCTTAAGATCCACGCGGCAGAAATAAGATCAAAGGTGATCATTGATATTGATTCTCTCCAAAACAAAAACGGGTACCTAAACGTACCCGCTTTAAAACCCGATTTGCTTTATTTTGACAAGGCAGCGTCTAAATCCGCTATCTTGGCTTGCCAAATAGCAGGACCGTTTTTATGGGCGTTCGCCCCAGTGCTATCAACGGCAACCGTCACAGGCATATCTTCGACTTCAAATTCATAGATTGCTTCCATACCCAAGTCTTCAAACGCCACGACACGAGACTTTTTGATCGCTTTAGATACGAGATACGCTGCACCACCAACGGCCATTAAATAGACCGCTTTGTGTTTAGCAATAGAATCTACGGTTGCTGGACCACGCTCTGCTTTACCAATCATGCCGATAAGGCCCGTCTCTTCAAGCATCATATCGGTAAATTTATCCATACGTGTCGCTGTTGTTGGGCCAGCTGGGCCAACCACTTCATCACCTACCGCATCCACTGGGCCAACGTAGTAGATAAATCGATTGGTCAGGTCGACGCCTTCTGGTAAACCTTCACCGTTTTGCATCATGGTTTGAATGCGTTTGTGGGCTGCGTCTCGTCCGGTCAGCATTTTTCCCGATAGCAACACAGTCTCACCAACTTTCCATTCTTGAATGTCTTCTTTTGTTACCTCATCTAAATTGACACGGCGCGTATTTTCGCTCACTTCCCATGTCACTTCAGGCCAATCTTCAAGTTTCGGCGGCGTAAGTTCTGCAGGCCCATTGCCATCGAGATAAAAATGCGCATGACGGGTAGCCGCACAATTTGGAATCATCGCGATCGGCTTAGACGCCGCGTGAGTTGGGAGGGACTTGATTTTAATATCAACAACGGTCGTCAATCCACCAAGGCCTTGTGCACCAATACCGAGATTATTAACGGCGTTGAAGATATCGACTCTTAATTTTTCTTCTGTGGTCTCAGGACCCCGTTCTATTAACTCTTGGATGTCAACTGGGTCCATAAGGCTTTCTTTCGCTAATACCGCGGCTTTTTCCGCCGTGCCACCGATACCAATACCCAACATTCCTGGCGGACACCAACCAGCCCCCATCGTCGGCACAGTCTTGACAACCCAATCAACGATATCATCACTAGGGTTGAGCATTACCATTTTTGATTTGTTTTCAGAACCACCGCCTTTGGCAGCGATCATGACTTCAATTTTATCACCCGCAACCGTATCAATATGTACAACCGCTGGCGTATTATCCTTGGTGTTTTTGCGTGTGCCAGCTGGATCGGCGACGATTGATGCACGCAATGGGTTATCTGGGTTTAGGTACGCGCGACGTGTGCCTTCATCGACCATCTCTTGAACCGTCATATCGGTTTTGTCCCACGTCACACCCATACCGATTTTGACGAAACACGTTACAATCCCAGTATCCTGGCACAAAGGACGCTTGCCCTCTGCTGACATTCTGGAGTTGATCAGTATTTGCGCCATCGCATCTTTCGCAGCTTGACTCTCTTCTCTCAGGTAAGCTTGCTCAACGGCTTTGACATAATCAAGCGGGTGATAGTAAGAAATAAATTGAAGCGCATCTTCAATGCTATCGATAAAGTCTTGTTGACGGATAACGGTCATGTCGTCCTCTCGTAGGTAGGATTAGCTTTTTTCCATGTGATTTAAATGACTGTATTAAATCGACCAATAAATGGTCAATTGGCAACAAATCCCTCCACTTTACTTAGAAAATGTCGTCTTAAATCGCACGTTTATGGGATAAAGAACGTATACTAGCGCAATCCCGTTATCTGAACCAAGAATTAATAACACTTGAACGTGGGCACATTGACCTTTGCGCTACATTTTTGTACTAAAGTGTGTGCTATTGACACAACCAAACGCTCACGCCGTGTCGTCATACGTGTGCGGTAACAGTGTATAAATGGCAAACGGTCTCTGCCTGACTTGCTATCCCAAGTGAACGCTACAGGTCAACACACCGTAGGACATTGGTATCTGTGTGGTTTCCACTATTAATCTTGGCCATATTACGAGCAGATACGTATTTGTAGTAGAGTAAATTATCAGCGATGCAACAATCCAATTTGTTTTTAACCGTCTCGACCATTCAGCTTCCTCGTTCAATGAGCTTGTTAGAAGCTTTTGCACACATAGAATCTCGACCTTGGACGTTACTTTTTGATACTTCCGAGAGCACCCATAGCGGTGGTCGTTACAACATGGTATTGCTTGACCCAGTAGAAGTTGTGATTGCTGAAAATGGCTTAACACAGACACTTTGCACTGATACTGGTAATATCCAACACTCAGATGAAAAGCCGCTGGCAGTAGTTGAGCGAAGACTCGCAGAATTCGTTAAACGCGTAAACATCGTCAATACCACAGCGATAGACGAAGCCACCATGCCTTTTTTGGCTGGTGCAGCTGGTTTGTGTGGCTATGACTTAGGCCGCTACTATGAATCTCTTCCAAACAGTGCCAAAGGAGATTATCGGTGTCCCGATATGGCGATGGGGTTATATTGTCATACTGTTATAGAAGATGTCGAAACTGGCCATATCATCGAAATAAAGCCTCAAGATACCGCCTCGCTGGTTGATATCGTATCCACAGATACCCTACCCGATTTGAGTTTTTCTCTGACGAGTGAATGGTGTTCAAATTTAGATGCGCAGGAGTACGCGTCAAAGCTCAAGCAAGTACACGATTATATTGTCGCTGGCGATTGTTATCAGATTAACTTTGCTCAGCGATTTTCTGCGCGTTACCAAGGTAGTGAATGGCAGGCCTATCTGAAGCTAAGAGAGGCGAACAATGCACCTTTTTCTGCATTCATGAGGCTTCCTAACAGCTGTATACTGAGCATTTCTCCTGAGCGTTTTATCAGTGCAAAAGCCGGTATCGTTGAAACCAAACCCATTAAGGGGACGCGTCCTCGGTCTGCTGATCCCACAATAGATCAGCATCATGCCACTTCACTATTAAACGCAGAAAAAGACCGTGCTGAAAACCTGATGATTGTTGACCTATTGCGCAACGACATCAGTAAACACTGCGAGCCAATGAGTGTGAATGTGCCGCATTTATTTGCACTGGAGTCATACAATGCGGTTCACCATTTAGTGAGTACGGTAACTGGCAAGTTAAAACCCAGTTCTACCAATCTCGATTTACTTGCCGGGGCCTTTCCCGGCGGTTCAATCACTGGTGCTCCGAAAATAAGAGCGATGGAAATTATCGATGAACTTGAGCCACACAAGCGCAACATCTATTGTGGTAGTATGGTGTATTTAGGGATCCGAGGCGATATGGATTCGAGTATTTGCATTCGTACCTTGCTAGCGGAAGACGATACGCTGTACTGCTGGGCGGGAGGCGGAATTGTGTTAGATTCAGATACTGATGATGAATACCAAGAAACGCTGCACAAGGTGTCTAAAATATTACCAACGTTAGCGGGGGATGCGTGACCAGAGAAGAATTCGTTGCTCAGTTTTTTCTTCAATTACCCAGTAACAAAGAAAAGGACTTTCCACTCAAAAAAGCGGGTCGCCCGGCCGCTGTGCTTATTCCGATTGTGGATTATGGAAGTAGCTTATCAATTCTTCTCACGCAACGTGCGCTGCACTTAAAACATCACCCTGGTCAAGTGAGCTTCCCAGGCGGCGGACTCGATGAAAATGAAAGTGCAATAGCAGGTGCGCTTCGCGAAACCCATGAAGAAGTGGGGATTCCAACTGATCACATCGAACCCATAGGAGCCCTGCCCCTATACCGAACAATCAGCGGATATAGCGTAAGACCTGTGGTGGGCTTCCTCAAGCCTCAATATCCGGTTGCTATTGATAAAAATGAAGTAGAAGATATTTTTGAAGTACCAGTGTCATTTCTACTCGACCAACGCCATCACAAGATTCATTACGTAGAAAGAAAAGGATTCAAACAGCCCGTTTACTTTATCCCTTGGCAAGACAAACTGATTTGGGGCGCAACCGCAGCAATTTTGAGAAACCTTTCCCACGTCATTAGAACGTCTTAATACTCAATTCAATATTTTAATGACATGCAATTTCATTATTAAATTTTCTAATCCAAGTCATTAACTTTCATTTCTTGCCTGATCGCCTACCCCGGTACAAAATACTAACAAGTAAGATCGTGGAAAAATAATAATGATTAGCGTATTCGACATGTTTAGCGTAGGTATTGGGCCGTCAAGTTCCCATACAGTAGGCCCAATGAAGGCAGCCGCTGAATTTGCAAATTTAGTCACAAGCGATGACACCCTCTCTATCACACAGGTAACGACCGAATTATACGGTTCGCTTGGTCAAACCGGTATTGGCCATGGTACGGGCAAAGCCGTGATTCTTGGTTTATTAGGCGATTTACCCGATTCAATTGATGTCGATACGGTTGAGCAAAAACTAGCAAAGGTCAGAGAGACAGAGCGTTTGAGTTTGAACGGCAAAGTTGAGGTCCTCTTTCCTGCGAAAAACGCCATTGTTTTTCATCGACGCAAAACCTTGCCCAAGCATGCAAATGCGCTGACGTTTTTTGCTTACTCTGGTGATACCTTGGTTGCAGAACAAACCTATTACTCTATTGGCGGTGGGTTTATTGTTACCGATGAAGAATTTGATAACGCTAAACAAGAAGCCGTAGTGGCACAGACGGCGGTTCCCTACCCGTTTAAAAGCGCAGCCGACTTACTCGCGATGTGTAAAGAAAGCGGCCTGTGTATTAGTTCGTTGATGTTACAAAACGAGGCGGCTAGTCGCGATGTAGAAGATATCAAAGATACCTTGTATTCGATTTGGCAGGTGATGCAAGCCTGTGTTCAGCGAGGCATAGCAATCGAAGGTATCTTACCTGGCGGATTAAAGGTGGTAAGACGCGCGCCCGCGCTTTACCGCAGGCTCCAAACTGAAAACACCAATGACCCTATGCAAACAATGGATTGGGTAAATCTGTTCGCATTAGCGGTAAACGAAGAAAACGCGGCGGGTGGTCGAGTCGTTACCGCACCAACCAACGGCGCAGCGGGCATCATTCCGGCCGTCATGCACTACTTTGATAAGTTTATTAAACCTTTAGACAGAGAGACTGCCAGTCGATTTCTGTTGACTGCTGGTGCAATAGGTATTTTGTATAAGGAAAATGCGAGTATTTCTGGCGCTGAAGTGGGCTGTCAAGGTGAAGTCGGCGTTGCCTGTTCAATGGCAGCTGGCGCACTCACAGAAATCATGGGCGGTACCGTATCTGCGGTGGAAAATGCCGCAGAAATTGGCATGGAGCACAATTTGGGTCTAACGTGTGACCCCGTCGGTGGTCTGGTTCAAGTGCCGTGTATCGAGCGGAACGCAATGGGAGCGATTAAAGCGATCAATGCGACCCGCCTAGCCATGCGCGGTACGGGTGAACACAAAGTGTCACTCGACAAAGTCATCAAGACCATGCGCGATACTGGTAATGATATGAAAACCAAATACAAAGAAACGGCAAGAGGCGGTTTAGCGGTTAATATAATCGAGTGCTAACACAAAAAAAGCGCCCATTGGGCGCTTTTTTCATTTCACTGGCAAGGTATGCCCCTTGAACATTTTTTCCACTTCATCGTTGTTCTTCAGCATCATTGCTTTTTCTACCCTGTCTCTGGTCAGGTGAGGCGCAAAACGCTCAATAAAGTCATACATGTAACTACGTAAGAAAGAGCCTTTTCTAAAACCTATCTTCGTTGTGCTGTATTCAAACAAATGGCTCGCATCGATTTTTACCAAATCAGAATCCAATTCTTCGTTGACCGCCATTGACGCGATAACGCCAATCCCAACACCTAATCTAACGTAAGTTTTAATGACATCCGCATCGGTGGCAGTGAAAACGATTTTGGGTTCGAGGCCAGCTTTATCAAACGCTTGGTCAAGCTCAGAACGACCCGTGAAGCCAAATACATAGGTGACTAGTGGGTACTTAGCGATATCGGCGATATCTATGCTGCCTTTTTTGGCTAAAGGATGCTCTTTATTGACAATGACGCTGCGATTCCAATGGTAACAAGGCAACATGACTAAATCGTTGTACAAGTGAAGCGCTTCGGTCGCGATGGCAAAGTCTGCCTCACCTTTTGCGGCTAAATCACTGATTTGCGATGGTGTACCTTGATGCATATGCAAAGACACTTTCGGATACTTGGTCATAAAACCTTGGATAACATCCGGTAGCGCATAACGCGCTTGCGTATGCGTTGTGGCGATATTCAACTTACCTTGATCAGGTAATGTATGTTCTCTGGCAACGGCTTTGATACTTTCAACTTTGGCTAATATTTCACGTGAAATATTAATCACATCATGGCCAGCGTCTGTCACATGTGTAAGGTGTTTGCCACTACGCCCAAAAATCTGCACGCCGAGTTCATCCTCAAGCATACGTACCTGTTTACTGATACCAGGTTGTGAGGTGTAGAGACTCTCTGCAGTGGCGGAGACGTTGAGATTGTTGTTAAGCACTTCAACGATGTAGCGCAGTTGCTGTAATTTCATGAAATCGTCCGTTGTTAAGTTACCGGCAAAATACAACCAGTTGTGATGTCGCTATCGGAGACGTAAGCGTTTTCTTTTTACCAAGATCAACAATCTTATGCAAAAAATTATGAAAAATTTCAAATATTAATAGATACTAGCATAAGGACAGATTGAATAGCGACGAATAAAAAATGCAATTGAATCAAGAAAAAGACACAGCTATCGACTTTTCCTCGGTGCTTGCCGCCGCGGTACACGATATGAAAAATAGCCTCTGTCTCCTCATTCAGTCAATAGAACAATTAGCGGATGCGATTCCCGAGCAAGCGAACGAATCCCGTGAGCAAGTTGCCAATGTGCACTACGAAGCGTCCAGACTGAATACCAACCTCGTCCAAATTCTCTCCTTGTATCGCTCTCAATTAGAAAGTCTTCCTATTACGGTGGACGAGTGTTTTTTGGAAGATTTATTCGCCGATGTTATCGCATCGAATCGTGTTTATATCGAACAAAAAGCCATTACACTGGAGGTTAACTGCACGCAAGAGCTTAGCTGGTATCTCGATGCCGATTTGATTTACCTCTTAGTTAATGACGCAATAGTAAATGCACTGCGATATGGTAAGTGCCATATTGTAGTCGATGCCTTTGTTGACAACGACACGCTAGTCATTCGCGTATCTGATGACGGTGAGGGTTACCCAGAGCGCATGCTCAGTCAAAGTAATACACAGTTATCTGAGTTTAACGTCAGTCAAGGCCGAACAGGGCTTGGATTATTTTTTGCCCGCTTGATTGCAGCAGCCCATACCCGAGACAGTATTTGTGGTGAAATTTACCTCGAAAACGGGGGAACCTTGGGTGGTAGTGTATTTGAAGTAAAAATACCTTAGCGTTTTCATAGACAAAGCCGATAATATAAAAGACACTAATACTGGCAGAACACGACTAGGGTGCCGTGTTAAGCGCAGCGAGCAGGAAATGAGTTAATGACGTTTACAATAATTATCGTGTTGATAGTCGTGCTGTTTATCGCAGCCATCTTTATCAACGCATTTCAGCAACACCGAGCCAAAGTAGAAGCTGAAAAACGAGCAGAAGTAGCGAAACAAAAAGCCATCATTGACGAAACAGAAAACGTCATTATGGCTGCGGGTCAAATGCCAATATCGCAGAGATTAATTCATATCCTTCACGGTCGCGTATTGAATGCGTTGAAGCTCTCCTACGAACTTAACCCTACTTCTGCAGAATTGCGCCAACGCATAGTCGATGTTGAAGAGCGCACTAAAACGATTCAAATTGGTGAAGCGCCATCAAGTGAGTTTAATTTACCTGACAATGACAAGTTGGTTATCCAATTTATCCAAGCAATCAAAAAGCTACGTGTGTTACTCCGCTCAGAGCACAGCAAAGGCAAAGTCGACAGCAAAACCTACCTAGAAGAAGACAAACTCTTAGAGCGCCTGCAGCTAAAAGTAAATGTCGAAACCCTCATGAAACGAGGTAAAGGTGCGGTTCAAACCGGTATGCTTGGGTCTGCCCGCCAGTATTATGAAAAAGCATTGAACGCGCTTGAAAACCAAACAAGTGTTGATGACTACATCAAATCTCGTGTAGCACTTTTGAAAAAAGAACTCGGACAAATCCAAGACAACCTCAAAAATGTCAATGCTCAAGACCGCGCCAAGAAGAAGGAAGAAGAAAGGGACGAGCTGGACGAATTGTTTGCGCCGAAGAAAAAATGGTAGTTCGCTTAGCAAAAAAGCCGGTTTAACGCCGGCTTTTTTGTATATGTAAACGCTATGACCTATCACCACTGCTTGTTTTGACTACAGCTAACTGCATCACAGTCTGCGACTATATATCGTCAAGTGGGATAGCCTAATTGGGTTTAGTTTTAGCAAAAACTCTCAATTTGACATACACCCCTTTTAGTCAATCAAAGACCGTTCATCACAACTCAATCAACGTCCCCTCTTCCGATTCAAGTGTTAAATGAGGTTGGTCAACAAATTCTCTTATGCCCAAGAACCAATCACAATGACTCGAAAACACCTCACTTGGTTTTTTACTGTTGATGGTTTTAAAACGCTGATCAAACTGTAACGCCTGAGTTTGATGGCTGTATTTTTCAATATAAGAGACTTTCCAGCGATCAGTTTCTTCATCGATACCAAACAAATAGCCGTGGCGTAACGCAGAATAGCGTAACGAATCTGGCTGGGTATTTGGCGTGAGATACAGTTTTTGGTTTGTATTGTCTGCAGTTACAATAAAATGAGACAGAATTTGATTACCTATCTTTGGTTGGCTGTTAGGGGTGAATTCCGCTTCCACCAATAATGATGACGAATCACTTATCTGCAATTCTACATCCGCGACATAACCTTGTGTCGTCGTCAAACCGTATATCCCTGAGCGCGCTCCATCAATAACAAAGCGTTTATCACGTGTGTTTATCGGCACGCTATCTATTGGCAAAATTAATCCGCCGTTAAACCCCAAATCAACCATGACATCCTCAATGAGCGTGTTATTGATTCTAATATCTATCTTGGGAACAGCTGATAGCCGGCTGATTGACATGTCTAGCTCAATAACACTGTCGTGCTTTGCTGTCGCAGGACGAGCATGCTGAGAAAACAGGGTTAGCTCCTGTTTGAGATAATCCAATTTCCAATTGGTTAATTTAAGTAAATTCCCTCCAATAATGCCGTCGGGGGCAACACATGGCGTTAGAGCCTTTTCTGGGTATGTCAGTATCCCGGCTGAGATCTGGTTAAAAGGTACATCACCAATTTTGATAGCATCAATACTCGTTATACTAATCTCTCGACGTCGGCCAAACGTATCCGAATTGTTGCGAGAGAGTATAGTCTTAAGGTTGAGTTCGCGTGCTTTCGAGGTTTCGATCTTACTTTCGAACGCTCCAGAGTCTAACAACATGACAAGTGGCGTCTGTCCAACTTCAACATCAATGACGATTAGACCTTTGCGAATACTAATCGGTAAAGTTGTTGAAAATTCATCGGGCGCAGCGGCTTGACTGAGCAAGTGGCGATGTCTCAGTGTCGACTGACAACTAAAAAGCGCAATACAAACAGCAACAATTGATACCCAAACAATGTATTTTTTCATCTCATCACGTCTTTGATTTATGATTTGCCCTATTAGCAGCATACGTTATGCAAGCGGTGTTTTTGAGTAAAGTGACTTTAGTCACGTTTTTAAGTAGGAATAAACGGAGCCAAAAATGGAATTAAGTGTCTTACTTGCGTTTTCTGCCGTAGCTGCCCTTCTTGTTATCTCACCGGGCCCCAATGGGCTTTTGGTGGCAAAATCTACTTATCAATCGGGCAAGCGAGCAGCATACCTCAATATTATAGGGTTCACAGTGGGGTTTTACTTACATGGTTCCCTTTCCATCCTCGGCATTTCCGTTCTTATTATTCAATCTGGATTGGCTTTTGCTCTGCTTAAATCCCTAGGCGCGGCATACCTCATATGGATTGGAGTAAAGGCACTCAAAAACGCTTTGAAGTCAAATGTATACGAAGCGAACCCGAGGATAAGCACATCCCGACATCGACAGTCTGACAAGGCGGCATTTGTAGAAGGGTTACTTACCAACACGCTTAATCCCAAGGTATCTTTGTTTTACCTTGCCGCTTTTCCACAATTTTTGTCAGTGGGTGATCACGCAGCAATTGCTTATCTGTTAGTCACCGCCCATGTTTTCATCAACGTAGTGTGGTTCGTTAGTTTGACCAATCTTTTGAATATTTCGAGGAACAATATCATCACACAGAAAGCCAAACGCGGTCTTGACGTCATTACGGGGATAACATTTGTCGGCTTCGGGATAAAGTTAGCACTGAGTAAACACAACTAATCGATATCCACCCGCATCCATTATCAGTTAGCTTTGAACAAGGGCTCAACGAAAGTGCTCTTGTTTGGTTGACAGGTAATACGCTCAACCTAAATACACTGTTTCCAAAGGGCCTGCGCCGCAATCGACAGTGCCCCGCGCTGCCGCTTCACGATGCCCACACTTTTGACTAGTTGTTTGTCATCTATGGGGATACAAATGAGCCCTTTGCGCTCCATTTGTTGTTGGCAAAGGGCGGGCACAACGGAAATTCCCAGTCCTTGAGCAATGAGTTGTCCCAATGAGCCGAGCTGACTCGTTTCAGCAATGATTTTGAGCGGCCCAATACCTGTCGATATATCTTCAGTCCAACGTCGAACCGCAGACTCTCTGTTCATTGCGACAAATGGGAAAGATAAAAGCGTTCGCCAATTCACCGTTTTGTTACCCGCTAATTCGTGAGATTGGGGTACGACACCAATAAATTGGTCTTGGCCGATAGGATTAAACTCCAAACCATCCATGTTGTCAGGCTCAAAGGTAAATCCCAATTCAGCCCGGCCTGTCAATACCGCCTCAATAACGTCTTCCATCACTACATCAAGAACGCGGATTCGTATATTTGACCAGTGCTTGTGAAAGGCTTTGAGCATAATGGGCAATCGCGATTCAGCAAAAGATGGCATTGCAGCAATTCTCAACGTGCCTTGGCGCATCGCAAAAAGGTTTTGCATGTCTTGAATCGCTTCATCCCAGTCTGCGACCAAACGCTTTGCATTGGGTAAAAATATCTTTCCCTCTGGTGTCAATTCAACGCGCCGCGTTGTCCTGTTAAAAAGGGGGCCGCCTATCTGCTGCTCCATCTTTTTAATCGCACTAGATAACGCAGGTTGGGTGATGTGTAGTTTCTCTGCGGCGTCTGCAAATGTGGCCGATTCTGCCGCATAAATAAACGCCAACATATTTTTGTACGAGATCATAAGACACCCTATTGATAAATTTATTTTATTAATAGCAATATTAAATCAAATTTACAAAATATTAGCATCCGACAATACTGTATTGAGGATTGCACCAGCAGCAATACAGGAGAATGTAATGTCTGGTTTCGATAAAGTAGTAACAAATTACGCAGACGCAATGGCGGGCTTGGAAGATAACATGACGGTTATCGCTGGCGGTTTCGGCCTTTGCGGTATACCCGAGGGGCTAATTGCGCAAATAAAAGCGCTTGGCACAAAAGGCTTAACCGTTGTATCAAACAATTGTGGTGTTGATGGATTCGGCTTGGGCATTTTGCTTGAAGACAAACAAATCACCAAAATGGTGTCGTCATACGTGGGTGAGAATGCGCTGTTTGAGCAACAGCTATTAAACAATGAGTTAGAAGTCGAGTTAACCCCGCAAGGTACACTCGCAGAGAAAATGCGCGCTGGTGGCGCAGGTATACCCGGTTTTTACACGGCCACCGGCTATGGTACGCCCGTAGGTGAAGGCAAAGAAGTCAAAGAGTTTGACGGTCGTCCTTATATTCTCGAAGAAGCCATTACTGGTGATTTTGCCATTGTTAAAGCGTGGAAGGCGGACCGCTATGGTAATTGCGTCTATCGACACACTGCTCAGAACTTCAACCCGATGGCAGCGACGGCAGGACGGATAACGGTGGTGGAAGCCGAAGAGATCGTCGAACCAGGTGCACTCGATCCAACACAAATTCACACACCGGGAATATACGTTAATCGCGTGATTCAAGGTACCTTTGAAAAACGTATTGAACGACGTGTCACATCTACGAAGGAGAACGCGTAATGGCTTTAACCAGAGAACAGATCGCGATGCGTGTTGCACAAGAATTTAAAGACGGTGACTACGTCAATCTGGGTATTGGCATCCCAACCTTGGCAGCAAACTATGTACCTGATGATATTGAAGTGATGTTGCAGTCTGAAAATGGCTTGTTAGGTATGGGTCCCTATCCAACCGAAGACGAGATTGACGCCGACATGATCAACGCAGGTAAAGAAACCGTGACTGCGATAACGGGCGCGTCGATTTTTAATTCAGCAGAGAGTTTCGCTATGATCAGGGGCGGTCACGTTGATTTTACGGTGCTCGGTGCATTTGAAGTGGACGTCAATGGCAACATTGCTTCTTGGATGATTCCAGGAAAATTAGTCAAAGGCATGGGTGGAGCAATGGATTTGGTCGCCGGCGCGAAAAACATCATTGTTACTATGACCCATGCAGACAAACGCGGTAACTCTAAATTGCTACCCGCGTGTACCCTTCCGCTCACTGGTGTGAACTGTATTACCCGAATCATTACTGATCTAGCGGTGTTGGAAGTCAAGGAAAGCGCCTTTCACCTTAGGGAAAGAGCACCCGGTGTATCGGTTGAGGAGATTCGCGAGAAAACCGCGGGAGAACTCGTTGTCGAGGGCGATATTCCTGAAATGACGTTTTAGTCCCCTACAAACAGGCCAGCATCAATTCCGGCTGGCCTCTTTATCTCACCCCTTTATTCAGGGATAATACCGCCACTATGAAATTAGAGGCTATCCCTTGCTTATAAACGACTTACCAGTCCACCATAAAATCGTTACTAGATTGTCGGAAAAAGGCTTTTCGACACTTACCGAGATCCAGCAGAAAACGATCTTACCTGCTATCCAGGGTAAGGATATCATCGCATCTTCAAAAACTGGATCAGGAAAGACGTTGGCGTTTCTTATCCCTGCATTAAACAGGTTACTCACTACGAAAGCATTAAGCCGACAAGATCCTCGCGTACTGATTTTGGCGCCGACTCGAGAGTTAGCCAAGCAAGTTTTTCTTGAGGCAAAGTGGCTGGCAAGCAAACAAGGCGTGCAATGCCAACTCATCGTTGGGGGAGAAAACTACAACGACCAGGTAAAAGCACTGCGTCGGAATCCTCATATTATTGTGGGTACCGCGGGGCGAATAGCTGACCATTTGGAAGATAAGTCTTTCTTTCTAAACGGTTTAGAATTGCTCATTTTCGATGAAGCGGATCGAATGATGGATTTGGGCTTCGCGCCTCAGTTATCGATGATCAATAACTTCGCGGATCATCGTAAACGTCAAACCATGCTGTTCTCCGCCACACTGGACAACATAGAATTGAAGCATATGACGGCAAAATTGCTCGATGCGCCAATTCGCGTGTCTGTCGGCGCCAGCACAGATCAGCACCTCGATATTCAACAATCGCTCTATTTTGCAGATAACATCGAACACAAGGATGCCCTACTCGGCCAGTGTTTGAAAGAAACAAACTACAATCAAGCAATTGTATTTACTGCAACAAGGGAAGACACACAGCGTCTAACGACAATGTTGAATACCTTGAATATGGATGCCATCGCCCTGAGCGGCGATCTGCCGCAAAATCAACGAGCAAGTATCATGACCGCCTTTGCACGCGGCCAACACTCGGTACTGGTTACGACAGACGTCGCGTCAAGGGGTCTTGACCTCAACAAGGTTGGCTTGGTCGTTAATTTTGATTTGCCCAAACAATCCGACGAATATATTCACCGCATTGGACGGACAGGCCGTGCAGGCCAGCAAGGAACAGCGTTGTCTTTTGTGGGACCAAGAGATTGGAAAAGCTTTATCGCGGTCAGTCGTCATGTAAACTACGAGTTGACCTGTATACCTCATCCAGTCTTACCTGGCGAGTTTAAAGGTTACCAAGCCAAAAACAAAACCTCTCTTGCCAAAGGCGCCCCCAAAAAGCAAGGCAACAAAAAAACCGCCAAGCCTTCAGCTGTGAAAAAGCCCACTAAACGCATTCAAACCATGCAGGGAGAAGACGTGGGATTTGTGCCAGTCAAACGCAAGCCCAGACAAACACAAATAGACGACGATGCAGAATAGTCTTTTCATGCTTTGTCTGATGACATAAGTACAAGTCAGCCCCGCTAGAAGCGGGGCTTTTTTTTACTGGGTATTGGCTAGCCGTTGTTTTTCAGAATGTGCGATTTCATGTTTTACCGTAAAGCCAATTAACACGATGGCACAGATACAGCCCCCTGTTAACAACACAAATCCCCCATCCCAGCCAAAGAAATCAACGGTGTAACCCAACGCAATATTCGCCACGACGGCGCCGCCAAGGTACCCAAACAGACCGGTCAACCCTGCAGCCGTGCCAGCCGCTTTTTTCGGAACAAGTTCTAGCGCATAGAGACCTATTAACATCACAGGCCCATAAATCAAAAAGCCAATCGCCATCAGCGCCGCCATATCGACGGTCGGGTTACCCGCTGGGTTAACCCAATAGACAACAACCGCTAACAATACAAGCACCATATACAAAATCGCAGCAGGCGAACGACGCCCTTTGAACCATCGGTCACTAATGTAACCGCATAACAGAGTCCCCGGTATTCCGGCCCACTCGTACAAAAAGTATGCCCAAGAACTTTCATCAAACGAAAACGCTTTTACCTCAGATAAATACGTGGGCGCCCAATCCAACACACCGTAGCGAATCAAATAGACAAAGGCATTGGCCACGGCGATAAACCACAGTATTTTATTGTTAAATACATAGGTCATGAAAATCTCTTTGGCACTGAACTCTTTCTCGTGCTTTTCTTCGTAGTCCAGTGGGTAATCATTTCTGTGTGCTTCGATCGAAGGTAAACCACAACTTTGTGGCGTATCTTTTAACGTGATAAAAATAAAACCAGCGATGAGTGTGGCGAATGCAGCTGGCACGTAAAACGCACTGTGCCAATCGTTGAACCACGCCATACCTAAAATAAATAATGGCCCGATCAGGCCACCACCGACATTGTGGGCAATGTTCCATACTGAGACGATACGTCCCCTCTCATTGCCAGAGTACCAATGCACCATCGTTCGACCGCACGCTGGCCAACCCATGCCTTGTACCCAACCATTGATAAACAGGAGGACAAAAATCACAGCAATACTTTGGGTGGCCCATGGGACAAAACCAAACACAAACATCACTAACGCCGAAATAAGTAAACCTGTCATCAAAAAATAACGAGGGTTACTCCGATCAGACACATTACCCATTAAAAACTTACTCAAACCATAGGCGATAGATACAGCAGACAGGGCAACACCCAGCTCACCTTTAGTAAACCCTTGCTCTTCAATTAAATATGGCATCGCTAATGAGAAGTTCTTTCTAACGAGGTAATAACCCGCGTATCCAACGAAAATACCAAGAAAGATTTGCCATCGTAGCTTTCGATAAACAGGATCGATGTCTTGTTGTGGCAGCAGAGGCTTATGACTTGCAGGTTTAAATAGACCAATCATTTGAGAATTCCAATCGTCAGGCAAAGCAATGTTTTTGTTATTATTTTATTCTGCTTGCCAGCGATAGATAACGCAACCTTTCAATGGTGATTGTCTGTTGGAGAATAAATAAAAAGTAGAGGACAAAATGTAAGAAGGTTATTAAAAAAAAGCCGGCTTACGCCGGCTTTCGTTTATTCTCGTGAGACTAGTATTCCCACCAGCATTCTTGCCACCAAGACAAGAATTCTTCGAAATCAATAAAACCGTCATCGTTACTGTCGATCAGCTTAAAGCCTTCTTCAACATTTCCAGCTTTGGTTTTTGGCGACAATACGGTAAGTAGCTCAATAAATTCTGGTAAATCAATTTGACCATTTCCGTCGCGGTCAAAAAATCCGAAATCATCCCTAATTTGAGCAATTTTTTCGTCTGTTAATTGGGCGCTCATTTACGCTCCTTAAATAAAAGCTTCCATGTACAAGAGTTTACGCCCAACGATGAGACTTGTCTATGCTTGCTGGTTGGACTTCGCCGCCAATGCTCGCTGGCGTTGCTCGTCAGCTTTTTGTTTTCGGCGTGTTTCCATCGCTGTGCGCGCTTCCGTACCAACGTGTTCTTCATTTCTTTGTTGCGCAAGCTGAACTTGCTTTTCGCGCTCGCGGAAACGTTTAATTTGATCTTCGTTGTGCTTACCGAAACAATGAGGACAACTCACACCAGGCTCATACTTGTCACTCTGTTTGTCTTCTTCGGTGATAGGTAAACGACACGCATAGCATTGATCATATTTGCTCTTCTCTAAGTCGTGATTTACTGCGATACGATTGTCAAAAACAAAGCAGTCGCCTTCCCACATTGTGTCTTCTTTGGGCACATCTTCCAGATACTGCAAAATACCACCTTCCAGATGGTACACATCGTCAAAGCCTTGCTCTTTTAGGTATGCCGTTGATTTTTCACACCGAATCCCACCTGTGCAAAACATCGCCACTTTTTTATGCTTCTTGGGATCAAGGTTATCTTTGACGTATTGAGGAAACTCTCTAAACGTTTCAGTGTTGGGGTTTACGGCGTTTTGAAAGGTTCCTATCTCGATCTCATAATCGTTGCGCGTGTCAATTAGCAACACCTCAGGGTCGCTGATTAACGCATTCCAATCTTTTGGCTTTACATAGGTACCGACCGTTTTACGCGGGTCAATACCTTCTACGCCCATCGTGACAATTTCTTTCTTGAGTTTAACTTTTGTACGGTAGAAGGGTTTGTCGTCGTGAAGTGATTCTTTGAATGAAATCGGATTAATTCGCTCATCGGCATTCAAGTATTGAATCAGCGCGTCAATACCTTCGCGACTGCCCGAGACTGTGCCGTTGATTCCCTCTTCGGCCAATAGAAGCGTACCTTTGATACCGTTTTTTTCCATCTCTTGGAATAACGGCTGACGCATTTCTTTATAATTTTCAAGCGCAACGAACTTATACATTGCGCAAACAATATACTGAGACATTAGATTGTTACCTTTGCTAGTTGGAACGTAAAACCAGTGCAAAAATGCGGCGCGGACTATACCAGAACTCGTTGCTTGGTCAAAGCATTTGTGTCGCTTCTGGAATAATATTGGCAAGATGGGTGTAATCGAGTGGTAACGAATTGTCTAGTTGTCGTTCTTGTTTGATCCGGCATTGCGTCGCGTAATCGCAGTTTGCAATAACCTCTTCACCCAACGTCATTCCCTCGGGTTTGTAACCCAATACGTCTGGATGCATCGCTTGTTGCAGTGAGAGATCGACCAATTTACCTTGGTGAAGCAAACTCGAGTTATGAAAACTCGTCGAAATACTGGATTCGTCACCATTCAATTTCGGCCGTCTATAATGATTGAGCCGCGCAGGAAAATGCGGGTCAGTCACCGCTTCGTCTGATTCTTTCGGGCTCGTTAAGTATTCATTGGCTGGCCGATAATGTAACGCAAGTAATAGAGAAAACAATGCACCGTCAGCGGTCGCTGCCGTTAAGCGTCCACTGTACTCCAAATCAGATTGTTGTATTGGCGTTAAGCTGGGCGTTGCTGTCATTAACTGGTACTTTGTTGATTCCATTCACTATGTCGGCTGGCGCTATGATTTATTTAGTATTTTCTTGTGTTCCAATATAAGATGTCAGAACATGGAATGAGAATCTCAACAAGCTGGATTAAGTTGTATGAAATATGCTGACAAACGCATCCTTGTCGTTGAAGATCAGCGCCCTTTTTTGATGTTGCTGCGTGGCTTACTCAATTCAATGGGCGCCACTGATGTTGTGATTTGTAGCAATGCCGACCAAGCGGTTTCCAGTTGTAGAAAGCATAAGTTCGATATCGTTATTGCTGATTTACACCTTGGTAATGATAAGAAAAATGGGTTTGAGCTGATTGAAGAATTACGCGTTCGCAAATTAGTCAAAGCCTCAACCATATTGCTGATCATCAGTGCCGACAGTGCTAGACCCGTTGTTCTGGGGTCAATCGAGCGCCGTCCGGATGATTATATCGTCAAACCTTTCTCGCAAGCCCAATTAAAAACTCGATTGCAGCGTGCTTGGATAAAGCGTCAATACATGCTGCCAATATACAGCGCCATATTGGAGGACGATTGGCAAGTTGCTATTTCAACCGCTGAGCAGTTGGCCGAACAAAACAATACCCTGCAACGCCATGTCAAACAGCTCCTTGTCGAGCTTTACTGGCACACGGAACAATACAAAGACGCAGAGACATTACTCGCGCAATACATGACGGCTAAGCCGCCGTTGTGGGCTCAAATTGCGCAAGGTAAGACCTTTAACTTTCTCAAACGTCACGAAGAAGCACAACAACTGGCAACCCAAATCCTCACTGCCAACCGATTTAGTGCCGAAGCCTACGACATAATGGCTGAAGCGCAAAATCAACTGGAGAATAGTGACGCTGCGATTGAGTCCATCAAAAATGCAATCAAGATTTCGCCCTATTCGCTGCAACGACATTTATCCGCTTGCGACATTGCTAAAAATAATGGCGATTATGCCCTGCTAACAGAAGCGAGTTTATCCATTTGGCAATTGTCCAAACGCACTGTCCATCAAGATGTCAGTCATTGGTGTAATTATTTGCGTAGCATACTTGATGCCGCAGAACACGCCGGTGATAAGAGTGCTAAAAATCGATATCAACAAGAAGCATTGTTACTAGTACAACGGGGAAAATATGATGACAGTTTAGCCCGCTATGGTGATCGGTTTGACTTTGCTATTTATGAAGACTTGGTTCATGCGCGCATTGCCGCGCTTGACGGAAAAATGCTCGACGCCAAACGCCAGTTAATGACTTCACAACGGGATATCGAAAACAAATTTGGTCGGATCCCATCGAGTTTTGCGCCAGACAGCTTAAAGCTTATGTTTGACATTGGAGAATGGGAAGAAGCTCAAGAATTGAGTCAATTCCTCAAAGAGAGTGACGACGGCCTGGACGAATACAGTAAACAGCTGATCAAGCATGAAACCGCGACACTCGCAGAAAAGCAGGCCAGCTACGCTAAACACAACAAGGAAGGTATCGAGCTGTATCAACAAGGTAAATTTGAACAAGCTAAAGCCCAGTTTGACTTGGCACTGGAATATTCGCCTGTAAATAGCGGAGTTGCGCTAAACTTAATTCAATGCATACTGAAAATTCTAGACAAAGGTAAGAAGCCCGAGCCGCTTCTAGTCAAAGAATGCAGGCGTATATATAAATTAGTCGACGGAATGCCACTTCGAAAGACACACGAATCAAAATTAAAAGACTTACAAGAAGATATCGATAAATACTTGGGGAAATAACATGCGCTACCATTGGGTTCCATCTTTTTTAATCGTACCTGCCATTGCTGTGATTACTTCAGGGTGTGCGTCTAACAACCCCTGTGAAGATATTCTGGAGGTCAAACGACAAGAACGTGAATGTCAGGTTTGGGCAAAGGCGATGAAAGACAATCGTTACCCACAGCGGGCGCTCACCGCCCGAAAACTGTATGAATCTCAATGTGAAGAGTTGCGCTATTATCGCGACGATTACGATACCATTTGCAAAGGTGATCAAAAGCCCATAGGCACTAGAGAAGAAGACACGCAATAACACCTAGCCATCCTCCTATCGCTGTTTGACCGCGTCGCTGGTTTTTCGACGCCCTATCCCCTTTTGTAGAGAAAGACAATGCTTCAAAATATTATAAGATTCGCGCCTAGTATCATTGCATCTATTGTGGCAATTCTGCTTTGTTTTGCAGTTTTGGACGGACTTTGGTTAGGGGTGATCGCCAGTGACTGGTATCGAGATGCGATGAGCGGCATTATGCGAGAACAGGTAATTACGTGGCCTTGGTTGATGTTCTACTTACTGTATAGCGGTGTAGTGTTTGTTCTCGCCGTAGTAGCGAATCGTGAGACATCAATGCTGTACGCGGCTATCGATGGAGCGTTACTCGGGCTTGCCGCCTACGGTACCTATAACCTTACAAATTACAGCGTTATTGAAGGATTTAGCTTAAGCATCGCATTAATTGATTGGGCGTGGGGTATATTTATCACGTCCATGTGTGCAGTAAGCGGCTGGCTTGGCTTTCAGCGTTTTAGATCAGATAAGCCGGACGCGTGACCACTTTTTAAACCCGAGACCATCTCGCCTATTCGAAAATTTACAGCGTTGTTTAAAGTGACAATCGAAAATAGATGATGGTGTTTGGCCGCCCCTAGGCTTACGATCGATAGACGTGATATTCGGGAGGTTGCTCAAATGTATTACGTCATTACGAGTAAACGGTTATACAAGGGCTTTGTTAGCGTTTTTTTCTCTATTCTTGTTTTACTGAGTGGTTGTAAAACAACGATAGATAACTCGCCAGATATACCCGACGAGCCCAACCCTATTCTCAATTTAACACCCTTACCATTTAGTCCAATACACGTCGTTCAACCGGATGAATTATTCGTTTTGTCTCAACAACACAAAGACGAATTCTTATCCTTTTACCATGACCCAGCGTTAAGAGACGTTGAAGGACACAAACGGCTGTTTAACTACCTCGAGAACAAACTAAGACAATTTCACTTTTTAGGTAAAACCTATACGGCTCAACAAGCACTGGACGCAAATGCCGGTAATTGTCTATCGTTAGCAATACTGACTACAGCGCTTGCCGGTTTAGTCGGTCTAGAGGTTGAATACCAAGAGGTCAATACACGCCCCATATACAGTCGCTACGATCATATTATGACTACGTCGACGCACGTAAGAACTCTCGTTTATGCCCCTCAACACGATGAAAGCAACGACTATATTACTTTCAGACGGGCTAGAATTATCATTGATTACTTTCCGGACTCCCGTGACAGTTACGGTGGTGTTGTCGAGCAGTCAGACTTCTTAAGCATGTACTATCAAAACATGGCCGGCGACGCGATAATCAAACGCCAATATGACCACGCTTACGCGTTTATTCAACAAGCACTGGCACAAAACCCACTTAACCCAGACACGTTGAACACATTGGCGGTCATTAACGCCAAAGTTGATCACCAACAAAATGCGCACGCGATTTATCAATTCGCGGTCACCCATACCCAACGTTCTATAAACTTAGTACTTAATTATGCGGACCATTTAGTTAAACAAGGAAAGAAAAAAGAGGCTATGGCTTTATTGGAAGACATCAACTATAACGCTGATGACAATCCTTATGGTTGGCTAGATACTGGTGAACGTTTCTTCTCCGAGGGACGCTATGCCCTAGCAAAACGGTACTACTTGAGAGCAATAGACACCGCACCTTATCTGCACGAAGCTTATTGGGGTCTGGCTAAGGTCCACTTACACAATGGAGATGCAAATAATGCCCGGGAGGCACTAGAAACAGCGAAAAGTCTAACTTACGAAGATGAACAACGATCCTTGTATCGCGCAAAATTATTGTCATTGGAATGACGTTGACCGTCGTTTAGACAAAACGATAAAACGTCCAACCCATTTACCATTGGACGTTTAAAAGAACCAGTGTTTAATCGCCTTGCTTATCCATTTGACGTAAATGGTCAATATGAAGTGTTGAAAATATAGTCTGCGTGATCTTTTCAATATTGTCGTTATAACCTGACAATTGCGCTCCCATACCCAGTTTATCGACTATTGTACGCAAAGGCCTGTGACCATGAGGCAAATCAACTAGATCACGCAGTGCCGCTGCAACATCCTCAGGGTTCTGTTCAGGGTGATGTGATAGCGCGGCTTTGAACCCTGCCAAAAAGGCCTCTGGCATGGGTGACATATCTTGATAGTCTCCTTCGACATTAAGTGAACCTCGCATGGAATTATCCGCGAAGGATGTTGGGTAACCACCTGGCTCGAGTAGACAAACATCGATATGACGATGCGACAACTCATAGCGGTAGGTTTCTGTCATCGCTTCCAACGCCCATTTTGATGCATTGTAAGGACCGTGGAACGGTAAGGTAAACCGGCCTAACAAGCTGGAGATATTAATGATTGTTGCCTGCTTACTCGCCTCTAAATAAGGTAAAGCGGCCAAGGTCACACGTTGGACACCAAATACATTAATGTCAAATAAGCGCTGATAATCGTTTGCAGTATACGCAGACTGAAAACCCATCACGCCCTGTCCCGCGTTGTTTATTACGATATCAATTTGGCCTAGGATCTGATTTGCTTTTGCTAAAGCATCATTAACACTTTGCTCGGATGTAACGTCCATTTCAACAACGGATACATTTAGTTGTCGCAGCATCTGTAGACTTTCCGAGTCATTTTCTAAGTGACGAGTGGTTCCAACCACGTTGTGGCCATCTCGACGTAGTGCTTTCACCATCAGCAAACCGAAACCGCCTAACGCACCAGTGATAAAAATATTCATTTGTCATTGCCTCTTTGGTTATCAACTGGAATGGATACTATCAAGAGGTTAAACTATGAAGGTAATGACGATTAAAAACTTTATCAATGAAAAATTCTCATAACCTTAGCTTGCAGTTAATTGAGCTTTTTGTGGCGCTATGTGAGTCGGGCACGACCACTCGTACCGGGCAAATTTTGTGTTTGTCACAGTCGGCCGTCAGCCATGGGCTTCGCCGATTACGCGATCAGTTTGACGATCCACTATTTGTGCGCCATGGCAACAAAATGGAGATGACCAGCAAAGCCGCAACACTTTACCCCCAATTCAAACAATGGCTGGAACACTTTGAACACATCATCGCGCCAGAATCTTTTATCCCATCAAGCAGTCGTGCAACCCTGTCATTAGGATGTAGTGATTTGATTGAGCAGATGTATGGGCCTCTTATTCTCAACCAGATTGCTTCTATCGCGCCTTTTATCAAGGTAAACATTATCAAACTCGATGCAAATTCGATTGCTGAAGGCTTGATACGCGAGACGTTCGATGTTGCGATTGGGGTCAGACAAATAGACGACTCACGCATAATGTCTGAAGTTCTGTATTCGGAAAAATTTTCTTCCTGCGTCGATGCCGGACATCCGATTCTTTCATCAGATAACAATCTAGATGCCTTTCTTGACTACCCTCACATTTTAGCGAGTTTGCATGACGGACAACGCTCTGTGATTGATAAAGCACTGGATAAAATAGGTCGACAGCGCGATTTGCAGCACACCGTATTTAGTTTTTCAAACGTTCCTTACTTCATCGCGGGAAGCCAGTTTATTTGGACAGCACCAAGTCGATACGTTGCCTTTTGCTGTAAATTACACGCACTGGCATCGTTTGACCCCCCTCTTGATTTACCCGCTAACACCTTAAAATTATATTGGGCCAAACGGCAGAACAATGACCCAGCTCAACAATGGTTTCGACAAGTGATCATTGAGGTGATCAAAGGGCAAGCTCACTAAAACGCAAAACCAACGGCGATTCCATACACAATCGCATCATCACCGCCATCGTGATAGTCATAATGTAGTTGTGGCGCAACAGTCCAGCCTCCCTCTAATTCAAATTCGTACAAGGTGCCTAAGCGTGCCACGAATAAGTCATGTTTACTGGTATGCTCAAACCCAGGGCCTACCTGCATGATCCATTGATTAGTGATGTGAATATCCGCCACCACAAGGTAAGTCCACGCGTCTAAGTCGCCCGATGCATGCTCAACTACCACACCCAGCCCAAGTAGATCATTCACGCGGTATTCGTAGTCAATACCCAATGTGAACCCATCACCCTCGTGGTCTAAGTCAGTATTGCCAATCAAAAGAGAAAGGTGGTGCGGATGAGCACTGTGGTCGATGCCTTCGTGTTTAGTTTCTTTGGCCAACGCCATCCTAGTGTTCAATATCATTGCGACTGTGCAAATCAGAAACGAGCAACGTGACACCACTTTAAACACTCTAAATTAACCAAAAAACATAAGGTTAAGTATTGCCTAAAGCTAAAAAATTGCAAAATATCAATAATGCTGCAGAAGAACGGTAAAATTTCGAGCTCAATATAAAACAAAATAAGACGGTGGATAAGGCTAAACAACCTTGCTTAGATACTCGTCGTTGATATACCAATCTGCGCAATCGCAATTTGAACGCGCTATCTAAGTGAACCACATGCGGTTTCACTGGTTAGTCGTATAGAATAACGAACCTAGGTGTTGAGGCTAAGCTTCGAGTTTCGCTTAACTTAATACGATCAACAAACGTGCCGTAGAGGTCAACACGCTCGAATTATCTATTCAAACACAGGTCTTAAAAAACTGCGTTCATAACTCAAGATGCAGCGCGTTTTTTTTGCGTAGTCGAACGCAGCTGAGCAGGCCGCATCTTTGAAGGACTTTTCTCGGTATGC
This sequence comes from uncultured Alteromonas sp., assembly GCA_963922845.1. Classification (GTDB taxonomy): domain Bacteria; phylum Pseudomonadota; class Gammaproteobacteria; order Enterobacterales; family Alteromonadaceae; genus Alteromonas. The sequence goes on from CAWUJV010000001.1 coordinate 97,241, forward strand.
CTCGTATTGTGCCAAACTGGGAAAGGTAAAAAGTGCAAATGCAATATCGCTGGCCCCCTCTGAGGGCAAAAAGTAGCCGTGATGCTCACCGCCAAATTTCTTCACCAACGGAATCCATAGTTTTGCATAGTGCTCAAACTCTTCTGCTTTGTAGGGATCAATCTGATATTTCAAATAGCATGTCACCATAACGCACGTCCTTGCTTCTCAATATTGTATTTTTTTCGGCCTTCTTATCGCACGCTTGTATTTTGCTTGGAAAGCTCGTCTCTGTTTTGTCACTTCATACATTACAATGCCTGTAGTCGTGCCTAAATTCAAACTTTCAATCATGCCAAACATCGGAATAGACGTACAAAATTCACTTTCGGCAACGGCCAGGTCACTGATGCCTCTCGACTCATTGCCAAACCACACTGCTAAACGAGTTTGAGTAAAATCTGCCTCTTCCAACTGATAGTGCCGTTTACCTTTAATATGAGGCGATGTCACAACCGATGTATATCGTTTTTGTTTAAGATGAGTAAGACACGCTTCGGTGCTGTCAAACCGTTTGACGAAACTCCATCTTATCGCTGAAACAGAGGTTTTTGACAACGACCGTCTTTCTCGCATGGCTTGCCAGTCATCGGGCAGTTTGTGTTGACTATCTACCACATAGATCTTTTCGACGCCCATTGCGTTGGCGTTTCGCACAGCTGTCCCAACATTTTTGACATCCATCGGGTTTTCAAGAACCAGAATGAGGTTTTTGCATTGATGCGGTTTTATTTGATCTGCACGCTGGCGTATAGGGCTTTTGTGGTTAGTCATTTATTGATTCACCTTTTCTCGCCCCAATGCGGTCACAATAGACCCCGTTATCACCAGTGCGGCACCAATCCATGCTACGCCGTCCATTTGGGGTTGAATAAACCAATCGGGTGCAATGCGTTCGGCCGCAAGCATAGACAAAAAAGTAAAGATTGGCGCAAGAGCAATAACCGCACTGACTCGTGAGGCATGCCAGATTCGCAATGCCTCAGTAAACGCACCATAGGCAATGATAGTATTGAGACAACAAAACCCCAATGACCACCATTGCACAGCATTTAAGTCCAGCAGTAACGAAAATTGACTAAATGGCACCAACATCAGAGCGCCAAGTAGATAAATAAACAATGTTAGCTGCATGGCGGTCATACGCCTTAATAGGACTTTCTGACATAAAGCATAGCTTGCCCATGCCAGTGCAGAACCGGCAATAATGTAAATGCCGATCATATCTTCAGATTCTGACGCGATAATTTGTGGTAAACGTTGGTTAAAAAACAAGGTCAACCCCAAAAGTAATACGGCAGTACCGAATAGCTGTATCCGCGTAAACGGCTCTTTGTACACCAACACGCCACCTATCATCAATGCCAGAGGCGCAATCTGCATCAAGACTTGAACACTACCGGGACTCAAATATTTCAGCCCTATGACATTTGTGACATAGTTGATGACCAACATAACCGTGGCGGCCACACACAACAGCAGCGCTGGCGTACCAATTTTTCTTATCGGCGGCAATGCGGATTTAAAAAAGAGTACGGCAAAGACAAATACACCGGCAACAATAAAGCGATAGACCGTAATAGTTGCACTATCCATTGCCTGTAAACAAATCGCCAAAAAAAGCGGTAAAATACCCCACAAAACGGCGGTCGTTAAAGATAAAGCAAGTCCTAAAAATGGACGAACATGATTAGTCACACATTACGCTTCCGACAAATCTTCAAAGTCGTCTATCATATCTTGTATTTGTTTGATTAGCTTGCGTTTTTGCTTAGCATTCAAGGTCGGCAACAGCGCCTCCATCATTGCGGTATAGCGCACTCTATTGTGAAGCGAGTCGGCTTGATACTGTTCGTCGCGATAATCATCGGTATGCGTTAGTAAATGGACGAGTTGTGGTTTGAATTGCGGGTTATTTGCTTTATCTGCAAAAAGTGACCGTGCAGCGCTCTGTATTGCTCTTCGATAGCGAATATTCTGGAGTGCCGTCGTGCGAAAATCAGGTGCAAAATCTTCAATGATTTTTTTCTGTTCAGCGCTTAACCGCCCTACTCGCTCTTTTAAGTCATCGAATAAACTTTCTGTTCGTTTTTCGAGTCTTTCGCTATCGTCTAACTCTGCGTTTTCTAAAAGTTCTTTTTCACGCTCAGCGTTTTCTTTCTCGAGTGAGGCAAACAAATACACCACTTGTTCGTCATCCAAGTCCTCCGCGAGCACTGCTAATTCAGGCGCTAACTCATTAACTAATCGCGTCCAATGGGTTCTTGCGCCGTCTAGGTGCGAAGAAATCGCTTGGGCATTAAGCTCGTCTCTCTCAATGTCCGTCTTCAATGCCTTTAATTGCGCGACGTATTTGTCCAGTTCTTCACTGCGATGCCAGCTATGCCACTTTTTAAAGTAACCATCGAACAATTCTTCTTGTTCTTTGGTTAACTCAACATAATCATCTAAATACCAATGCACCAACCAATCAAGGTTATTGTAGGCAAATTTAGAAGAGCATGCCGACAGCAACACCGTCAATGCAACGATAATAAAGATTTTTTTGTTCATGCGTCCATTCTTCCTCTTGCATCTGGCATTGCGCTCTGAAGTCTGCCAGTCTAAACATGTGTCATAGTCATTACGATAGGGTATGTACTATTGATCGCTACTTGGTGCCAATTGCAAGAAAACCACATTCACAAATGCAATTGATATTTATCAAAGCAAGCTAACCTATTGAGTTCTAGACTATAAAAAAGTTCGATTAAATTAAATGACCAAAGGGTTTCAATCTGTGTCAAAGACAATTGCAGTGCTTACTTCAGGTGGCGACGCGCCGGGTATGAATGCCTGTATCCGCGCGGTCGTATTGGCAAACGCGCATTACGGATACCGCACACTGGGCTACCTCCACGGTTATAACGGGCTGTTAAACCAAGAGTTTACAGAACTCGACACCAAAGCTGTACACAATCTTAATCAACGTGGTGGAACAATATTACACAGTGCGCGATGTATTGAATTTAAAAGCGACGAAGCGGGACAAAAAGCCGCCGAAAACCTAAACGCCGCGAATATCGATGCACTTATCGTAATAGGCGGAGATGGATCATTTCGCGGTGCACATCACCTTTCACAGTTTTGGTCAGGACAAATAATTGGATTGCCCGGTACCATCGACAATGATATTGCGGGAACAGATGCCACTATAGGTTATTACACGGCAATTGAGACTGCTGTCGACTCTATCGATAAAGTACGGGATACCGCCGATGCATTTGAACGACTCTTTTTAGTCGAAGTAATGGGTCGACATGCGGGCTTTCTCGCGCTGAGTGCGGCGGTTGCGTCAGCGTCAGATTTTGTCATTTTACCTGAGAGCTTTGTCTCGCAAGCAAAGGTTTTGGAAGATATCCAACAACACTTAACGCTCAAGCGAGATAACAATGGACACGTAAGCTACGTGATTGTCGTCGCTGAAAATGTCTGGCCGGGGGGCCTAAATGATCTGGTATCACAGTTGGCTAATACCACTCAAAGCGAAGTCAGGCCCGTGATATTGGGGCATGTTCAACGAGGTGGTTCGCCTGTCAGTCAAGACCGCATTCTTGCAACAACACTTGGCGTGGGCGCAGTAGAGGCTATACATCGTGGCGCGACTGGTATCATGATTGGCGAGCAAAATGGACGCGCAGTCGATATTGCGCTTGAAAAAACATGGAGAAGTGAAAAACCTCTTCCGAAACAACTACTTGACGCAATGGGAACGGCCCGAGAACAGTAGTTACGCGTAACCAAAATTCAACACTTTTGGTTACGCATTAGCGCCAACAACTACATTTTCATCGCAGCTTTGACTTTATCTCGGTGGCTTCTGCTTACTTTCAACTCAGTATCGTTTTGGAGTATCAAGTGATATTCACCACTGATATGACTCACCAACTTTTTGACAAATCGAATGTTAGCAATTGCACTGCGGTGCACACGTACAAACCACTGCGGGTTGAGCTCCTGCTCTAGTTCTTTCATTGTCTTGCGCATGATGTGCATACCATCTAGCGCATGTACACACATGTAATCGCCCGCTGCGTCAATCCATTGAATGTCCTGTACGGCCACACGTGTCACCTCTGAACCATCTTTGATGGCAAGCACATCAGGATAAGGGTTCGTTTCTACGGCTTCTCCCGCGGCTAACTTACGAAGAATTTCTTCGCAATCGTCGCCAGTCAATTCGGCAACTAAGCTGACAAGTTTGCGTGATTGCTCGTCTTGATGTTGTGTTGAGAAATACTCTCTCACTTTGGCCAGTGCATCTTGAAGACGTTCGTCATCAGCCGGCTTCAACAAATAGTCTAGCGCGTGCACATCAAACGCTTTGATTGCGTAACTGTCGTATGCCGTCACAAATACAACCATTGGAATGGGTTGTTTGAGCTCGCGCAATTTGTGAATAACTTGAAAACCGTTCAATCCGGGCATTTGAATGTCGAGAAAAACCAAATCAGGACGGTGCTGTGAAATCGCACTGACGGCATCCAGTCCGTTTTGGCACTCTGCAATGACGTCGATGTCATCATGGCTCTGTAGCCTCACCATTAGGCCCTTACGAGCCAAGGGTTCATCGTCAACAACTAGCGTTCGTATTTTATTATTTTCCATTTATTACGCGTCCTTTACTTCATAAGGAATTCTAATTCTTACTCGTACACCCGACGGCTGATTGTGTTCAATCGTGAATCCGAAATTCCGTTGGTACAGCGAATGGAGACGTTCTCGGATATTCGCGAGTCCTACGCCATTTTCTCGTTTTAGCTGACCATCGATAATATCTGCACCGGGCCCGTTATCCGCCACATCCATCAATAAATCATTACCAAATATCGAGGCACTGATGGCTATTTGCCCACCCTTTTCCATTTTTGAAATGGCATGTTTGATGGCGTTTTCTATGATAGGTTGCAATATCATGCTCGGGACCAAAGCGGACTCACATTCAGGTTGGATGTCCCACACCACATCGAGGCGATCGTCAAATCTGACTTTTTCAATCTCTAGATACAACCGCAACGCTTTGGTTTCTTGACCCAGAGGCACACGTTTAATCGGGTCATTGTCTAGACTATAGCGCAAAAAGTCACTTAACCGCGACACCATGGCTTCAGCCGTTTTGTTCTCTTTGAGCAGCACTAACGTCGAGATCGCGTTAAGCGTGTTGAACAGAAAATGGGGATTGAGTTGGTAACGCAGCATTTTGACATGGGCTTGATGAGCCATGGTAGATGCTTTGAGTGCGTTTTGTTTTTCTTTCTGGAGCATTTGGAAGTTTTTGATACAGAAGTATACGCCCCCCCAACATCCAATCATGATCAAGCTATCAATTGTATTCCTAAAATACATAAACCACATTTCCGGGCGATAGCCGTGCTTGTATATTTCCCAGTAGTTTACATTTTTTATGACGGCCCACGCCGCCGCCACGACGTATGATGAGATCAACACGATTGCGATCATTTTCGGCAAGGACAACTTTCTGGCGTATCTGAAGAGGTATCTAAGCGGTAACGTTAACAACCAACCAGCGTAGGCGTTCAACACGATAATAAAAACCCAAATAGGCCTCATATCATGCAAGAACGATCCGATGTAATAAATAACTGCAAAGCCCGCCCAGCCAACACTGTGCAAAACCCAAAATAATCGTTCGTTGTTGTCAAAAAGACGCTGCCAACTGCTCACTGCTACTCAATCTAATTTTACTATTTGATTTCATTATAAGCCTAAACCATGCAAGACCGAGTTTCGTTGGTCGCATTCACTGCTATGCTTATCGCACGGGTTGCGTGGTATTGTCGAAATCATCAGATAAGCGGTAACCGCACATCAAAAGGCTTCGCTGTCGAGAAAATAGCGTTCCATTAATTGCTCAATCAATTTGTCCTGATTTTCAAAGTGCAAACCATAATAGACATAATCGAATTCGCGCTTAATATTTTTTACGACAGAGTCAACTTCAATCTCTCCTTCGTCTAACGGAATCGTCAAGGTAATACCTTGTTCATCTGTTAGCGAATCCAATTCGGGGCTTATCGCGACCGCCACACGACACCCAGTGTTAGACACATCAACAATCAAACCATTGATCTGATGTTCACTCTCTTCGGTTTTAACATTAATCGTGGATACGATACCAGGCGGTAATCGTTTCTCAGCACGCAGTCCCATCGTTTGGACCACATTGGGAAAAGTAAGCAACAACATGGGAATCGGCTTACTCAGCACCCTGATCACCTTCGCTTTAAAGGCAATAACTTGCCCAGCATTGCCCTCTAGTACATACCTCACGACCACGTCCACATCAGTATTTAACAGGTCGCGCACCATGCCAAATTTGGCTTCGGAAGGCATTTGCAATATGACACATTGGGACATCAACATGCCCGCATATTGCGTTTTTAATCGCTTAGGCGAAGTAGGTGTTGAAACTTGCAAATCAACACTCGTACCTGGCACTAATGCCTTGAGGCATTCAATGTGCTCTCTTGTTAACGAAACATTTGCCTGAGTCACTGCGGCTGTTCTCTTTTTGCGTAATCCTTGAACATACACTTTAGCTTGCGACAAATATCCATTGCAAGCCCCGTGCATAGTTGGCTATCTTTGAACTAATTTAAAAAGACACTGCGAAACAAGCTTTTCTTATGACATTGCAATATGACCTTTCCATCGCCTCCATATCCGATCATTTAGTACGGGTCGTGCTTAACGTCCCGCAGCACGATTTACCTCGCCTGAAACTGACCTTGCCAGCGTGGATTCCTGGCAGTTATATGATCCGAGATTTTGCCAAGAGTGTGGTGACTTTTGCCGCCCGAGACGAAACTGGCCATTACATTCCTTGGTCCAAAACCGACAAACACACGTGGACTGTAGAATCTAAAGGACAAAACGTCTCCATAGAGTATCTAGTCCATGCGAACGATTTATCGGTTCGATCTGCTTTCATCAATGACGACTATGCATTCCTCAATGGTACAAGTGTGTTTCTTTGTGACGAAGCACTGAGCCATTTACCCTGCAGGGTATCCATCAATACAGATACCTGTCCTGATGACTGGCAAATCCATACCAGCTTAGACGCCAAAGACAATCACTTTATCGCCGAACACTATGAAGAGCTCATCGACCACCCGATTTTTATCGGGCGATGCCAAACTCGCGAGTTTGACACCTATGGGGTCAATTTTACACTTTTGTTCTCGGGTAATGATCCTATCGACATTGACAGAATTACCCGAGATCTCATCCCCATCTGCGAGCACCATCTGACGCTGTTTTCAGATAAACCTCCGGTTACTGATTACCTATTCATGACATTAATCAGTGATAAAGGTTATGGCGGGTTGGAACACCGCAATTCGACAGCCTTACTGTTCCCCCGTTTTGATTTGCCAATGCCTAATGAAGGGGAACACAAAACTGACACTTATATCGATTTTTTGAGCTTATGTAGCCATGAACTATTTCACACATGGCACGTCAAACGTATCAAACCTGATGTGATGGTTAAGCCAAACTTGGGGGTGGAAACCTATACTGACCAGCTTTGGATATATGAGGGCTTTACGAGTTACTATGATGAAGTCACGCTCGCTCGTGTTGGCTTGATCAGTCACGAACAATATTGTCATTTGTTATCCAAAACTTTTACTCGAGTGCAGCAAAACAGTGGCCGAACAAGGCAATCGATTAGCGAATCCAGTTTTGACGCATGGACACGATTTTATAAACAGGACGCCAGTGCGACTAACGTGATTGTCAGCTACTATGCTAAAGGCGGAATAGTTGCATTGGGGTTAGATTTACTTTTACGCCAGCAAAGCCAAGGCCGTTACTCTTTAGATGACGTCATGCGAATATTATGGTCTGAATATGGCCAAGAAGAAAGCGGTACGCCGTGGGACGTCATACAAACTGTGTGCAAACAACACTTCGCCATTGACGTTGGTGACTACCTGGCAAAAGTGGTATACGGAACGCAAGATGTGCCTCTAGCCACGCTTCTGCCGGTCGCAGGTTTAGAAATGACGCTTCGCCAACAAGTTGGCTTGTCAGACAAAGGCGGCCGTATCTCAGACACGTCACCGAAAAATGGATTTGGTGCCACCGTCGGCAATCACGCTAAAGGCCTCATCATTAATGTCGTAAGAGAAAATACACCAGCAAGCAACGCAGGTTTAATGATTCGCGATATCATTATTGCAGTGAATGGCTATGAAGTGACGGAAGCGATTTTACAACGTTTTCTCAACAGCCAGACTGAAACCCTGAGTTTATTGATACTAAGAGAAGGCCGCGTACTTACGCTAAATTTAACAATACAAAACGCTGTGAACGATGTGTGTGACGTTGGCGTCAGCGACGCTGACACCTGTCAACAATGGTTATCGAGCTGGCACCAAGAACGCCGGATCCAAACGCATTGATAGCCAATTGATACGCCAATCGAGGTGTGGGCCGGTAGAACGACCTGTCGCGCCCACTTCACCTATTTTATCGCCTTGCTCAATACGCTCGCCAACCTTCACCTCGACTTTGCTCATATGGAGAAACGTCGAGAACACGCCAGCGCCGTGATCCAGAATGATAGTACCGCCAGAGTAGTAAAGATCATCCTCTGCCATCGTGATTACGCCACCTGCTGGGGCATAAACTGGTGTCCCCGTTGGTGCCGCTAAATCGATTCCGAAGTGGGGTCTTTTAGGTTCACCATTTAACACCCGCTGACTGCCATAAACACCAGTGATCACGCCTTCTGCGGGCCAAATGAAGGTGCCAAACACATCATCATAGTGATTAACGGGTTGCCTCGCGGCCCGTACAATCGCAGAATCTCGGCGTATACGCTGCAGTACTGATTCTGGTGGTGTCACCATTTTGGGTGGCAAGCCATTGATGTGCTGAATGTTGTATTCACGCTGAATTGGGGTGAGCAGCTTTTCGTGTTGCTGACCGTCTGGCGTAGTCCAAGCAAGTGTATGAGCCTTGTCATCATCTCTAGCAAAACCAAATACAAACCGTCCCTCAGCATCGACGTATATTGCTTTACCATCAAATGTCACCTTTGCGCCGGGAGCGACTTTTGCCCTCACTAAGCTCCCCTGTTTTAGTTCGCCGTCAATGGATATTGTTGAGTCTCTATCCTTAGCGACGGCCATACTGGCAGCGGTGAGCAATAGCGCGCCGACACCGATGATCAGGTGCACGCGAAACTTATACAAGAAAGACCGTTTATTCATTCCCTGCTTAGCCACTTATCATTGCTCCTTTTCCTACACCCTCGTAGGCCATGATACGGCTCGACTTTCCAGCCAATCGCTCTAACTGAACCGTCAACACGTGCTGTGCCAAACACTCAACAGTAGAGTCGGTGTTAATGATTTCTGTGACAGATTTGGGGATTACCATCTCAAAATAGCCTTGAGACGACTCGTAGGCAAACCCGTAGTAGTCTTCGTTACTTACCGAGACGTTCATCTTAAGATGTTCAACCTGGACTCGGTCTTCTTCAGAACCTATGTAAATATCGGCCCAGCGCTCGGCCCAGTATTGTTGGCTTTGCAAATCCAGTTCACCATCGGTGAAAATATCAATTTTAGACCGATGACCATGAGCGATACGCTGACAATTGCCATCGTGTTTTTTCAGGCCATGAGTGTAGTGATAAAACGGTGTGGTAATCACTTCAGTCCGAAGGAGTAACTCAATATTATCGACGTTTTCGGGCAAATGTGTTGCTAATACTTCGCGAAGATAATCACTGACAGAAGGCATAGTGACCTGATCAGAATAAATAAAAGCGTAGGCTTCCGCCGGACAGTAAAGACCAATCAGCTGGTTGTCTTTAAATCTGAAGTTAACTTCCACGTGATCGCTGTCCAGCTCATGACGAATTGACGTTGCTTGATGTTCTGCTGGAACTAACAACTTGTGATCGACATACTCGTCAATCAATCGCTTTAAATCTTTTTTTACCTTGCCAAAATCCTGAATCATGCTCTCGTCATTCAGGTCACCGTCAAGTATTACATCGACGATCCAGCTTTCTCCTACCATACCTCGCTCTGGGCAAAGGTAGGAGAAGTCCATTACGGTTAAATCATTTACAAAAAGTTGCATAAAGTGTGAAAAACCACCTAATTTGTCTATCGAAGTCGCGACAGACGGAAAATAAAATCTAATACTGGCGTCAGTATACCTCATTTGACGTGAGGCGTATGACTAATGCAATAAATCCCTCAGTTCATGCCTGAGTTTCGTGTCAACTGGTCTTTGAGATTGGGCGGAATACCCCGTATCACCAGCGTATCAGTGTGAGGGTCATAAGAAATGCGATCCCCCAATAATTTGCGGTCAAAACTCAATGACACGCCACCGCCCTGCCCTGTGAACTTCGCCAATTGTTTCAAAGCAGCTGGATCTGGTTGAATTTCCTTTTCAAATGGTGCTTCCATGGTTGCCGTAAAGCTTTCAAAGGTTTGGCTCGTCTCGTTGTTAACTGGCAATTGGTCAGATAACTCTGCGACGCTGACGGTTTCGCCACTGTCTATTTTCTCTTTGAAGTAACTTTTAACTTGGTCCCTGTGCGCGTTTTTCTCTTCAGGGTCAAGCGATTCAGACGCTAAATATGCATCGACAGTCGATACTAACTGTTTGTTTTGTTGTTTGTTATCGACTAACTCCTCGCAACCAACAAACTGCATAAAGAAATCTGACACTTTCCGCCCCATGCGTCCCTTTATGAAACTGATGTAGCGTTGCAGCTCTGGCTGGATTTGCCATTGCGTCAGGTCAATGCGAACCGCCAATTGCATCTTTGCCAAATCGAGGTGCTCGCGTGAAGACAATTCAAGTGCTTGATTAACCTCGACGTGGGACTTGGTATTTAACAAGGCAATCATCAAATAATCGGTTGCCAAAAATTCATACATTGAAAACACTAAAAAGCCCGATTCAACCGTACCGGTATCAACAAGGGCTTTGATAAGCTGCCCACCCGCTTTGACACTGAATTGCTGAAAGGCCTCGGCCGACTGGCTTTTATCGTCTTTCCACGTTGTCAGAAAATCGGCGAGATCGCTGGGAAATTCCGAAGTGACATCATCTTCAGACGCATCTTGTGCGTCTATGAATTTACCCACACCTTTACCCGGCTTGACGTTAAAGTTGTGATTGATCAAGTGTGCCAGATGTTCAATTTCGGCAGTGACGGGTAAACACTCAGGTCGAGGTGATATGGCAATTTTGTCATCAGCGTTAACACTCAGCTGATGCACAACAAAATGATGAATTAGCGCGCTCATGTTGAATTAACAGGCCCTTCGATAAAATATTAAGCACCGTATTCTTTCGAATACGACGAAAAATGGGGATTTATGAATGAATGATTGTTATCAATCACACAACGATTATAATCATTTTATCGTTAAATCCTTTGTTTATGAAGAACAAACCAAAAGAGGCGTTCAAATGCCCCAAACAAGTCGCTATAGCAACCAAGAATTCGAAGCCCTAATGAATAAGATAATCGTCGTCTTAGAAGAAAACGATGCGGATCGCGATCTGTCATTGATGATTTTGGGCAACCTAGTGACCAATATTTTAAACAATCAAGTGCCTTCGTCACAGCGAAAAGCAATGGCAGAACAGTTTTCAAATGTTCTAATGAAAAGCGTGCAAGGGTAAAGACGAGCACCATGATTTTAGCAGAATCTCCCCGCCGTCAACGGGTGACAAAATTGGTGAATTGGGGGCATTGGTTTGCATTAGCCAACATCATTATTGCCCTTGTTATCGCTTCTATCTTTGTCTTTTCTTCTCCGATGCCAACGACGTTGGTTGGCGGTGGTTACTTAGTTGCGAACTGGCTAGGTCATATCAGTTTCATGACCTTTTTCGGGTTTGTGATATTTGTGCTACCACTTTGCTACGCCGTGACCTCCCCTCGTGTCGTAAAAGCGTCGGGGTCAATTATCGCCGCAGTGGGTCTTGCCCTGTTGGCTTTTGATGCGTTGCTCTTCAATAAGACGGGTTTTCATATTAATTTCAGCTCGACAGATTTACTAAGGGCAGAAACGCAAACGCAAATCAGTCAATTTGGATGGCAACAATGGGGATTTTTACTGTTATTGTTTGTTGTGTGGCTTGGCTTTCAGCTTATCTTAGCTAACGCAATCTGGAAACGTATCGACAGACTGCTTCACTATAAATTGGGCATCCCTCTGAGCAGTTTTTTTGTTGCTTGTTTTGTCAGTAGCCACGCCATCCATGTGTGGGCCGATGCGCAGTTGTATCAACCCGTCATTAAACAAGACAATATGTTTCCACTGTCTTATCCCGCAACGGCAAAAACCACCATGTCGCGCTATGGATTGCTAGACATAGACAGCTATCGCGAGCGACAGCAGCTTCAATTCGACCCTATGCTCCACCAATTCAACTATCCCCTTGAACCTGTCTATTGCTCTGTGGATAGCAATCGAAGCATACTTGTTGTCATTCAGACTGATTACGCCCCGTTGCCCGACATGTCGATATTTGATTTACGTGAAACCCAAACGTTTTTCTCGACCGCAACGACCGATCGTGGATTAGTGACCTCGGCATTGTTTGGCGTACCAGAAATTTATACTGGCAATATTCAATCTCAAGTACCCGTGTTACTCGCGCTTCCGCAAGCTCAGGGGATGGCGGTTAATGTTTTAGCCAGTGATAAAGACTTGATCACGCGGTTTAAACGCTTTTCGGATGACACATCAACCAAAGGGTTAACTGTTGCTTTTCTCACAGCAGCAGAAATCGAGGACGTCGTTACGCCATCGAAACTCGCCACATCGGATGTCATCATTGCAGGCCGGTCAAATCAAACGACCGACAATCCTGCCATCAGCACGCTTTACACCAATTTAGCCATTACCTCAACGTTGGCCAGTATCGAAGATATCGCCCCAACCGTAATGGGCGCATTGGGTTGTTCTGCTGATCCTGCGACTTACTCGACCGGTCAAGATTTAATGGCGCCAAAACGCAACTGGATAGTTAGTACATCGGGTGAAAAGGTATTGGTAGTGCATGATGGACAATTAATTGAAGTATTGAGTAACGGCAGTTACGAAATTCTTAACATTAATACCAACCACCGTAGCGATGAAGCGTTAAACGTCGACTTGCTGAGCCGTGCAATAAAGCACCTTACGCGATTCTCCAGCTAACAATACGTTCCACCGCAACCATTGCGGTGGAACTACCTACCTAATCGGGACCACGTTGTTCAGTGAATGCACCACCTCTAGCTGGTGGCGAATCTCCGGGTAATCACTATGACTCATGGGCGCGTTTCGACTAAAGTAAATCAAACGCCCCACGCCACACCGATGACCAGCTTGAATATCTCGCCAGCTATCCCCTATGAGTACCGAGTCACCTAACTCTATATCCCAGTCTTCTTGGGCTTTTAGCAACATTCCGGGATTGGGTTTACGACAATCACTGTCCCGTCGATACGCTTCGACACTTGCTTCTGGGTGAAAAGGCGAAAAATAAACGGGAAACGAGGTGATGCCGACTGCTAGAAACTGCTCTCGAACCCATTGGGTTAAGGTCCAGAAGTCTGACTCAGTATAGTATCCGCGACCAATACCTGATTGATTCGTTACCATTATAGGAAGATAACCCGCCTCACAAAATCGAACAACAAGTTCTAGAATCCCATCCACAAATTCGAAATCCGGTATCTTGTGAACGTAGCCCTTATCGAGATTGATTACACCATCTCGGTCAAGGAATAAGGCTTTAGCCATCAACGCATTCCTTTTTCCAAACACGGACAATAAACGACGCCTCGACCTTTGTAAGTGAGGTGAGTATGGCTGATTTAACAGCGTCGCTAATTTTCCAAAAATACGGCGTCATTTGTAATAAGGCTAAGCGTTGTGACTCAGTGGTTAGCGGGACATCGAAAGCAACCCGAGTATCATTGGTAAGAGCAAACCCTTCTCTTATCTCGTGAGCCTCATCGTGGGGCTTAGGGGTATCATAAATATGTTGTTTCAATGACCACAAGTGTTGAGCTGCGGGGTCAACCGTCACCAAAATACCCTCGTTTCGGATCACTCTGGCATATTCTTCGGTACTACCTGGTGCAAAAACTTGCATAACCGCATCCAAAGATTGATCGCCCACGGGTAAATTCACACTGCTTGCAACGGTAAACTCATGTGCTTTAAATGCCTTTGAAGCGAGTTCCACAGCAACTTTTGAAATATCACTTCCCATACCCTGCACGGAAAAACCCGCTTCCGTCATTAAGGTGCAAACCCTATCGAGGTAACTTCCCTCACCACAGCCAGCGTCATACAGCGATACGCTTTTGTCACTCGGAATGTTTTCTATAATGATTTTGGCAACGCTGTCCATTAATGGTTGATAGCCACCCATCGAGTGAAAGTGCTGACGTGCTCTGAGCATGGTTTTGTCATCACCAGGTTGCTTTGAGTTTTTATGTTGAACGGGAAGTAAATTGACATAACCACTTTTTGCTTGGTCATAACTGTGGTTGTTGGCACAACGCCATGTTCTATCGGTTAAATTGAGCGCAGAGGCACAAATGGGGCACTGCCACATAGTTTGTCATCATTTATCTAATCGTTAGTCGATCATAACAAACGGAGCGCTAGCCCGCATCAATTGTGTCAGTAGCAAATAGACAATCCGTTAGTCTCGCTTACAAAACATACATGCGTTTTAAAATTGATTCCCATCCAGACCTGACGTGACACATCAGACCTGATATGGTTAACTGTGTCTCCGGTTTAAATTCAGGTTGAATACTTTGCAATATCGTCTTGCCGTTGTTGAAGATAATGCGACTGCTAGAGCCAACCTGCGCAGTCATCTCCTGTCTGTGGGCCTTTTTGACGTTTTCAGTTTTAGTAACGGCAATGAATTGAAAGCAGCGTTACGAAAACAAAACTTCGATATTCTGGTATTTGATTACCATCTCGGCCAACGAAAAAACGGCGTTGAATGGGTCAGTCATTTACGTGAGGCGGGGTTTGTTAAACCCAGCACGGGAATTGTGTTTATTACAGCCGACCACGCGGCTCATACCATCGGCCATATCATTGACGTACACCCAGACGTCTTACTTCTCAAGCCCTATACTATTGCCGCACTGACGAGGTCGATGGAACAGTACGTTAACTTCAGGCGAACCGTTCACAATGCCCTAGCGGATATGGATGATGGCAACACCCAACGCACAATTAGAGAAATTGAGAAAATAAAACTCAGCGGGCCAAGTAAACGCATTTTGTCAGAAGTGAACAAGCTCCATGCCCGAGTTTTAATGCAGGGAGAGTTTTACGCTCAAGCGAGGCGAATATACGATCAGGTGTTAGCAACATCAGATCGCGTCCTTTGGGCACAGTGGGGAAAGATAAAATGCCAGTATTTAGAGGGGCAATTCAACCACTGCAAAAATAACCTTTCACAACTGGTCAATATTAACCTATCGCGGGATAAAGCCTTCGAGTGGTTAGCAAGCTTGTCGTTTCTCGAGCAATCCTATTCACAAGCAGAGTTTTACCTCAACCATATCAATGACAGTGAATTGAGCGTGCCTGCGACTAAACTCAAATCCATGACGTTTAAAAAACAAAACCGTGTTTTAGAAGGTATTGAGTTATTGCAGAAAAAGCGCGAATTCAACCGTTCGATTAGGGAACGTTTTGATGAGTTTACCTATGAACTCGCTGAATATTACTTGAGCATTGCGGAGCAGAGCCCCGTTAACCAAAGAGAGGAAAGCCTCTCTCAGGCGAGAAAACTCATCGGCATTGCTGGTCGCAACACAGCAGATCAAATTGGTCAGCAAAAGCACGACTTTTTGATGGCCTATGCCGCTATTTTGGACAATGACTTTAAGCGTGCCAGAGAGTTAGTATCACAAGAAAACATGGAACACATCTCCCGAGCAGACGCGGCAACTATCTTGTGCGCCGCAAAAGTTTGGAAACATCTTGGCGATGCAGACAAAGCGGCAGATTACATTGATTTTGTCAGGGATAAACTCAGTGACTTTACAACTATCAGTGACCAAGTTGGCAATGTCCAGCAAATGAAAGAAAGTGAACGTCATTTGGGCTTAGCAGACGAGCGTGCATTGGCCCTCAATGATGCCGGTACACGGTTATTCGTTGCCAAGGACTACGCGAAAGCAATGCCCTACTTCTTTGACGCGTTTGATCTGATGCCCAATACGGCCGCTTTCGCTTTAAACTTGTTGAATTGTTTGGTTGATGCAAAACGTCATTCGTTCCGTACCATCACGGTGCAATCGCTACTCGATCACTTAGGTATTATTCCACTTGATGGCAGCAACAAGGCCCGTTTCGACCGATTGAAGCAGCAAATAGAAGCAGCGGCGGCGTTTTTCTTGCCGCCGCTGGTGCAAACTGACGTGCTTACGCCGAGTGACTCAGGCGCGTCAGCAGGCTAGAGGTGTCCCATCGCCCCCCACCTGATTTCTGTACATCGGCATAATACTGATCAACAAGGGCGGTAAGTGCGAGTGTAGAGTTGTTCCTGCGCGCTTCGTCCAATGCAATACTCAAATCTTTTCGCATCCAATCCACGGCAAAACCAAATTCATATTCTCCCTCTAACATGGTAGACGCACGGTTTTCCATCTGCCACGATTGCGCCGCTCCTTTGCTTATCACGTCGATTACCGCTTTGCAGTCCAAGCCTGCCTGTTGACCGAAATGCAGTGCCTCCGCTAACCCCTGAACGATACCGGCGATGCAAATTTGGTTCATCATTTTCGCAAGTTGTCCGCTACCTGCGTCACCTAAACGTTGACTATGTCGAGCATAACTGTCCATGACAGGTTTTACTCTATCGAACGCGATTTCATCGCCACCACACATGATAGTCAGTTGACCGTTCTCAGCTCCCGCTTGCCCGCCTGATACTGGGGCATCGATAAAACTGATATTTTTCTGCGAACATGCCTCACTCAGTTCCCGGGCGATGGTCGCTGATGCGGTTGTATGATCGACCAGAATGGTATTTGGTTGCATAGTCTCAAACACACCGCTGTCACCCATTACCACTTGTTTTATGTCGTTGTCATTGCCGACACACATAAAGACAACGTCGGCATCGCTTGCCGCCTGCGCAGGCGTCAACGCGACTTGACCGCCAAACTCGGTACGCCAGTCTTCGGCTTTTTGCGTGGTTCGGTTGTAGACCGTTACCTCATAACCTTGCTTGACCAAATGTCCCGCCATCGGATAACCCATGACACCCAGGCCCAAAAAGCTTATTTTTTTCATTTACCTATCCTTCAGCAACGGGTTGAAATCGGCACTCATTTTAACAGCCACACAGGCAAAAGGCTTGTGTTGGTTTATTTAAATTTTGCAGGTATGCTAGTGCTATAAACACTTAAAAAACAATTACAAAACGGGGAATACAATGTCTGGGTCAGTACACGAATTTTCTGCGACGCTTAATAACGGGGACGGGTTCGACTTTTCATCTTTAGCTGGGAAAGTAACCTTGATCGTAAATACCGCCAGTCGTTGTGGTTTTACGCCCCAATACAAAGGTTTAGAGGCGTTATACGACAAGTACAAAACGAAAGGGCTAGAGATTCTTGCGTTTCCCTGCGATCAGTTTGGCCATCAAGAACCGGGAGATGATGGTGAAATTCAGCAGTTTTGTGAGATGAATTACTCCATTAACTTCCCTTTATTCAAAAAGATAGAAGTCAACGGTGACAATGCCCATCCGCTATACAACCATTTGAAACAGGCAGCGCCGGGCTTTTTAGGCAGCAAAGGGATCAAGTGGAATTTCACAAAATTCCTAGTCAATAAAGAAGGAAAAGTGGTTAGGCGCTTTGCGCCTACCACCAAGCCAGAAGATATTGAAGCGACCATTGCGGCTTTGCTGGACGCGTAACATGACATCGCCTCATCCACTCACCCAAGTCGCACTGTTCAGCGCGCAACCCTACGATGAGGCGTTTTTCTCAAAATACGCTGATACGAGATTGGACATACATTTTTACCCTGCCCAGCTTAATGCCAGCACCGTAGATTTGGCCAAGAACTGCAGCGTTGTTTGCGTTTTCGTTAACGACAAAGTTGACGATACCGTGATCAGGCGTTTAGCGGAAATGGGATGTACACACATTGCGCTTCGCTGTGCCGGCTATAACAATGTCGATATCAGCAGTGCAGCAGAACATCAAATAAGCGTATCTAGAGTGCCTGCCTATTCACCTGAAGCCGTAGCCGAACATGCGGTTGCATTGATATTGACACTGAATAGAAAACTTCACAAAGCATATAACCGTGTTCGCGAGAGCAATTTTGATCTCAACGGCTTACTGGGATTCACGCTTCACAATAAAACTGTTGGTATCGTGGGTTCTGGGAATATAGGCAAGGCAACAGCAAAAATACTCCTTGGATTTGGCTGTAACATGTTGTGCGTGGACCCCTACCCTGACGCCGAATTAAGCGCATTGGGTGTCAATTATGTTGATTACCACACCTTACTATCGAACAGCGATATCATTTCATTACACTGTCCGCTTAACGAAAAAAGCTACCATATGATAGATGAGGTAGCGATTGGAAAAATGAAGACGGGTGTAATGCTGGTGAATACGTCTCGCGGCGGCCTCATTGATACACATGCTGTTATTCAAGGCCTGAAGTCACAAAAAATCGGCTATCTAGGGCTCGACGTGTACGAAATGGAATCAGAATTATTTTTTAAAGACCATTCTTCTGACATCATTCAGGACGACCTGTTCGAACGCTTGTCTACGTTTCATAACGTGCTGATTACAGGCCACCAAGGCTTTTTTACCGAAGAGGCATTAGAGCAGATTACCACTACAACCATTAACAATATCTTGTCGCTCTCTCACGATAAGACCCTGACTGCTTACCTTGTCAGCTAAATTGACGTACTGATAGAAGAACGAACGATGAGTGAATTATTAGAGCAACTTGATTATTTCTTGCAATTAGCTTTGCGATTAGCCCTAGAACATAAATTCTTGACCACGCTACTGGTTATCAGTTGTTTAATGTGGTTTAAGGGCTCATTAGTAAGATTTGCGAGAAATAGAAGCTCATCTACGGGCGAAGACAGACGTCACCAAATCAACCAGTTTAGACAACTGTATAACGCGTTTCTGGTCGTTATCGTATTTGTCATTTGGGCACAAGAAGCACAAGAATTTGCTATTTCTATTGCCGCCTTTACGGTGGCGATTGTTCTGGCAACCCGTGACTTTATTCAGTGTTTTATTGGTTTTATCTACTATCTTGGTGCAAGACCATTTCGCGTTGGAGATTGGATTGAAACCGGCGATCATCAAATGGGTGTTGTCGTCGAAATCGATTGGGCAAAATTAACGTTACTCGAAGTTCATCACGATACGTTTGAATACACGGGAAAACATATCTATCTACCTAACAGTCGTTTGGTGACTCATACCATCAAAAACTTAAACTTCTTACGCCGTTACACGATGCACAGCTTTGAATTAGTCATAGAACCTAAAATTAATGCCTATGAATTTCTTCCTCAACTATTAGAGCGTGCCCGTATTCACTGCGACCACTTTAAAGACGTCGCAGAGCGTTACAAAGGCGTGATTGAAAGAAGTTTAGAGACAGAGTTTATCGAAATTGATCCGGAAGTGACCATTGAGACAAACGAGTTCGCTAATATCGTCGTAATGGTCTCGTTGTTTTGCCCCACCAACGAGGCAAAAGAGTTACAACAAAAAATCAGTGCAGATTTTATGACCTTGTTCTATACATCCAGTGCCGTACCACAAGAACAACCTACAAACTCAGAGCCTGCCTAAGGTGTTATTTGCGAGGAAGACGCTGGCGCAATACCAATAAACACGTCATTGAGATAAGAAACCCTAACGATGCCGGAGCGCTTACCGCGTTGCTGGTTTTGGCCCCAGTCCAGTTTTCAGATTCAACAACGATCGCATCTAGGAAGTTACCGTAAGTACCGCTATTTAGACTAGTAAAACGCAAGGTTGTACTGGTCGTTGTTGCCATGAAAGAGGTTGAAAACGTCTGCCACTGCTTTTGCAAATGGTCATCGAAAATCCGAGAAAATAGCGTACTTCCGTTCGCATCTAACACTTCAAATTCAAACGACTCCCCTCTACTTCGACGGGACGCGTAAGCAAAACTCACTTCGTATTTATTTGAGGCTAATGATTGAAAGGATTGGTAAATACTGTATTGACCACGCCACGCATGTGAATTGAGTTCGGCATGTTGTTCTCCGTCGAACGATTCGAAACGCTGTAAGCTGTCCCAAATTTCAATATTCGCACCACTCCAGCCATTTACGTCCTCCGCTTTGAACCAACGCCAACCGTTGTTTTTGACGTCATTGTCTTCAAAGCTACCATTCACGATCAAAGTCGCACTGACATTAAAACTAAACAACAAGCAAACCGAGATAAAAACATGACGAAACCACATAATCGTACTACCTCATCAAATTATGACTACGAACTACACGCCCATACTCATTGTACCAGTGCTCACATAATAATCAACTTACAACCTAGAAAATGGTTAAATTTCAGCCGAAAGTCTTAATCCCTGATGACCTAATCACCCCTTTGAAACAAGAAAATGCAGGTATTTACCCAGCCATTTGTAGGGCTCTTTTCGGCAATACTGACGTTCCAAGTCCAGTAACTCCTCGTACATTGCTTCCGAATCAATAGGCTTCTTGAGGTAGTCGTGGAAACACCGAATGCCAGCAACATCAACCAGCCGTGCGCCTTCTTGTTCAATAACCTTTTTCACATCAGATGGATTCACTGGATTATTGGGATTTAACTTAATTTGATTTTTTACCTTCATGCCTTTTGCTATATATTCGAAATTGCCGTAGACGGCATTGCCAAACATAGCCGCATCTTTATTAAAAAACGTTAGACTCAACAAACTAGTGGGGTTAAGTTGTCGCACGATGTGTTCTACTGCATGTTGTGGCGATGCCAACCACTCTAAAACAGCGTGACACAGCACAACGTCGTAATCGCCAATATCGTTGAGTTCATATAACGAATTGTGACGATAAGTCAGTGTGTCGATTCCGGCCATTTCAGCTTTAGCATGATCAAGTATTTCTGAAGAGGCATCGACAAGCGTCACTCGATGACCCATCTCCGCGAGCCGTTTTGACATGATTCCTGTTCCACCGCCTATATCAATGATATTGAGTGATGGTTTATCAAATCGCGTAAGATACTCATCAATCAAATCGCAAAGAATGGTATGCCGCAGTTTTCCTTTTGAGGTGCCATAGATGTTCTTTACAAATCGTTTTGTAATGCCATCAAAATTTTGATCATTCATCGTCATAACTAGGCGGGGTTATCGATATCAATAAATTCAACATCTAGAGAAAATTCCCTTGCAAGGTAATCTCCAACAGCCTTGACGCCATAGCGTTCAGTAGCATGATGGCCAGCCGCAATAAAATGAATCCCTTGTTCACGGGCTACGTGAATCGTTTGCTCAGACACCTCTCCGGTCAAAAACAAATCGATCCCCGCCTCTACCGCCGTTTCGATATAACCTTGTCCACCGCCAGTACACCATGCCACTGATGTTATGGGGTCGTTATTGACACTTTCCAGCAAGGCCGAACGCCCTAACGTGGCATCCACATGAGCCGCAAACGCTTTTGCTGTCATCGCCGAACTCAACTTTCCTTGGTAAACAATCCCGCTGGGCTTAACCCCCTGAAGCGGTTCAACATCCGTCAATCCCAACAACTGACCTAATTGCACGTTGTTACCATATTCAGGGTGTGCATCAATGGGTAAATGGTAGGCGATCAAATTAATATTATGTTGAAGTAATGCGGCGATCCGTTGACGTTTCATCCCAGTTATTTCCGGGCGCTCGCCTTTCCAAAAATACCCATGATGAACGAGCACGGTATCGGCTCCGTTTGTAATTGCAGCGTCAATTAACGCCTGAGATGCCGTGACGCCTGTCACTATTTTACTGACTGACTCGGCGCCCTCGACTTGTAACCCATTTGGACAATAATCTTTATATTCACGGCTAAATAACAAGCTGTCTAGTGCTTGAATCAATTGCTGTCTTTTCATTTTTGATACGCATTGCTTGAAATTGCCAAAGTTTAACACCGAGGCGACTAGGTATTAAGCGGTGCAGCAATAAATTAGCCATTTTTGCAATTCAAACGCTTTTAATTGAAAGTTTATTGATTTAAACCAAAGTCTTATTCATTTTTATAAGTAAAGCAGCCATTTTTGTACTACATTAAAAAGATACAATAACAAGAAACCACCTCCCGTCGACTGACCATGAACTTGGACGCCACTTCATTACACAACACCCAAGGCACACTGGAAGCTAGATTAAAATCTAAAACGATTCAGTTTAGAACAGTGCTTGATACCCTACCCGATTACGTTTTTATAAAAGATGTCAACGGCGTCTATCTTGCGTGTAACAAAGCGTGTGAAGCTTACTTCGGTGATAAGGAACACAATATTGTTGGTAAAACGGATTATGACCTAGTGGATCGAGAGATTGCTGACAGCTTCATAGCCAAAGATAACCAGGCAATGGAAATGGGTCGTTCGGTGACGAGTGAAGAGTGGCTCATACTAAAAAGTAGTGGAAAAACTATATTATCTGAAACCACTAAAACGCCAATGTATGACGATAACGGTCAACTAATTGGACTCGTCGGTGTTGCTAGAGACATCACTGAACGACGAAAGTTAGAAGAAAAACTCATCGAAACCAATGACCATTTATCTACCTTGGTATCAACTGACACCCTGACAGGTATAGGAAACCGACGCGCATATGATTCTCGCCTCGAACAAGAGTGGTTGAGAAGTGCAAGAGACCAAACTACGCTGTGCTTGGTCTTGTTAGATGTGGACTACTTTAAACAGTACAACGACACCTATGGGCACAAAGCCGGTGACAATTGTTTGGCCACGCTAGCATCGTTTTTGAGTAACGAGCGCTTTATACGACGCCCCAGTGATTTTATTGCCCGTTATGGAGGGGAAGAGTTTGCTTTGATATTAGGAAACTGTTCGCCAACTCATGCCCTAGATGTTGCCAATGATGTCATTCGCCGGGTGAGAGAAGAACTCGCCATCCCCCATTCGACGTCAGAACTCAATATAACCCCCCGAGTACTGACCATTAGTGCAGGCGTGGGATACATTACCCCAAATCAGAGCCAATCACCTGCCGATCTTTTTCACTTAGCTGATGCAGCGCTGTATAACGCGAAAAGTGCAGGACGCAACCAAAGTGTAATGGGCGCGCATTCTCGCGGTGATACCTAATATCCATTTGTATGGATAAATGAACGTTAAGTGTGAGTACTCGAGCTAATTTGCAGGGCACCTGCTGCGATGCTCTCGTTGTGAGAAACGCAATGAAAGTCACACCCATCGCTAACTGAAAAGCCTCTCCCAAAGGAAAAGTATTTAGCGATTGGATTATTCGACAGCCCCACTGGCAAGCCCTTGAGCAACAAACGGTACCATATTAGCAATAACATCACTGATATCGACACTGGTGTCAAAATCAGCTTTAGCTATCTCTTTGAGCGCCTCACTCGATGCCATTGAGAAAACGAAACTACCGATTGCAAAATGCAGTCGCCAGAACAACACCTCTTCAGTCAATTGTGGCAACTGTTTGTGAATCTGTGTCACTAAATGGCCTATGGTTTTGCCATAATCTTGCATGATGAAGCGGCGCAAGTGGCCTTGGGTTTCGTTGTATCCGCGCCCCAGCAGCTGCACAAACTTCTCAGTACCATTGGGACTCACGCGTTGGAGTGTCATCATGGGCGCAATGAGCGAAGTCAGCAAGGCCTCAATATTTGAATCAGGAGACGCATGTTCGTTTGATGCTAATATGGCGTCAAATTGTGGCATCAGCACATCAAAGTAACGCTTAAACACCGATTGAATTAGGTTTTTTTTGCTACCAAAATGGTAATTTACCGATGCTAAATTGACTTCAGCGAGCGTCGTAATTTCTCGCATTGACGTTTGCATGAAACCTTGTTTCGAAAACAAGGTTTCAGCAGCATCCAAAATTTTAGTTTTGGTGTCATGGGCCATGCTAGTGGAACCATTGCTGTGACTTTTGCCACAATCGGGATGTTACATTTTCCGCGATAGACGCGGCAGCCATACCTAATCGCTCGGCCACATTTTTGCGTGTTTTGTAAGTGACACTGAAGATATCGTGCGTTTGAGCTTTGGATAACAGGTAATCGTCTGATGTGCCGATTTCATCAACCAACCCCAATTCTTGTGCTTTGGCACCATACCAATACTCACCTGTCGCGACTAAATCTATGTCGAGTTCAGGCCGATTCGCACTGACAAACGTCTTGAACATCTGGTGTACTTCTTCCAATTCTTCCTTAAATTTTTCGCGGCCATCATCATTATTTTCGCCAAACACAGTCAGTGTGCGCTTAAATTGGCCTGCCGTGTGTTGCTCGTAATCAATATCATGCTTTTTCAATAATTTATTAAAATTCGGTAATTGAGCGATAACACCGATGGACCCGATAATGGCAAACCTTGCTGCGAGAACATGATTGGCAACACAGGCCATCATGTAACCACCACTCGCAGCGACTTTATCAACGGCAATCGTCAGCGGTAGCGATTTGTCTTTTAGGCGTTGAAGCTGAGAAGCCGCCAAGCCGTAGCCGTGAACCACACCGCCACCACTTTCTAGACGCACTAATACCTCGTCTTTTTCACCTGCCGCACACAAAATAGCGGTCACCTCTTCACGCAGTGAATCGACTTCATTGGCATCCGTCGAGCCATCAAAATCCAACACAAACAATTTTGATTTTGGCTCTACGTCCTTTTTGTCTTTTTTAGCTTGTTTCTTCTTCTCTTTATTTAACTTTTTCAGCTCATCTTTTGACAACATCATCTCTGTGGCATAGTCCTTTACGTCGTCGATTTGATCAGACAAAGACGTAAATTCAAGCTGCCCTTTAGACGGTTTTTGCTTCATCGCGGCACCAGCAACCACGCCAACAATAACAACGATCGCGCCGACGATTGTCACGGCTTTAGCCAAAAACAATCCGTATTCAAACAAAAATTCCAATGATTACTCCAAATTTCTACCGATGTTCAACTGTTTATAATACCAATGAAAACGACAAGACACGACAAAATGTTCACACACTTTGCCACCACACTACACAGAAGAAGTTCGACAAATACCAATCTGAACAAATACGAGAACTATTCGTCACGCACAGACTTAATGAGGTTAAGGCGCAGCGTCGCAACGATGTTGAATGCCTGACAATAAGCGCCAACAAACAGGTAAAACCTATGCACGCTTCATTTGGGGCTTCCTTTTAGCTAACTGACAGCGTTTTTTCTTTCGTTTAGCAAAACGAACGTGTCTTCGAAGTGCTTACGTTCAAGGTAGGTCAGTAGCACTGTACTAGCCTCTATCTATGCGGATTGATTGAAGAGAATACGTGGAAAGACAGCAGCCGACACTGAGGTAAAGGACCATATGCTTGCCCTTTTGGCGAGGCCACGTCGTTTTATTGCGCCGCGCGCAACTATTTGGTCACGGAGAAAGGCGTTGTTGTTAGGCTTGGACAAAAAAAAGCCAACTGAACCAGTTGGCTTTTTAGTACAAAACGGTTAACTAGTTAGCAATAACGTCCGTATTCGTTATCGGTAATAGTCTCGCATCAGAGGCAATATACGCCGCCACTTGGCGCTGCATTTCCACTGTGGCCGCAGGACTTGCCGTCGGACTTAAGCTTGAAGCGTGTGCGCCTTCAGTAAACTGAACTTGACCGCTTACCGCTGTCTCACCCATTACTGTTGAGCTCACTTGTTCAAGACCGATAATAGCCGCTAGTGGGTTTTGGCCAGAAAGAGGCAAGCTTGTAACAACTGGATTAACTTGGTCAGGCAGATTAACGTCACCGCCATCACCGACTACTGTCAACATGTGTACTGGCGTATTTGAACCCAAAATCGCACCGTAGTTTGTTGGGTCACCCGCATCAATAACTGTCTGAGCTGCGAACGCAAATTCTGCAAATACGGCATTGATGCTTGCAAGTTGCTCTGCTGTTAGGGCATCTAAGAAACCCGGTACTGCTTGACGATACTGTGCGGTTGTCAGTGCTGTTGTACCAAACGTTTGTGTCACAAAATTAACGAAATCTTCTGATGCTTGAAGCAATAGTTGACCTTGGATTACCGGACCAAACTCTGG
The DNA here is from genome assembly GCA_963922845.1 of uncultured Alteromonas sp. Lineage (GTDB taxonomy): Bacteria > Pseudomonadota > Gammaproteobacteria > Enterobacterales > Alteromonadaceae > Alteromonas. Next base: position 123,694 of record CAWUJV010000001.1, read on the forward strand.
TGACTCTAGCAAGAAGTTAGCAATACCGCCTGCAGGAGACTCTAGTGACGCCGCCGTAACGGCATACATGCCATCAAGTGCAGCTAAATCACCACCCATAGTGCTATTGGCGATTGCACCAAAGTTAACACCAGTAATTGCGCCTAACGATACGCCCATGATAGATACACGGCTGGTATCGATATCGACTGACGATGTAGATGTCACATCCACTAATGCATTCAAACCAAGGCGCAAACCCAATAAATCACTGACACTTTGACGCAAGTTGTCACGGGCAGTAGGTAAGCTCGCAAGGTTCATATAGTGAGTTACCGATACTGAACTTGCGTTTAGGTCATCGGTACCATCACCATCTAAATCATAGCCACGGCTGCCATGTAGTGGTTGATCAATCGCAATTGTTGCCACACCCGCAAGTGATAAGGTTCCAGCGATCGCCATCATTTGTTCTTTCGTACCTGTAATTCCGTGGTTCAATATCACTACAGGCCAACCAGCATCAGGCTTGGTAATTGGCTCAACGCCATCCGTTGTTGCCGCTATTGCGCCAACAATCGTTGGATTAGGTACTGTAATTTGTACCTCGATATCGACCAAACCGGTTGTGTTAGGAACTGGGCTAAACTTGGTCAGGTTTCGTGCGCTGTCAAGCATCGCACCGTTGATACGTAAGTCAGCCAAACCAACTTGTTGACACAAAGCCGCATTAGGACCTGGTGTTGCTGTCGCTAGTACTTCATCAGGTGTACCTGCTAAAACGATGCCACTGTCACAAGCCGCCGACCAGAATTCATTAACCGGTGCCAATGGATTTTCAGCGCTAGGCATAGCCAAATAGTGCGGTAGCGTAATGGATGATGTGAAGCGAGACGCAGCACAGAAAGGAGCGACTTGAGCGAGAATACCGCCAGCAACCCCTTCAGCGAAGTCATTGACCGGTCCCCATACAGGCTCTAGCGCGCCGGACGCCGTGCCAAACAAGCCATCACACGTTTGCAAAGCAGAAAAGTCGGTTGCTTCGATTGCTGGGATCAGGGGAGCGGCTTCAGCTGGCAAACCTGCCACGCCTTGAGCAACTGCACCTGCAACGGTTTCTGCCGTAACCAATCCCAATGCTTCCATTGCATTCGGCGCACCAGGATTATCAGCAACGACAATAGCAGGTAAAGCCGTTCCCGCCGTTGGATCGCCCGCTGCAGCTCGAGCTGCGAACTCAGCGACCATTAGCTGCTTAACCGTAGACAGTACATTTGTTGTGGATTGCGTTGTGAAGGCAGACACATAAGTAATGTCCTCACGTTGCATACCCGCACCCAATAGCGGATTAATCAAGCTGTTAACCAAACCTTGTAGCGCAAGCTGCGATTCGCTCGACAATGGGAATGTATTGATATCTTGGCTGACAGAATCCCACGTGGTAGAACCTTGTACTGACTTTCCACTTGAATCACGCAGCCCTGTGGTCATGACCAACATGTAACCCTGAGCCGATTTTAGCGGTCTAAGTGGCACAACACTGATGGTGTTGCTGTCGACAAGGCTCAGTACGTAATCAACGCCAAACGTTAGCTGATCACCTAACTTACAGCCCGCCGATGGAGTCGTAACCGCTGCACAATCAGGGTCTTGCTGATTCAGACCTAATGTGGCTTCGTAAAGAAAAACACCGGATGCAAGCGTTGCAGCGTCAAGTGACACACCTGTTGGTGTTTCAACATCGATAACAAAGGGATGCTGTGTAGACCAACCATCCAAGATATTGAGCGCGTTGACAGGGTCGCCGAAGTCAGTCGGGTCTGCGACAGGAATATTCAATGTAAAATCAAAGAAACCGTCGTCGCCAGGAAGCATAAGTAAATCATTGGGGGTATTTAGGTTACCCGCCGCTGGGTCGAAAACGATACGTGAAAATGGTGTTTCGACAGGGGTCTCTGCTTGAATCTCTTCGATGGTCTCACCACCACCGCAGCCTGTAAGTCCCAGTGCCATCGCAACACTGGCGCTGATAAAGAGTTTTCTCATTGTATCTCCCTACAAATCTTTGTTGTTATTGTCTGCCAAGAATCCCTCCGCTATACACCGTTAGCCCCCTAATGTGCGCTAATTACCTGAACAGCGGTTGAAAATTGAACATGTTAGACCAGTTGTATATACCGCAATCTTATTGACTTTGTAGCCACTTTGCAAAGGTTTGTTAAGTTTTTGTAAGCCATTTTTTGCATTCACAGTTTTTTTGGCGGTTTGGTTTACAAATATTCAGCCATAGGTATCATCGTTGGCTTCTTACTGACATCAAGCTATCGGACCATCAAGTCGTCCCTAAAATGTAGCTATCAATGAGTAATATTTCACTATGAACAACTACCAGGCTCCCACCGACCTTCTAAAAGGCAAAACAATACTCGTCACTGGCGCAGGAGATGGCATTGGTGCTGAGGCAGCAAAAACCTACGCAGCGCATGGTGCAACAGTCATTTTGCTGGGTCGTACCGTAAAGAAACTGGAAGCCGTCTACGACGCAATAATCGAGACAGGCGCAGCCCAACCCGCTATTGTTCCACTCGATATGAAAGGCGCAAAACCCCAAGATTACGTGGAGATGGCACAAACCATTAAAGACCAATTCGGCAAACTAGATGGTGTACTGCATAACGCGAGCATTTTGGGTCACCTCTCTCCATTTGGGGACATAAAATCGGAAGAATGGGCTGATGTAATGCAAATAAATGTCAACGCCGCTGCCTACATGACCCAAGCATTGTTGCCAGTATTGAGTTTATCCGATGCGGCTTCCGTGGTATTCACCACCTCATCCGTCGGGCGTGCAGGCCGGGCATTTTGGGGGACCTATAGTGTGTCTAAATTTGCAACGGAAGGCATGATGCAAGTATTGGCAGCGGAGTGGGAAAACCGCCATATTCGGTTCAACTGTATTAATCCAGGTGGCACTCGCACACAAATGCGAGCGAAAGCCTTCCCTGCAGAAAATGCAGATGATTTAAAAACTCCCGCAGATATTATGCCGCTATACCTCTACCTTATGGGTAATGATAGCGCGGACATAAATGGCCAATCACTGGATTGCCAGCCAAAGTAATTATCAAATAAAAAAACCGGCAAGTGCCGGTTTTTTTTAACGCTTTAATGAGACCTAATTGTCACCAATCTTGGCCCAGGTATCTCTCAATCCTACAGTTTGGTTGAAAACCAAGGTTTCGTCCGTGCTATCTTTGTCTTTACAAAAATATCCGGTACGTTCGAACTGCCACGCGCCAATCTCTGGAATATCACCGATTAGGCTCGGCTCTACCCACCCTTTTTTCACCGTTAGTGATTCAGGGTTGATTGCACTGGTGAAGTCCTCGGCACTCGCAGGGTTCGGAACGTTAAACAAACGATCGTAGAGTCTAAATTCAGCGGGTTTACCTTGGCCAGCATCAACCCAATGGATTACCCCTTTGACTTTTCTGCCATCAGCGGGATCTTTACCGAGTGTTTCACTGTCATAGGTACAAAATACGGTGGTCACCTTGCCATCTTCGTCTTTTTCTACGCGATTAGCCCTCACCACATAGGCGTTGCGAAGGCGAACTTCTTTATCCAACACCAAACGCTTGAACTTCTTGTTTGCCGCTTCACGAAAATCGTCGGCTTCAATCCACACTTCTTTGCTGAAAGGTAATTCGCGGGTTCCCATTGCCTCATCGTTCGGGTGATTGGGAGCAATCAATGTCTCACTTTGCCCTTCGGGAAAATTCTCGATGACAAGTTTGATGGGATCAAGCACCGCCATCGCTCGTGGGGCATTTACGTTAAGGTCGTCGCGTATACATGCTTCCAGCATGCCCATTTCGACCATGTTATCCATTTTAGTGACGCCGATGCGTTTACAGAACTCACGAACCGATTCTGGCGTATAGCCTCGACGACGTAGTCCAGCGATAGTCGGCATTCTAGGATCATCCCAACCGCTGACGTGATTTTCCTCAACTAACTGTATCAGGCGACGTTTCGACAGGACTGTGTACTCAAGGTTTAGTCTTGAAAACTCGTACTGACGTGGTGTGGTGTCAATTGATATGTTTTCAATTACCCAGTCGTATAAACGGCGATTGTCTTGGAACTCAAGGGTACAAAGTGAGTGAGAAATACCTTCAATGGCATCAGAAATACAATGTGTGAAGTCATACATTGGGTAAACGCACCATTTATCACCAGTTTGATGATGATGGGCAAATTTCACGCGATAAATCACAGGATCACGCATGCACATGAACGGTGATGCCATATCAATTTTCGCGCGCAGACAAGCTTGGCCCTCTTGGTACTCACCGGCTGTCATTTTGGCAAACTCAGCTTTATTCGTCTCAATATCAACATCGCGATAAGGACTATTTTTACCCGGCTCAGTCAGTGTACCGCGTAGCTCACGCATTTCCTCTTGCGTTGAAAAATCAACGTAAGCTAACCCTTTCTCAATAAGCTCAACAGCATAACCATGCAACTGGTCGAAGTAGTTTGACGAGTATCGCTCCTCGCCATCCCAGTCAAAACCTAGCCAGCTGACATCATTTTTAATTGAATTGACATATTCGATGTCTTCTTTTGCTGGGTTAGTATCATCAAATCTCAGGTTACATGTACCCTGGTAATCACCCGCAATGCCGAAATTAAGACAAATAGACTTCGCGTGACCGATATGCAAGAACCCGTTGGGCTCTGGTGGAAAACGCGTTTTGATTGCAGTATGCAGTCCTGATTCTAGGTCCTTATCGATGATTTGCCGGATAAAGTTGGTCGGACGGTGTTCTGTCTCGGCCATTCGCCATGTCCCCTATTGTAGTGTTATTGGTATAAAACTGGTTGAGTATAACACTGCTAAATCTCCTCAACCCAGTATTTAATCAGAAATAATGTGTCAACTGTTCAATATGCGGTCTAACGGCTAAAAAACAACAAGTTATTGACAAGAGTCGCCTGTAACAAATCGGTCATACTTGTTTCAAAAATTTTTGCCTTGCACTGCGACTCAATGTATAAGAGTGCTAGATATAACTAAAAGGCATGCCTCTCAATTTCATGAAAGATAAAGCCACCTCATTTGACATCGCACATATTGCAGGTGTATCTCAGTCAACGGTTTCTCGTGCACTGAGCAACAGCCCGCTGGTCAATCAAGCCACACGGGAAAAGATTCAAAAAATTGCGCAAGAGCTCAATTACAAAGTCGACAAGAATGCCAGTAATTTGAGAAAGCAGAAGAGCAATACGATCGCACTTCTGTTATTCGAAGACCCCACGTCAGACGATTCTATGATCAATCCTTTCTTTCTATCGATGCTTGGTAGTATTACACGAGCCTGCGCCAACGAAGGATATGATTTGCTGGTATCGTTTCAGAATTTGGCGGACGATTGGCACGCGGAGTATGAAGATTCAAACAAAGCCGATGGCATAATACTGCTTGGTTATGGTGACTACACAGAGTACCGTACAAAACTGACGCAATTGGAAGAACAAGGCACACATTTTGTCCGCTGGGGTGCCCAGGACTCTGAACACCCGGGCGTATCCATCGGCTGTGATAACTATCAGGGTGGATTCGATATCACTGAACACCTCATTGGGCTAGGTCATCGGTCTTTCGCCTTTGTTGGTGAGGCCGGTGCTAATGCGCCTGAGTTTATGGCAAGACACCAAGGCTACCTGGATGCATTAAACAAGCACGGTCTGATTGACCATGACACCGCTCAATACGATGCGTTTTCTACCGAAGAGTCAGGGTTTGACGCGATGGAAAAACTACTCGCAGAAGACAAAGTACCAGACGCCGTAGTGTGTGCATCGGATCTTATTGCTTTAGGCGTGTTAAAAGCGCTGCGAAACACCGACCTTACCGTGCCGGATGATATTGCGGTGGTAGGGTATGACAACATACCCGTTTCAGCCTATGCCACTCCGGCGTTGACTACCGTTTATCAAAACACCATTAGTGCCGGAGAGCTACTGGTCGAGGCCTTGCTTAAGTCTATCAATAAGCAAGACGTTACCGACTATCTCATGCCTGCTGAATTAGTGATAAGACAATCCTGCGGTACCATTGTCAAATCGAATTAAGCGTGATCACTAGAGACAAAAAAAGCCGCATTAAGCGGCTTTTTTGTGTTCAAAACGTTTATTGAACGGACATGGCGTTAACGAGCAATGCCTCAAATGCAGTATCAGATACCAATCCTTCTCTGACCCATACTTGTACACCATTTGCCGCGACACTCGTCGCGAGACTATCACCGTCATTAAGTGAAATGGTCTCTCCGGTTAGCTGTTCTACCCATTGCCCAGATTGCATATATTCGTCAATGATAAACTCAGCGGGTAAATCGCCTTTATTCAGCAGAACCAGCGCAGTTTGTGCGATATCTTCTTCTTGCAACACACGGTAGAAGCTCGCCGTATCACCTTCGATAGCGATATTCCATTGCAACCCTCGTTGTAAAGCAGGCGTCGACTTTCGAACATTTGCAATCTTAGAAAGGTTAGCATTAATGATATGTTGCTTTGCCAACTCTATGTTCTTTTGGCCATAAAAGTTTCGGTTACCCTGATGCTCAGCAGTGCCTCGCATGAAGCCCATTTCGGAGCCTTGATAAACAACTGGAATCCCTCTTGCAGTAAACAACCAATTGTTGGCGTTAATGAAGGCTTCATCAGTACCATCCATTCTCGGCATATCGTGATTGTCATAGAAAGTCGTTAAATCATAAGGGTTGTTGTATGGTCCATGCGTCAAGTACAACACGTCCTTCATGCGCTCATAGCCTTGCCCTTTTTGAAAAATGTCAATAAACGCGCTTTGCATCGGAAAATCCAACACACTGATACTGCCATTTTTCTCAAGTGTATGCTGAGCAATGAAATTCGCATCGTAGCTGAAACTTTCTCCGAACATGTAGAAGTCTGGATACTGCTTTCTCACTCGATCGGCGACCTCTTTCCAAAAACCATGTGGAACGTGCTTGATGGTATCGATTCGAAATGCGTCTGCACCCTGCTCTATCCAATGCAAATAGCTGCCTATCATATAATCTCGAAGCGCTTCATTCTCTTCATTGAGATTAGACAACTGCATAATATCTTCAAAGTTATGATAAAACGCATGAAGTGGATTGTTTGGGTCAAGCGCTTCTGGCTTGAGGTTTTGATGATCGGCCACTAATGTATTGTTGATATCATACAACTCACCAAATTTTGGCTGGTCAACAGGCATAGAAAAACTTGGCGATCCGTGGTTGCCCACAATATCGAAAACGCTCTTCAATCCCTTTTCTCGCATCTTTCTGGTATAGGTTTTGTAATCCAGGTCTTCGGACACATAGTGCTCATCTTCTACGTAGAAGTTGTTTGCCCAGTATCCATGGTAGCCAGTTTTACCACCGTCTTTGAAAGCACCACCGAACGTAATCGGTTCACCGCCGGCAAATGCTTCGTCAGGGTTGTCTACGATCGGCGTTAGCCAAACTGCCGTAAACCCCATGTCAGCGATAAAGTCAGCGTTGTTCAAAACGCCTTTCAAGTCGCCTCCCATATAGCCAACGTTAGCAAACTTACCGTCTGGACCTTCGAGTAATCCACCAAAGGTTGGATAATCGCCGCCTTGATCTTCGTAGTTATTAGCACTGTCACCATCTACGAAACGGTCCGTCATAACAAAATAAACGGCTTCTTTAGCAAAAGGCTCTTTCGTTCCATAAATCTCTGTAATGGTTTGCGTTTCTTGATCTGTCGCTCCACAACCTACTAGTAGGCTTGCAAGCGAAGAGGCAATGAGTGTTTTTTTGTACTGCATGGTTAATTTCCTTACGCCAATTCTGCTTGTGATTGTGTGCTGTTTTCACGCACGAAGAAGACTGATATTGCGCCACACACCATTGAAGCGCCCGCTAGCATAATGATGTATTTCGCTTCATTGTCGAAAACGTTACTGAGGATCCAGCCCGACGCGATCCCCGAAACAATTTGCGGTGCAGCTACAGTAAAATTAAAAATGCCCATATAGACACCAGTTTTGTCAGCAGGTAGTGAACCGGCCAACATAGCATATGGCATGGCTAAGATGGCAGCCCACGCAATACCAACACCAATCATTGGAACAACTAAATTCAATGCGCCAGCAGGAACCGTTACGCTGGTTATCAACAGATTGACATCCACAGGTGTTAAATCTTGGAACAATACAAAACTCAAGTAGCTCAAACCGCCTATCAACAAGGAAGCAGAGTAAATCAATTTGCGACCAAACTTGTCTGCCAGTTTGGCTAGGAAAATAGAAAAGATGGCGGCGAAGACAGAATAAGCGGCAAACAAAATGCCCACCCAGTCACCTGCAGCGCCTTTAGCTTGAGCGATATGTGCCGGCACGGTTGCGACGGATTCAATATAGTCAGGGTCAAACCATTTCACTTCAACACCCCAGATATGCTGGGTGATCGCTGGCGTGGTGTAAACCCACATAATAAACAAAGCAAACCAACTAAAGAACTGCACAACCGCTAGTTGACGCATGGTTGTTGGCATGGTTTTTACTAGTTGGAAAAACTCGCTCAGTTTTTGGCCCAATGTTTTTTTCACGGCAAGCTCAAGCTCAACCTTTTCTGCATCCATGCCTTTATAGGCGTAATAATCTTTCGGCGCGTATTCTTTTGTTCGAAAGACCGTCCACAACACCGATCCCAACAAGACTGTCGCGCCAATGTAGAACGCCCAAACAACAGACGGTGCAACTTGACCGACAGCCGCCGTGTTCTCCAAACCAACGACATTGGTCAAAACGAACGGCAAGATAGACCCAATAACCGCACCGATATTGATGAGAAAAGACTGGATTGAATAACCTACGTTGCGCTGCTCGGCGGGTACCATGTCAGAGACAAGGGAGCGAAATGGTTGAAAGCAAACGTTAAACGACGCGTCCATTAACGCCAGCATCATGGCCCCAAATAGCATAGGAGCCATGATAGCGACGAACAATGGTGCATTCGGCATTAATAACATACCTACACAGGCAGCAATGGAACCGGCTAGGATAAACGGGCGACGTCGACCCAATCGATTCCAGGTTCTGTCTGACGCACTCCCCACCATTGGCTGTACGATTAAACCCATGATGGGCGCAACGAGCCAAAAAAGTGATAACGAGTGTAAGTCCGCCCCTAAATCCGAGAGGATTCGGCTAACATTCGCATTTTGTAACGCGAAGCCAAATTGCACACCTAGAAAGCCAAAGCTAACATTCCATATTTGCCAGAAACTGAGTTTGGGTTGAGTTTTTTGCATAAACGTTCTCTTGTTATTGTTTTGCGATCACACTATTTTATGGTGTAAACCACGGCCTTCCTGGCCGGCACAGAAAGTGTGCTCGCCAAGCTCTGAGTTGTTTCATCAAATAAAGAGGTTGCAGTGTTGTGTCCTGCTAACATTTCTTTAAAACGACTCAGTGTCAAATCTACGTCTTTTTCGTTCTTATTCAGCACCACCATCACTTTGTCGTCATTATAGTGTCGGAAATAAACATATATGCCATTTTGTGGCGCGTACTGAGTAAACCGACCTTGTGTGATGGCGTCCGATTGAGCTCGATACGTTAGGAGTGTTTTGATCCTTTGCTGCGCTTGCTTTTGCAGTGAACTCAGCCCACTACCTGAAAACGCATTGATCTTATCGTCAGACCAGCCTCCAGGAAAGTCTGAACGAATAATACCGTGGTCCTCTGTACCTGGGTTTGCCATCAGGATTTCGGTACCATAAAAAATCTGGGGAATACCGCGCATAGTTAGCATCGTCGTCATTGCCATATCCCACAGGTCATAATCTTCGTTTACCTGAGTAAACACGCGACTCATATCGTGGTTGTCATTGAATACGACGAGATTGTATGGATCACCGTAAACAAAATCTGCAGCGAGTAACTCGTAAAGCGAGCGCAACCCACTCCCCCAGTTTTCCTCCGCTGTCAGCGCATTAATCAGAGTCGTTTGCAGGGGAAAATCCATGACACTAGGTAACGCACTTTCATAGCCATCATGGCGACTCGTGCCCGCTTGCCAATAGGCGGTAATATTAGGATTAGTCGACCATTCTTCGCCTACAATATTGAGATTGGGGTACTCTTGCATCAAGCGTTGAGTCCAACGGGACAGGAACCCCTTGTCTGAGTACGAATAGGTATCCACTCTAATCCCGCTTAGCTGGGCATATTCTACCCACCAGATAGCGTGTTGAATTAGAAACGTTGAGAGCTCAGGAACGCGTTGATTTAGGTCTGGCATCGTCGGAACAAACCATCCATCTGCAAACGCTTCGACATCTGCACTGACGCCATGGGGATCATGCAGTGCCTCTCGACGATGAGTCGTTGGCGTAAACACACCGCCATTATTAATCCAATCTTTTGATGGCATGTCCTGCATCCACGGATGTTGGCTACCGATATGATTCAGTACCAAATCTATAATAACCCCTATGCCATACTCCTTCGCTTCTTGGCTTAGCGCAGCGTAATCTGCATTACTACCGTAACGAGGGTCGACAGCGTAGTGATCGGTGATGGCGTAACCGTGATACGAGTAACTGTCCATCGCATTTTCCATCATCGGCATCGTCCAAATTTGCGTATACCCCATGTCTCGGAAATACGACAAGTGATCAGTGATGCCTTGGATATCACCTCCATGACGTCCTCCGGCGGATTCACGGTCGTGTTTATCTGCATAATCGTCTAACTGGTCGTTCTTTGGATCGCCATTAGCAAATCGATCGGGTGTAATCAGATAGATGACGTCTTTAGATGAGAAGCCTTGCCGTTGAGCAGACCCATTGACCCGACTTTCAAGTTGATATGGCAAAACCTTTTTCGTCCCGTCAGGCAATGTCAATTCAATATCAAAATAGCCAGCTTGAGTCTCGTCGTTAATGGTGACATCGACAAACAGATAGTTTTTGCTCTCCAGAGCATGTGTGGATTTGACAGTGATACCCGGATAGTCAATAGACGCCGTCGCCTTCGCAATATCTGGCTCGTGAATCATTAACTGCAGTTCAGCTGATTCCATTCCCACCCACCACGAGGGTGGGGACACAGTGGCAGCTCCTGCTGAGCTGCTGAGTAATGCCAATAATAATCCACTGACGACAGATAATTTCATATCAACTTGAATCCTTTACGGTTGACAAGCTAAGCAAAGGCTTGTTAACAATAAGTTAAGATTCGTTGATAGTAACTGGGACACGGCTTCAGACCAACAAACTGCATACGTATTCACACTGAATAAGCCCTTTCCCACTGACAAATTGTCGTTTTTTGCAGCAAATAATTAACATCAAAATGAATAACAAACACATTGTCATTGTCGGTGGTGGAAGCGCAGGTTGGATAACGGCTAGCCTGCTTATTCACTATCTTGGAACCAACCACGATATCACACTGATTGAATCACCAGATGTACCCACAATAGGCGTTGGTGAAGGTTCGACACCGCACTTGGTCAAGCTATTCAGTACGTTGGGTATAGAGGAGTCGGATTGGATGCCCGACTGTTTTGCGACATACAAAAACGGTATCGAATTTCAAGGTTGGTCAGCGAGTGGCCGTGCAAAGCATTATTTTCACCCATTTCCATCGGCCATCGACCAAACGACCTTACCCGCTTTCCTCGCGATGAGTGAGGCAAATAGAAAGGGCCAAGGTCCTTGGGTCAATCCAAGTGAATATTTTCTGACTGCATGTCTCGCGAACCTAGGAAAAACGCCCAAAAATCATGAAAATGCCGTCAAAACCTCGCTTAATTACGGGTATCACTTCGATGCTTCACAGCTGGCACGAATACTAAAAAAATACTCGTTAAAACAAGGTGTTAAATATATAATAGCGAACGTCGACACAGTTACGCGTAACCAAAATGGTGACATTTGTGAACTGCATTTACAACAAGACCACGTGCGCTCAGCCGATTGGTACTTCGACTGCACGGGTTTTACCGGTCACTTGGTCAAACAATCACTTGATGTCCCTTTTGTGAGTTACAAAAAGTATTTGCTAAACGATACTGCCGTTGCATGCCAATCAACTCAACAAGCCCATTTTAAAACGCAAACACTGGCAAAAGCACAGGATTATGGGTGGAGTTGGCACATCCCCCTGACCAATAGAATTGGCAATGGTTATGTCTATGCAAGTGACTATGTTGATGAGACGACCGTAAAAAACACACTTCTTACGCAAATAGGCATTAACAGTGACACTGCGCTCACAAGGCGTATCAAATTTGAAACCGGTAGGCTAACGAATAATTGGGTAAACAATTGTATTGCCGTTGGGCTGAGTCAGGGGTTTATCGAGCCCCTTGAAGCCACAGCGCTGCATTTAGTACAAGAGAGCGTTGAACAATTCATTTCTGCGTATTGTGCCGGTAACCAATCAGCACAGCACCGAGATCAATACAACCAGTTAATTGCGCAACGTTTTGACGGCATCAAAGACTATATCCTCGCGCATTACCTATGCGCTAATCGCAGTGATACGGCCTATTGGCGGTACTATCAAACATTGACCGATATACCGGATCACTTGGCGAACATTTTGGATAAGTGGAACAGTGGAGAAGACATCGCAAACTACATCATGCAAAACGGACTCCACGTATACTATTCACCCGTGTCTTGGTATTGCCTGCTTATGGGATACGATATGGGGACGACAACGTCTGCATTTCCCCCAACCCATCCAGTTAACAAACAACACCTTGTAGTACAAGATAAAATCAATGTGTGGGTCGAGAGATTTAAATAGAGTGACTTCTTTTTTTATGCGTCTAGTAGCAATTGTCAAGGTGGCCTTTGCAAAGCGAAGGTTACCCGACATCAAGCATACAATGTAGGTATTTAAAAATTGATGTAAAACACTAGGGGCGATTATCAATCCACTCACTCATAACCACATGTGTTTTAATTTTTACCACCTCTTCTAGTGCATCCAAGTATTCCCGAATCTCGTGAATACGCCGCATCGAGTCGGCCTTTACAAACACTAACAAATCCATGTCTCCGGTAATACCATGGCAGGTAACCACTTCTGGTATTTGCCTAAAATGCGGAATGATATCCCGACATTTTGCACATTGATGCTGGATCTCAAAATAGACAGACACGCCTTCAGTCTGCGACGATGACAGTAAAACTTGGTAGCCTCGAATCGTATTATTTTGTTCTAACTTACGAATACGCTCACTGACCGATGAGCGTGAGAGCGCCACTTTCTCAGCAATTTTTGATACCGTCATTCTGGCATTTTGACGTAACAGATTGACAATATCTCTATCAAATTTATCCATCGAACCCTCCACATCACAGACCTTGGGAGTATGTCAAAGATATATCTCCATGGCCAACCAAGCTGACACTTTGTCGGCGTTATTACGAAAAACCGACATATCGTCGGAATAAAACGCAATCCGGTTTCCAATACCGTCTAAAAAGCTGCGCTAAAACACCGTATAATCAAGGTCTCAGAAAAACCGACTTTTGGACTCGATGTGTCTCATCAAAAACAACTTGGCCGTTGGCATGGCGCAGGACTATTAACCACAACATTATTGGGAACCAGTGTTTTCATTTTGCCACAAATGACCATTAATAACGCAGGATTTGGCGCCCTGCTGGCATGGTTAGGATTAACGATTGCGATATTGCCCGTTGCATGGGTGTTTGCGAAATTAACCGGAAAATACCCTCATGCCGGAGGGCCAGCCTATTTTGCAGAACTCGCATTTGGCGCTACGGCGGGCAGAACAATTGGCATGTTGTTCCTGTGTATCGTTCCACTTGGCGCACCTGCTGCACTGATCATGACGTATCAATTTGTTGCAAGTGTGTTTCCAGTTCCTAGTACCTTTGCGGTTTGGGTACAACTGGGGTTCATCCCCTTATTATTTATACTCAATGTTAGAGGGCTGCAGCTGTCAGCCAACCTTCAGCTTTTATTAACGTTGTTGATCACCTCTGTCGTTGTCGCCATGCTGGTGGCATTAGGTACGAGTTTCGAGCCATCCGAGCCCGTTGCAAATAATATAAGCTTTTCACCAATATTGACGGCTGCCGGTATTGCGTTTTGGAGTTTTCTTGGCATTGAAGCAATATCCCATCTGGCGGAAGATTTTAGCGATCCTAAGCGAGATCTGGTGCCCGCAATATTGATCGGTACGGTCATTGTTGGTTTTATTTATGTCGCATGTACATACTTGTTAATAGTGGTGCCCAGTGACACGCCCTTGGCAATGGTCGGCGCGTTTGATGTCCTTTTCGGCGTCGGCGGTAAGTATGTTATCGGTCTACTCGGTGTTGCCGGAGGCCTAGCCACTGTCAATGTTTATACCGCGAGCTTAACTCGCCTCATTGCTAGCTTTGCCTCTCAAGGCGTGTTGCCTCGTTATTTTAGCCAAACCAATGACTATGGTGTGTCTCAACGCTCCCTAACAGGGTTGCTCGCCCTAATGGCAAGTGTATTGATACTGTCCCACGCCTTTTCGCTCGATTTAGAAGATATGTTGGCATGGGTCAATGGTGTATTTGCCATCATTTATCTTGCTGCAATGCTTGCTGCGTATAAGTTACTCCCCGCCTCGGCCACTTGGGTCATTCACTTTGGTGTGCTGTTTTGTGTTGGGCTGTTCGTAGGTATCGGCATCAACATGTTTTACGCAATCATACTCATGACTCTCATCTTGCCATTGATGCGCCTTCAACGAAAACGCAGTGCCGTGTCTCAACCCTAGATATATACGGGGATAAGGGCGTATAAATCTCTAAATCGCGCCCTTGGCTACTGCAACATTGGATTGCCTAGTCCACTATGGCGCGGATAGATGAGCGCCCAGTGAGTCGCTAGGCTAACTCGCAAAATCAGTTGGTTTTGAAATGGGCAGTAAATGGATTAGCATCCAAAAGAAAAGACACCAATACTCGAGTACGCAATGGCAATTGTTTTCTGGACGGGTAAATAAGGCTAAACGTCAGGGGGTCACTTTGCCATTCAGGTAAAACAGGGACTAACTGTTTCGCTTCAATGTAGGTTGCCACCGTGCTCGGCAAAAGAGGACATAGCCCAATGCCGTTTACTGCAAGAGTTTGGGCCGCCATTGGAGAATTACAGGTAAAAAAACGCGCCGGTTGAATATCGTGAATGGTCCCGTTAAAACGCAACCGGTGAATACCGGTTGGATTAGATAAAGTCGTATTGATCCAAGGTAGACGCAATGCATCGTCAATCGTGCGCAATTCCTCATGTAACGCCAATAACCGTGGACTCGCATACAAGCGAAACGGTTCCTCATGCATCACTCGAGCAACATAAGCGGCGTCAGGTGAAAAACCAATTCTTATCGCCAAATCAACATTTTCACCAATCAAGTCGGTTTTTTCATCGTCTAAAATAAGGTCTAGGCTGACCTCTGGGTAATAATCGTGAAACTTGCTCATCAAAGGAATGATAAAACGATGAGCAATATCATGATTCATTGACAACACGACTCTACCGCGAGGGATAGACTGGTCTACGGCACGATTTACGCCAAGCATAATGTCTTTGAGTTTATGCGATTCAGCGTAGACTTTTTGACCTTCTTCAGTAAATCGCAGCGCGCGTGTAGACCGTTGAATCAGTCTAACACCGAGTGCGTTCTCGAGCTCTGATACTTGCTCACTTATTCGTGAGCGACTCGTAGACAGTCGTCTCGCTGCACTTGAGAAACTACCTGTTTCATAAACAACATTGAAAATGGCTAGACGTTTTAATTCGGTAAACCGCACCTTATTGTACTCAAAAACAGAACAGTTAATTCGATTATAACCCTCTTATGTCAACAATCACAGTCCAATAGAATAAACCGTGTGGGTAATTGGTGTGCGTATTCAAAGGCGACAGATGCGTAGACCAGAACTTAATTCGACTTTAATCCGCCAAAATGGGAGTGACAACAATGATAGCAATTACAGGTGCAAGCGGTAAATTAGGCCAGAAGATCCTGCATTTTTTAACACAACGTCCGACTAGCGACCCAATTATCGGCTTAGTCAGAGACGTGCAAAAATGCAGTCTACCGAATGGTGTTACGTACCGACTTGCCGATTACACCGATACCCCATCACTTGATGCGGCACTAAAAGGCGTAACAACCTTACTACTCATTTCAAGCAATGCAGTAGGTGAGCGTGTGACTCAACACAAGAACGTAGTTGATGCGGCAAAGCGCCAAGGAGTGAGGCATATCGTCTATACCAGTATTCTAAAGGCCGATACTACGCCACTTATTATGGCCAAAGAGCATAAAGAAACCGAAGAGTATATTGTTGCCTCAGGTATCGCCTACACGTTCATGAGAAACGGTTGGTACACTGAAAACTATATCGACCAAATACCCCATATAGTGGAGTCATTGTCATTTACTAGTGTCTCAAGTAGCGGAGTGTTATCTACGGCATCTCGCGAAGACTACGCTGAGGCGACCGCTAACGTATTAGTTTCGCCAGCGCTCAAACAGCAAAGGGTATATGAACTCGCCGGTGACAGCGGCTTTACACTGGGCGAATTTGCCGACGCTATCAGACAGCGAGCAGGCAAGGCTATTGATCACACAGTTGTGTCACAAGACGCTATGTATGATGGCTTAAAAGCCGCGGGACTCTCTGACGCGTTCTCGCGTGCACTGGCTGATTCGGATGCGCAGGCAGAAAACGGTTGGTTATTTGATGATTCAGGTGCCCTGAGTACCCTTCTGGGTCGTCCTACAACTTCACTAGAGAGCCAACTTGACGACTACTTTAGTCGCTGATTATTGATTAAGGCGCATCAGCGCCTTTTGCCACTCGTTGCTGCCCCATCCAATAACGAACGCTAGCTGCGATACAAATCATAAATAACCCAATGACGACAGCCCCAACCCATTGTATCTGCAAGAAGTCGATAGAAAAGACTGCGACCAGCGCGATTAACAATGTGAAATGCAGTATCACATATCGACTGAGGCCGAATCGTTCGACCGATAGGTTTAAATTATCGGCGTACAACCGAATGAGTGAATCCAAGGAGTTAATGACAAAAACAACGCCCACAACCACCATGGCAATGTTGACGAACCCCGTCGTTTCGATGTCCAAGGTAAAGTATGAATACAAGAGTGCAAACCAGCATAAAATCGTCGCTGATGGAAACACCAACATCGCCCCAAGCAATGAATTTGCAGACATGCCTTTAACAAATCGAGCGGTAAATTGACCGATCATAATACTCCACGCGAACCACCAATAAAGGTAAAACTCGTGATATGCATTAATCGGCAACACAAATTTAGGCAAATTGGTAAAATAATCCGACACAGACACAATGTGACCTAACCACAGCGTGACGATAGCGTGATCGTTTTGATAACCAACGACAAACAGTAAGCCGATTAGACCAAAGAAGAGTCCTACCGAACTGAGACTCAATATCTTGAGAAAGTACCATCGGCTGCTTGATAAAACAGCACTCAGTACCACCAAGGATACGATACCGAAAAACACTTTATTGTGACCCGGAAGCGCTGCAATATCTGGCAAGTACCACTGTAGGTTGGACAACAGTAAAAAGCCGGTAAATGCACATGTCGCGAGTACAATAAGGTTATTCAATATCTTAACCACTGGCCGCTCAAAAAAACGAACCTTGGGCTCAATAACCGCAAAATAAAAACAGGTGACAAAGTAAATCCCCCAGACCAAAAACGCCCAGAAGCCAAAGGCAATACTCAGTGGATTGGCGAACCCATATTCAGGGTTTTGTTGCGTGTCACTGTATAGGGGAAACTCGGTAAGCGGAAACATGATCAAGCCAACATCCAGGCCCGATGTAAACAAGATAGCCACAAACGTAAACCAGGACACTCTCACTGGACCATCGAGAACCCTATTCGGCTTGCTCAACCAAAATACAAGTAACAGTGCGACTACCAATACATTGCCAATACTCACCCATATGCTCATACAGGCTACACCTCACGCAAAGGCAAACCACTGCGCTGTTCTTGCAACCAGTCGGGGTCTTGGAATACGGGCACATCAAGCGGTTTTAATGGTGTATTGCCCATAATCAGGTCCGCAGCTTTCTCGGCAACCATAATCGTGGGTGAATTCAGGTTGCCATTGGGAATAGTTGGAAAAATAGACGAGTCAACAACCCTCAACCCCTCAATGCCACGAACACGGGTTTGGTTGTCTACCACGGCAGTTACATCGTTTTCCGCCCCCATTTTACAACTACATGAAGGATGATAAGCAGATTCGACCGACCGCCGGATAAAGGCATCAATCTCCTCATCGGACTGAACATCAAGGCCAGGCTGTATTTCATCATCTCGATAAGGGTCCATTGCCGGTTGGGCAATAATTTCGCGACTTAAGCGAACCGCATCACGGAAACCTTGAATATCATCAGGGTGCTGTAAATAGTTAAATTGAATACGTGGCGCACTGGTAGGTTGATTGTCGCGTAACGTTACACTGCCACGACTTTTCGGTTTATTGTGTCCCACATGCAATTGAAACCCGTGCCCATCAAACGCTGAGCGACCGTCGTAACGCATCGCCGCTGGCAAGAAGTGGTATTGAATATCGGGCCATTTCACACCGGCCTTTGAGCGAATGAACCCACAAGATTCGAAATGGTTGGTCGCCCCTAAGCCTGACTTTGTTAATAACCATTTAGCTCCGATCAGCCCTTTGCTAAACCAATCCAATTTTCCATTAAGGGTGATGGGTTGTTTACAGCGATATTGAAAATAAAACTCGAGATGATCTTGCAGGTTTTGACCGACTCCCGGTAAATCGTGTAACACGCTAACATCCGCTGACTCGAGTACCTTAGGGTCCCCAATACCTGAGAGTTGAAGCAAATGTGGCGAGCTAATTGAACCTGCCGAAATGATCACGTCACTACGACTGTGAGCCGTTGTTGTTTTGCCATTTTTAATATACTCCACCCCTGTCGCACGGTTTTGCTCAATTCGCACACGAGATACAACAACACCGGTTTTCACCGTCAAATTCCTGCGGTGTAAAATGGGTTTTAGATAGGCATTAGCGGTGGACCAACGGTAGCCATTTTTGATGGTCATCTGCATTGGACCAAAGCCTTCTTGCTGATACCCGTTGTAGTCTTGTGTTTTTGGGTATCCTGCTTGTCCGCCAGCTTCGATGAACGCAGAGTAAAGCGGGTTTTTTAGATTATTACCCAAATTGACATTCAGTGGCCCATTATCCGCTCGGTAGTCACTCGCACCACCTATCCAATTATCCGCACGCTTGAAATAAGGTAAACAATCGGCATAACTCCACCCTGTGGCCCCCTCATCTCGCCATTCGTTAAAGTCATCTGCATGACCGCGTACATACACCATACCATTGATCGATGAAGATCCCCCCAGCACCTTGCCTCGCGGACAATGCATCACGCGATTATCGAGATAGGGTTCCGGTTCTGTGTGAAATTGCCAGGCGAACTTATCGGTATTCATCGGGATCGACAAGGCCGTAGGCATTTGGATAAATAGGCTGCGATCGGAGCCGCCCGTTTCCAATAACAGTACGTTTGTTGACGGATCGTCTGATAATCGATTGGCCAGCACACAACCTGCTGAGCCTGCGCCTACGATAATAAAATCATAAGTTTGAATGGCCCGCATTAAAATGGACTCTCAGGTGGCGTCATACCAACATAAACAGATTTTGTTTGTGTATAGGCAAACAAGGTTTCGGTGCCGTTTTCACGACCGATACCAGACAACTTATATCCCCCAACAGGCATTTCTACTGGTGAATTGCCATACGCGTTAATCCAACATATCCCAGCGTTGATCTGACTGATAACGCGATGGGCCCGTTGGATATTTTGGGTGAATACGCCCGCCGCCAAGCCGAGTTCAGTATCGTTCGCTCGCTGAATGACTTCGGCTTCCTCGTCAAAAACAAACACAGCCATCACAGGACCGAAAATTTCCTCGCGAGCAATAGTCATGTCGTCGTGACAGTCAACAAACACTGTGGGTTCAACAAAACTGCCCTGTTCACACCCAGCCGGCTTTGCCGCCTTACCGCCGCAGAGCAAACGAGCCCCTTCATCGATACCGGTTTGAATGTAGTCCAGCACTTTTTGTTGATGGCCTTTGGAAATCAATGCCCCGAGATTAACCCGTTCATCCATTGGATTTCCGATCACCACATTACGTTTGATACGTGACAGTAATTTTTCTAAGAAAGGTTCCATTATAGAGCGATGAACGAAAACCCGCGTGCCATTGGTGCATACTTCTCCTTGCGTGTAAAAATTCCCCAGCATGGCCCCACTAACCGCGGCATCAATATCGGCATCGTCGAAAACAATCAGCGGTGATTTTCCGCCAAGCTCCATCGTCACCTCTTTCAACGTCGCCGATGCACTTGCCATCACCTTTTTGCCCGTTGACACTTCACCCGTAAACGACACTTTATCGATGTCAGGATGGGATGTAAGACGTTGTCCAATTTCGCCATCGCCTTGAATGACGTTGAATACGCCATCGGGTAAACCCGCTTGTTTTAAAATTTGAGCCAGCGCTACTGCCCCTTTGGGGGTTTCTTCCGAAGGTTTGAAAATCATACTATTTCCCGCCGCCAACGCTGGCGCGGCTTTCCAGCACGCTATTTGTAGCGGGTAATTCCAAGCACCAATTCCGGCACACACACCAAGTGGTTCGCGGCGTGTATAGAAAAAATCGTCTCCCACAGGTTGCTGCACGCCCATTAGTGAGGGAATGGCATTAGCAAAATACTCGATGGCATCAGCCCCAGTTTGAACATCCACGACACTTGCCTCTTGCCAAGGCTTACCTGTATCTAACACCTCAATTTCAGCCAGTGAATCATTGCTTTGTCTTAACAAATCTGCGGCTTTTAATAAAATGCGACTGCGCTCAATGGGCGTATAATTTGCCCACGCTTTCTGTCCTTCTTTGGCTGAAGCTATTGCCTGCTCAACGATATCTTCGTCAGCAGGTTCAACATGGTAAATTATTTCATTGGTTGCGGGGTTGAGGACGGGAAAAGGTGTGGTTGTAGCGTCAATAAATGACCCATTCACAAAGTTCTTTAGTACTGCGTTATGCTCGAGCATGCTTTAAATCCAAGTGTACGAGTGAATCTGACTAAGGCGCCCCAATTTTTATTGAACGCTCAATCAATAACGACAGTGTAGTGTGTCTCAAACGATAATTAAACCGTGTCACAAAAATTTTATGTTAGCCGATAGTTTCATCAACAAACTGCTGACAACGCGTAATAGCACGATCAAATTCGGCATCGATCGCACCACCGAGCGTACATCGCAACCAAAACCCATCGATTAAGGCTGCCAACAATTCAGACGCGTCTACCGCCTCGTCGCGAGGCAGTACTTGCTTAAAACTGTATCGCAAATTGGAAAGCAAACGACGACGGTTTACTTCTTGAAGGCGAGCTAACGCGGGGTCGTGAAGCGATTGGGCCCAAAAACTCAACCACGTTTTTGAGGTGTTTTGTGCTCGTAATCCGGTTGAAAAGTTGACCGAGACAATGTGATGCAAACGTGATTTAGGGCTGGCTTGTAAGCAATCTACTCTAAGTTCGCTAAGTAGATGTCTGACTGACGCCTCAATCAAGCCTTGTTTATTGCCAAAATAGTGGCTAATGATGCCCGAAGATAAACCTGCACATTTACTGATTAGACTGATAGTAGTGGCATGTAAACCGACTTCAGCGACAACTTGAATAGTGGCATTGATTAACTGAAGACGCCGTACTGGCTCCATCCCCACTTTTGGCATAACTTCTACCTTATTGAAAACGTTTACAACTTCGCTATGTTTTATCATATAAATGTTACTGCATGTGTGACAATTAGCGAATATTTTTCGTTTTTTTGCCTCCCTCCGTTTAATTGTCTTGTTTTGACCCAATCCAAGGCCTGATCCCCCAAAGATAAAATTCTGCGCTTTAATGACACTTCTGTTAAAATCGCCGCAATTTTGCGGTCGCGCTTCAAATCTGCGCAAAAATAGTTCAACCGCTTATCATTAATGTACTGGCTATCAAGAGTTCAACACCATGCGATTTCCCGGAAGACGAAAATACAAACATTACTTCCCTATTGAAAAGAAAAGTCCGCTGACCAACCGCTTATCAGAAGAGGTCAAGTTAATTCACCCCTACATCGTGGGCATTGACCAAACACTTGTCGATATAGAAGCCAACGTTGATATGGCATTTCTTGAGAGCTTCAACTTGCGCAAAGCGATGTCACAAGTCATTGATGAAGAAACGGCGGCGAAGCTGACTAGCGTATTGGCCGAAAACAATATGGTCGACCACCGTTTTGCAGGCGGCACCATAGGTAATACATTACACAACTACTCCGTGCTTGCCGATGATCGGTCTGTCATGTTGGGTATTATGACCGCCCAATTAGAGGTAGGCAGCGATGCCTATCGTTATCTGTGTAACACATCAAGTCGCGTAGACCTGGAGCATCTGCAGCCGGTCAAAGGTCCTATCGGCAGAAACTTTACATTGATTACAGAAGACGGTGAGCGCACATTCGCCTTTAGCCCAGGCTGGGGAAATCGTTTTGAGCCTGAGTACGTTGACAAAGAAATGATCCAAAATTCTGCGGCATTGGTTATCAGCGCTTACTTAATGCGCTGTGAAGAAGGTGAACCTATGCCTGAAGCCACAATGAAGGCGGTACAATACGCCAATGATGCACAGATTCCGGTTGTGCTAACGACGGGAACTAAGTTCCTTATTGAGCAAGATCCTACGTGGTGGCGTAACTTTATCGACACCCATGTTGATATCCTGGCGATGAACGAGGAAGAAGGCTTGGCTTTAACCGGATTTGATGACCCATTGTTGGCATCAGATGCTGCACTAGAGTGGGTAGATTTAGTCTTGTGTACAGCAGGGTCACAGGGCTTGTTTCTCGCTGGATATTGCGATGAAGCTCACTTGCGTAAATCCCATCACCCGTTACTACCCGGGTCGATACCTGACTTTAATCGATACGAGTTTTCGCGCCCTATGCGTAAACATCTGTGCGACACGCCTAAAAAGGTCTATTCGCACATTTCTCCATACATGGGTGGGCCCGACAAAATCAGCAATACCAATGGTGCCGGAGACGGTGCGTTGGCAGCCTTATTGCACGATATGACGGCAAATGTGTATCACAAAGCCAATGTTCAAGCGTCAGAAAAACAAAATTATCCAGCGCTGGCCTACTCGTCATTTGCACAAATTTGTAAATACTCAAATCGCGTAAGTTACGAAGTATTAATGCAGCACAGCCCGAGGTTGTCGAGAGGATTACCCGAGCGCGAAAACAATTTAGAGCAAGCATACTGGGAAGCTTAATTCCCCTCTTTTTTCAGCCCTCACTGAGCACAATAATGTGAGGGCTGAACCGACGCCCTTCTCCCAAAACCATAATCGTAATCATTGGCTAGTATCGTGCGGTGATGAGCGAATCCTGCCGCCGATATCTGCGCCGACCGGTATAACCTATAATCGTTGGAAAAGCATGGGGCATTCGGCTTAAAACCGTGAATTGGCGGTGTCATTAAACCGCGCCGAACAAGCTGAGAAAATCGTTGCTACTAGCAGTGCATGGGGCTATCGAACAAAGCAAGAGGCTACCGTAACGTAGCCTCTAAAATCGTTGGACTATTGAATGGTAATGGTCGTAGTTTGACCGTGGGTTACCGCCGTAGACAGTCGCAAGGTTTTGTCTTTCGCGTTCCAGTAAACCGTATCTTGGGTGGAGGCAACGCGGATAGCAGCGTTACCATCTATTGCCACTGTTGCAGGCTGCGAGTCCAATCCATAAACAATCCAGTCTACATTACGTTTTTCAGGCATACCCCCGTAGTGTCCTTGGGGATTTACCGATAACATCGTCTTTTGTCCGAAAGACGCATTAAACGTTAACGTGGCAAAGCGCTCGTTTTTAATCGCATCGGGATCGTTCCCCGCATCTTCGTACATGACAAATTGACTATCTACAACGGATTTATCCAACCACACATGCACTGCCAGTGTCTCACCAGAATAGTCCTCTGTATTATCTAGGTCCTTTGCCATGGGCACAATCGAACCAGCCTTGACGAAAACAGGGATAGTTTTGGGTGTGACTGGCACGTTAACCGTAACATCGCCTTCGACACGCCCGCCCTCATAAAAGTTAAACCACACGCCACTAGGCAAATCTACCGGTGTCGACGTGACATCTGCCATCGTAACAGGGGTCACGTAAAAGGCGTCCCCCCACAAATAGCTTGTCTTATTGTTAAACCATTTGGGTGAGTCATCTATAAAACTAACAGGCCGCATTAAGGGTGTGCCCTTTAAGCTATTTTCATAAGAAAGCGAATAGTTATACGGTAGCATCGCATAACGTAAGTCAATCATTTCACGTGCAGCATCAACAACGCTTTTCGAGTGAAACACCGGCTCTGGAGCAATGTCCTCTTGCGCATGGGGACGAAATACAGGGCTAAATACCCCCATATTCAACCAACGCAGATACAAATCCGGATCAAACTCCTCTCCTCCTGCAAAACCGCCCAAGTCGGAATGCGTATAAGCAAGGCCAAAGACACTCATTTGCAATGCAAGCTCAACTTGAGGCTTTAAGCCGCCCCAGCTTCGGCTGACATCACCGGTCCACGGGATAATGCCATATCGCTGCGAACCGATAAAACCAGAGCGCATCAACACAAAAGGCCGCTTCGTTGGCGCCGCGTTTAACGTGTTGTCGTAAACCATCTTCGCCCATTGATGGCCGTAAATATTGTGGATTTCGTCACCCGTGACTTGAATATCTTCCCACTGATGTATCGTGTCACCAGGATGGACTTCTGGTTCTCCAAGGTCGCCCCACCAGCCATCAACCCCCTGATTTAATAGGGTTTGATAGTATTGCCAAAACCAGTCTCTCGCATCGACGTCAAAAATATCGACAATGCCAGTATGACCAAAGTAAAAATCAAACATTCGCGGTTCACCTGCATGATTTTTCGCCAAGGCGCCTTGTTTTACGGCACTGTCATATTGTGACGACGTTGACAGGATAAAAGGTTCAGTGATTAACACCGTTTTAATATTTTGACGTTTGAGCTTCTGCAGCATTAACTCTGGGTCTTCAAACGCCGCCTTATCCCATGTCAGAGACCCCATATGGCCTTTGACATCTTTGCCAAACCAGTACAAATCCAAAACGACAGCATCTAATGGTATGTCAGCGGTTTTAAACGCATCAACAATAGCAAGGGTTTCTTGCTGGTTGCGATAACCGAATCGGGAAGCGAAGTTACCTAGTGCCCAGCGCGGGGGCAAAGGTTGTTTGCCGGTTGCCGTTACGAAGTCTTCGACGAGCTGACGCTGGCTTTGTGCCATCACCACAAAATAAGCGGTACGACCACCAACCGCTTCAAATTGCAGGACATCCGGTTCTGTATGACCGATATCTAGGTGACCACTCGCACTGTTATCAAAAACTAGCGCATAGTTTCGTGAAGACATGACCGCCGGTAAACCGTAGTACATCTGATTAGACTCAGTGGTATAACCGTAATGTGCTCGATTGTACAAGGGCATTCTGTGTCCACGGCGATCCATACCAAGAACGCGCTGACCGCCGCCATAGAGTTGCTCGTCTGGCGCTAGCATAAAGCGGAATCCGCGAACGGTATCATGTAAAAACAATCCCGTTTCTTCTTCGATTTTTTGCTGCCCTTGTTGTAAAAAAGACAACTTAAATGGTGCAAGTTGCACTTTAACACTCACGTCACCTTGACTCAGTGTTAGGTGTCCAGGATTGGTCGAGAGCACCGTTTCCAGTGGCATGGCATTTTCACTCAACGCTTGTCCGGGAAGTTGCTTGGCTCCGGCTTTAGCGTACTCAACGTAAAACGTACCTTTTGAAGGTGACGACACGTTAACCTGCATATCAGGTAACGCTAATGACAGCGTTTTACCATCATGCTGGTACGATTCGACCGACTGGGCACTATAACTGTGTGCTGAAAAGAGCAATAACCCAAACGCAAAAAGGCTGTATTGCCACCATTGTTTTAACATTTGATGCATGTTCATAGTCCGTTACTTCACCTCAAGGATGACTGATGCTAAGGGGTCAAGTGTCAGTGAGACCGCGTAACCATTTTGTCCCGGTGCAAGCGTGACGTCGTTACCTGTGAGCAGGTCTATTAGATCGTATTTTGCGTCACTCATTGCCCATTTTGTCGCTAATGACTCAGGAATGCTCAACGAAAAGCTAGCTGGTGCATCAGCAAAATTGGAAACGACAATGAGTTTGTCGTCACCTTTCCAGCGCGCAAAGGCGAATTGTTTTTGACCATAACCATTATTCAGTGCAGCATTGACACTGTGTAAACTCGCGTAATCGCCTAACATGGCAGGATGCGAGGCAGAAACGTTCATCACCGCGGTGTAGTATTCGTGAAGCGCTTTTTCCTCTGCTGTCGATTGCCCACCATCAAACGCTCCGTTATTCATCCACCTTTGGTGCGCAGGAACGCCGGCATAATCAAAAATAGTAGTACGGGTCGGGTCGCCAAACCCTGTCTCTTCGCTGCCATCTTCACCCACATCTTGACCAAAATACAACATAGTTGGCGAACGACTAATCAATGCAGACACAACGAGAGCTGGGCGTCCTTTGTCTGCGTCGCCGGCAAAGTCTGGGCTAGCGATACGTTGTTCATCGTGATTTTCAAGAAAGTGGAGCATATGGCTTTCAATATCCGCCATCCCCTCTTGAATCGTTTCCAATGCTTGCGTATCACCTTTGTCCTGCATAACAAGTTTGAGTGAATCGTAAAACTCAACCTTGTCATAGAGGTAATCCATTTTCCCTAAACGAATATAATCTCGATATAAGTGCGGTTGATATACTTCCGCTAAAAGAAACGCTTCTGGGTTTTTAGCTTTGATTGAAGAGTTCAAATATGACCAGAATTCTACCGGTACCATTTCCGCCATATCATAGCGAAAACCATCAACACCTTTATCGAGCCAATAATGTACGATGGCATTGAACTTGTACCAAGAATCGGGCAAGTCTTTGTCCTGCCAAAACGCGTGGTGCGCGGCTGAGTCCATTTGATCATAGCCTTCAGGAAGTTGTGGGAAGTCATACGACCCATCAGGCTTAACGCCGTAATTCACTTTTACCGTTTCATACCAATCGTGACCGTTGGGTTTAGCGTCTCTCGCACCGTTGCCCGTCCACTTTGCCGGGGATTCTGTAAACTGCGCGTCAGCCATGTCGTGTTTTTCACCACCTAAAGGCACGTATCCATCGATACCATCGGGCACTTCAAAGTCTTTGCCTACGACGTAGTAAAAGTTGTTGTCTCGCGCATACTCAACAGACGTATTGTCGCTGGCACCAAAATTTTCTTGTCCCTCAGGCAAAGATAGGGATTGGTAATGGCGAGCGACGTGATTGGGGACAATATCGATAATGACTTTCATACCGTTGTCATGTGTACGCTTGATCAGCGCTTCAAATTCCTCCAAACGGGTGTTTGGATCATCGGCTAAATCAGGGTTGACATTGTAATAGTCTTTGACGGCATAAGGAGAGCCTGCTCGCCCTTTTACGACGTCAGGGTCGTCTAAGCTTATGCCAAATTGTTGATAATCATTTACCACCGCGTGATGGGGCACACCGGTGTACCAAACATGGGATACCCCCATTGATTTGATTTCTTGCAGTGCTTTATCCGTAAAATCACTGAATTTACCTACACCATTTTCTTCGATCGTTCCCCACGGTTTGTTAGTGTCATTTGTATTGCCAAACAAACGTGCGAAAACTTGATATACAACAGGCTTTCCCTGACGCACTTGTTGTTCAGCTTTATGCTCAACACGGCTTTGAGGGTTTGATGATTCACTGATTTTGGAACAAGACACTGTCATACAAGCAATTCCTATCGCAACACATAATGGACGATAGGCAAATTTGGCTAGAGACGCCATAAATTTACTTCCTGTTTTAAACGATTTTGCCAAGCATAACCGTTAACAGATTGTTAAAGAAGTTGCATACGTATTCAGCTCGGGATTAAGCCAATCCACGTGAATGTATGAGTCAGTCAACGAGTCCATATAGCTATAACAAGGGTATACAGTGATCGTTTATCTACGGGGATTGACGTTGGCTCTACGGCGTGTTCGTGTGAGAAGCGTTCCTGCGCGGCACATTCTTGATATAACGTCATATCGAGAATGGCGATGACGCATTACCATTTAATCGCGCCGACACAAAAGTCATCGTTGGTTGATGCGAAATTTAGCCCGATTGTTATTGTCGCGACTGGCTCTGACGATATGGTCGCCGTAATCAAAGGATGATTTTGCCATGCGATCATAAAGCACAACATTAGCCGTAGCAGCCAAATTCATGCACATGTTAGTTGGAATATAAACGACGTGATCCGCTTGTTTGACTAAGTCCTTTGACACGTTGCCATCTTCGGGTCCAAACACATAATAAGCGTTGTCTGGATGCGTGAAATGTGGCAATGGCTCCGCGCCCTCTACCAACTCTATTACCACCAATTTGGCGCCTTTTGGTTTAGCAACAAGAATGTCGTCAACGCCAACCGTGGGAATTTGTTTATGCATTTGTTTCGTGTCAGCTCTAAAATCCCTCGCGTAAGCGTATCGCTGCCCCGTATAAAAGACACTGCTTACACCGTAACAACCGGCTGCGCGAAGAATAGAGCCGACATTTTCGGCGGATTTAGGGTTAATGAGCCCTATACTCACTAAAGACAAAGGGGTACTGCTCAATGCCACACTCTTTTTAAAACAACGTATAAATAAACGTGGCTAAAGACGATTGTTGAGTAGCCACGACCAGAGCGCCTAATAATGCCAGCACAACGACAATTGGCAAGAGCCAAATTTTTTTTCGTACTCTTAAAAAAGCCCAAAGATCTGTTAAAAACTCTACCATTAGAAAGGTTCCTTTAATCGCTCACTCGTGGGTGAATCTTCTCTTTTAATCCAGTAGGAATTATTGGTGGGAAACGGTCGCTTTGTGTATTGCAGCTTACCCAATAAACGCATCACTATGCCTATTGGCGCGATCAAACCAAAATAGGCGACAAACATAATGAGCCTTGTATTTATGAACGCAAGAACACTCGCTACATACATCCAACCCACATAAAATGGATAAAGCGCACTCACCCAACTCACATGTAAAATCATCAATACCACAGCAACGCCAAAAGGCCAATAAGGGGTAGGATGGTCAAAAAACCAAGGTAGCAAGACACCAAATACGATAGTCACCAGCAGGCTCATCCCCCTTGCAAATGACTTTAAGTTGTTGCGATCTTCGCGCGATGCTATCGGTAAGAGAAAAGAAGATGACATACCTAATCCTTCTCGAATGTAACACTACGTGCGTTCTCAATGGCACTTTTGGGCTGTTGTGATTTAACGAACACACAATTTTCTATCACTAGCACATCCATATCTGTCGCCAAGAAACAACGAATGGCATCATCCGGCGTACACACAGGAGGCTCCCCTCTTACATTAAAAGAGGTATTGATCAACAGGGGGACACCGGTACGTGCTTCAAACACTTCAAGTAAGTTATGTAGTTTGGGGTTGGTATCCAATGACAGCGTTTGCACCCGCGCAGTATTATCGACGTGAGTTATCGCAGGCAACGATGAGCGAATTTCATGTACCTGCTCTAGTCCCCCTACACTGGCAATGATCGGCGTCACCAAAGACTCTCGTACTTGTGCAACAAACAACATATAAGGGCTTGCTTGCGACAAACTAAAATAGTTGCACGCACTTTTTTCAGTCACTATGGGCGCAAATGGTCGAAACGACTCTCGCTGCTTTATTTTTAAGTTCATCACAGATTGCATCGTCGGAGATCGCGCGTCACCAAGAATACTGCGATTGCCCAAGGCTCTTGGACCAAATTCCATTCGCCCTTGAAACCATCCAACCACACAGTCTTCATCCAACCAACGCGCGACGGTAGACAGCAGCTCGTTTTGCTCATATTCAGAAAAGGGACACTGCCACGACTCGGCAGCGGCAGCAATTTCCTCTCGTCGAAAAGCCGGCCCCAAATAAGCCCCACGCATCGAATCCAGTTTTGGCTTAACGGCGTCGGGGTTCGTTGCATACCAGGCCATCAATGCCGCGCCGAGTGCACCACCTGCGTCACCTGCAGCAGGTTGAATCCATACGTCTTCAAATATTTGTTCTTCAGCCAGTCTTCCATTGGCAACACAGTTCAGCGCCACACCTCCTGCGAGGCATAAATGGGACGCTCCGGTTAAAGATTTTGCATGCTTAGCAATCTTAATGACTATGTCTTCGGTCACGACCTGGATTGATCGCGCCAAATCCATACAACGTTGGTCTGGTGTACCATCAAACACATACGGGTCGGATCCGAACAAACGATGGAATTTATCGTTGGTCATTGCGTGCCCGGTGGGAAAATCGAAATAGTCGAGGTTCAAGGCGAAACTGCCATCGGGTTTCACATCAATGAGGTGCCGATAAATAGTATCGACAAAGGTAGGACTGCCATAGGGCGCGAGCCCCATCAATTTGTATTCACCACTGTTGACTTTAAAACCGCAATAATAGGTAAATGCGGAGTAAAGTAACCCCAAACTATGAGGGAAATGTAGCTCTTCTAAGCAGCGTAATGCTGTGCCGTGACCATGCCAAATTGACGTCGTTGCCCACTCCCCTACACCATCCATGCACACAACGGCCGCGTCATCAAACGGCGAAGGAAAATAGGCAGAGGCAGCGTGACTCTGATGATGTTCCGTGAAGCGAAGTGCCGGTAATTGAGATTTTGTGGTACCTGATGGACAAAGCGCAAGCAGTTCACGACGCAACAATTGCTTCAGATACAGCTTCTCCTTTAGCCAAATGGGCATCGCTTTCAAGAAACCGCCAAAGCCCCGAGGAGCATGAGACATAAAGGTTTCGAGCAGTCTTTCAAATTTAAGCAAAGGCTTGTCGTAAAAGACAACAGCATCAATATCAGGCAATGTCAGCCCTGCCTGAGATAAGCAATAGTCGACCGCCTTGGCTGGAAAACTAGGGTCGTGTTTGATCCGGGTAAATCGCTCTTCCTGAGCTGCAGAGACTATCTCACCATCAATGACGATAGCGGCTGCACTATCGTGATAAAACGCTGATATCCCCAATATCCGTCGCATAACCTTGTTACTACTTTGTTAATTTAAACGTGATTTCTACGATACTACGGAGATTTCGGATGTCCACTATTGTTCGTCACAGTGCATACGTATGTATAGGGTATTTCGCGACAATTCATGGACTTAATAAAGGTGAACTATTGCCTGACATTTCGTTAGCCAGTATGGTAACTCAGTCTCAATTGTTAACGATTTGTATGTAATGAAATTTCGCAATATCACCCAAAAGAGCGCGTTCTATGCTATCGCCATACTGCTTCCCGTGGTATTGATTTCCCTTGTCGAATTGGGACTGCGATTGTCTGGTTATGGCGCAACGTATCCGGTGTTTGAAGTAGCGAAAAATCAACCTGATTATCTCACGCCAAGTGAGAATATGGTCAAGCGGTACTTCCATGTTGGTGCATCGAGCCCCAAAATCAGCCCGGATACGGATTACTTTCTGAAGCATAAGCCTGAAAACAGCCTTCGTATTGTACTCATGGGAGGATCGTCTGCGGCAGGTTTTCCCTATGGCCGATTCGGCTCACCGTCGACAATACTCAAACAACAATTATTACGCATGTATCCCGAACGGCATATTGAGGTTATCAATGTCGCGATGTCTGGCGTGAATTCTTACACGCTTAGGGATATCGCTATTGACGTTGCAAACATCCAACCTGATGCAGTGCTTATCTACGCGGGTCACAATGAATATCTAGGGATTATGGGAGTAGGTTCAGTGCTGTCTGGTGGCGGCAATCACATTACCAATCTCGCTTTTCTTGCGTTAAAAGATGTCAGACTATTTCAACTGCTACAATCTCTGTGGACACAAGACATACCCACAAGCGAAGGCCATGGACGCTCATTAATGGCAATGATCGCCCAAACACAGGAGATAGCCGAGTATTCTGCTGTTTTTGACGCCGGTATTGGCCAGTTTCGGTCAAATATGTCCGCTGTGCTCTCGACGATGGCCGACGCACACATTCCCGTCATTATAAGTACGGTGGTCTCCAACGAACGAGACCAAGCGCCCTTTAAGTCCCTACCAGGACAACCAAAGACGTCTTGTTTGCCATTGCGTCCTGATAAAGATAATGCCAATGCTGCAGCGCTCTACTTCGACGCTCAATGCGCCGAGGCCGCCGGCGATGTTGAGCTAGCTCAATCCTTGTATTCATTGGCCAAAGATAGGGACGTACTGCGATTTCGAGCCCACGAATCCATTAACGACGTGATCAACGCCTTTGCACTACAAAATGGGGTTTTTATTGCAGATAGCCAAGCGTTATTTCGGCAACAAAGCCAACACGGCATTATTGGCAATAATTTGTTAGTCGAACACCTTCATCCCAATGGCAAAGGTTACAACCTTATCGCACAGAGCTTTCTTCACGCGCTAGCGACTAACGCTATTATAGACAAACCAGTACCCACCGGCTTTAACCGTTATGACTGGTCCAAAGCAACCTTATCCGACGTTGATGAAGTGCTTGCCATACATAAGATACGGCGTTTAACAAGTGACTACCCTTTCACCCAACACCCTGTGGCTGTACCACCTATTACAGGCTCATCTATCATCAGTCGAATGGCGCGACAACGGGACCAAGGTCAACCTTGGCTCGCGCAACAACCTACCCTACTAGACTACTATGCCAAGCAAGGCGATCTTGCCAGTGCGGCACGGACAGCGGCAATGCTGTTTGATGCGCTACCGTGGGAACACAAATCTGCGCATCTAGCCGCCAATCTTTTCACCAATGCGGGTGACTTAGCGGCGGCGCAATACTATGCCAATCAGGCAATTGTGTTGTCCCCAAACAATGAGAACTACTGGTTGACCCGCGCCGAGATCGAATTTAAGCGCGGAAAGAAAACACAAGCACTTAGTAGCCTTAATCAAGTGCTTGCGCTTAACCCCAACAACGCCAAAGCCCCTGGTTACATTAAACTGATAAAGTCATCATGAAATCGATTACCAAAACAGCCGTATTTACGCTAATCGCGGTAACTATCCCCGTCTTTTTTCTACTTTTATTAGAAATCGGTTTGACTGCTCTTGGCTACGGTAAATCAATACCGCTTTTTATTTCAAACCCGGCTCAACAGGACTATTTGTTACCCCGTCCAGACATACTAACCCGTTATTTTTCTGAGGCGCAAACGCCCCGCGTAACGATGGAAGCGAATTTTTTACTCAAACAAAAGCCGAAACATGGCTTTCGAGTTGTGGTGCAAGGAGGCTCGACGGCAGCGGGCTTCCCTTATGGCTTAGGCGCATCTATCGCTGGCATGCTTGATCAGCGCTTAAAGCAATCCATGCCTAATCAGCATGTCGAAGTCGTCAATACCGCAATGTCTGCGGTGAATAGTTATGTTTTACTGGACATCACAGACGATATTATTGCCCAGTCCCCTGACTTGGTTGTGATATACGCGGGCCATAATGAGTATCTGGGTATTTTTGGTGTTGGCTCAACGTTCGGCGTAGGCGGGCCGATTTTGACCAGCACTTACATGGCGATGAATGATTATGCTACCGTTGATTTTATTCGGCACTTGCTCCCCACCGCACCCAAAACATCTATTCCAACGGACGATGACACAAGACGGACCTTTATGTCACAGGTTGCCAGTAATCGTTCAATATCTTTTAATAGTGGCGTGTATCACGCAGGACTGGTTCAATTCGAACGCAATTTATCCTCGATCATTCAAAAATATCAAGCCGCTAACATCCCTGTTATTGTTTCAACCATTGCCAGCAACGAGCGTCATCAACGTCCTTTCGCATCGCCGTCTATCGACAATAAGTTAGCAAATGAACTCGACACACACACGCCTCCCAGTTTGATGAATTTTGCAGACAAGTCGGTCGATATTGACAATGCCAACTTTCATTATGAGCTCGCAACTCGATTATTGGCTGCTGGACAGAGTAAGCGTGCAAAACGTCATTTTGGTTTGGCGAAAGATCACGACCTACTGCGCTTTCGTGCACCTTCTGCTATCAACGATATCATTCGACAAATAGCATTGAATCAAGGTGTTTTCCTGAATGACGCCGAATATGCCCTCGCCTCGAGAAGTCCTGATAACATTATTGGTAACAACGTGATGCTGGAGCATCTACACCCTAATCTTGCTGGCTACTTCATCATTTCTAACAGTATTTATGACACGATAGTAAGGTTCAATCTAGCGCCCGTAGAGAATGAGGTGTCTGCGAATATAGCATGGCGTCACCGCCCCGTGATTCCGTCGGAAGAATATTATGGTTTTGCCCAAGTACAAGCACTAAAAGCCGACTATCCATTTGTGCCCTCACCGGTGCCAGTTGCGCTGCCAGTACCAACGAATTGGGAAGCGTCTTTGGGAAGGCGCTTATTTGATAAAAAATTAAGCTGGCTTGAAATGATGAGACACGCACGTCAACGCTATATAAAAGAAAATAACGAAGCTATGATTCTAAAGACAACCTTGATTCTGGCTGACGCACTGCCCCATGATGGTCTGGTCAACGCTCAAGCGAGTGATCTACTGATAAAAGCTGAACGCCAAAAAGAAGCCCGCTACTATCAAAACAGAGCTGACAGAGCGGGATTAGTATCGCGTTAGCCCCATTGACCGAACTTACAACACTTCAATGTCGATACTGTCACTCAATGTAAAGTCATCAAGCAACGCCTTCGCATGAGCGATATCGGGCGCAAAATAACGGTCTTTATCGTAAAAGGGCACTCGACTACGCAGTAAACTGTGAACCTTTTGCAATGGAGCACTTGTTTTTAATGGCGATCTAAAATCAATACCTTGACCCGACGCCAACCATTCGATTGACAGAATACCAGTCACGTTATCAAAAATGTCTTTTAATCGCCGTCCTGCAAACGTTGCCATCGATACGTGATCTTCCTGGTTTGCGGAGGTTGGTAACGAATCAATCGAGGCTGGGTGTGCTAACGTCTTGTTTTCACTCGCAAGTGCCGCACTGGTAACTTGCGCAATCATAAACCCTGAATTAACGCCACCATTATCGACTAAAAAGGGCGGCAAACCACTTAGGTGGCTATCAATCAATAACGCCATGCGACGCTCTGATAGCGAGCCAATTTCGGATAGTGCGATGGCTAGCATATCTGCTGCCATAGCGACAGTTTCTGCGTGAAAATTTCCCCCTGACAAAATATCGTCTTCTTTGCTAAATACCAAAGGATTGTCAGATACCCCGTTGGCTTCCACGATTAAAATCTCCGCCGCATAGCGCATTTGTTGCAAGCTCGCGCCCATGACCTGGGGTTGGCAGCGAAGTGAATATGGATCTTGTACCTTTTCACACTGTGCGTGAGAGTTTCCCAGCTCTGATTCCGCTAACAGCGTACGATACGCTTTGGCAATATCGATTTGGCTTTGATGTCCTCGAGCTAAATGAATCCGCTCATCAAAAGGCACGCGAGACCCCAATGCCGCTTCAACCGATAACGCACCGATGGCTGTTGCGCTTTTCAGTGCAGATTCGGCGAGAAATAACCCCTGCAATGCGAACGCAGTAGACGCTTGCGTACCATTAAGCAGCGCAAGTCCTTCTTTTGGTGCGAGCGTAATGGGCTTGAGGCCAGCGAGGTCTAACCCCAGTTTGGCGTCAATGACATTGCCTTGATACAGCACCTGTCCTTCGCCCAGTAAAACGGCGCTCATATGTGCCAATGGTGCCAAATCGCCAGATGCACCGACCGACCCTTTTTCTGGTATCGCCGGCAACACTTGCGCATTCAATAGCGTGATGAGAGCTTCAATGACTGACAAACGAATGCCTGAAAACCCCCGACTTAGCGAATTGATTTTTAGCAGCATGAGTAATCTAACCACCTGCGGTGACATAAACTCACCAATGCCGGCAGCATGGGACAACACTATGCTGCGCTGGAGTAATTCGAGTTCGTCTTGGGCGATTTTTGTATTAGCTAACAGGCCAAACCCCGTATTGATGCCGTACACCGTGCGCCCTTCCTCCAACACTCTCATGACGGTCTGGTGAGCCTCGTTAATCGCTGGAATGGCATCGTTAGAAAGCGTTAGCTGCAAACCATGGCGATAGCACTCTCGGCAATCATCCAACGAGAGTGTACCCGGTACTAGTTCAAAGGATTTCATCATCTACTTCCCGTTTAGCATCGGTAAATCGAGGTGGTGAGCGTTAGCAGCGTCGACTGCAATGTCGTAGCCTGCGTCTGCATGGCGCATAACGCCGGTTGCGGGATCATTATGCAGAACCCGGGCGATACGCTCTGCCGCTTCATCAGTCCCATCACACACTATCACCACACCTGAGTGCTGACTAAACCCCATACCGACACCTCCGCCATGATGCAAGCTTACCCACGTTGCACCGCCTGCCGTATTGAGCAAAGCGTTCAATAGTGGCCAGTCAGATACGGCATCTGAGCCATCAGCCATACTCTCTGTCTCGCGATTAGGAGAGGCCACCGAACCTGAGTCTAAATGATCCCGTCCAATCACTACTGGCGCAGACAATTCTCCGCTGCGAACCATTTCGTTAAATGCGAGGCCGAGTTTTTGTCTTAGCCCGAGGCCTACCCAGCAAATACGAGCAGGAAGTCCCTGAAATTGAATACGTTCACGGGCCATATCTAACCAATTATGCAAATGCGCATCATCGGGTATCAACGCCTTCACTTTTGCGTCAGTCTTATAAATATCCTCTGGGTCGCCTGATAGCGCCGCCCATCTGAACGGACCAATCCCCTGACAAAACAGCGGCCGAATATACGCAGGTACAAAACCAGGGAAGTCAAAGGCGTTGTCTACGCCCATTTCCATTGCCATCTGACGAATGTTGTTGCCATAATCAAGTGTCGCAGCGCCAGCTTGTTGAAATCCCAACATGGCTTTGACTTGCACAGCCATAGACTGTTTTGCTGCTTGAACAACAGCCTGTTCGTTTTCCTCTCGTTGTGTTTTTGCTTGCGTTAACGTCCAACCTTCAGGCAGATAACCATTTAGTGGATCATGAGCGCTGGTTTGGTCAGTAACGACATCCGGAATAACGCCTTTGGCAAGTAATTCGGTATACACAGTGGCGGCGTTGCCATGAAGGCCTACAGAAACTGGCTTACCAATGCGTTTTGCCTCTTCAATCATTGCCAATGCGTCGTCCAAGGAATCCGTTTTTTTGTCGAGATACCCTGTGTTTAAACGAAAATTAATACGTGACTCATCAACTTCCACCGCCAACATCGAAAATCCAGCCATCGTAGCCGCTAGCGGTTGCGCACCTCCCATGCCGCCTAAACCGCCAGTCAAAATCCAGCGTCCTGCGGCATCACCATTAAAATGCGTTTTCGCGACACTGCCGAAGGTTTCGTATGTGCCCTGCACAATCCCTTGTGATCCAATGTAAATCCAAGAGCCTGCTGTCATTTGGCCATACATCATCAAACCCGCTTTATCGAGTTCATTGAAGTGCTCCCAATTAGCCCAGTGCGGAACCAGATTACTGTTTGCAATCAGTACACGGGGGGCATTTTTATGCGTTGGGAAAACACCAACGGGCTTGCCAGATTGGATTAATAACGTCTCATCATCATTGAGCCGTTTAAGTACCTCAACAATCTTATCAAAACACTGCCAATCTCTTGCAGCACGCCCTATACCGCCGTATACAACCAATGATGTGGGGTGCTCGGCGACTTCGGGATCAAGGTTGTTCATCAACATCCGAAGAGGCGCTTCGGTCAACCAACTCTTCGCATTGAGTGTAGTGCCTCTGGGGGCGCGAATAACGCGTGTGTTATCAGTTCTATTCATCGTTGTTTACTCAATCTTGTTTAAAATCTAAGTGACCACCTAATCGATATCTCGATCCCGGATGGAATAGCACCGCAAAGCTGACAATGCCTTGCTCACTGTATGTTCGCCGGTGCATGCGTAAACACGGGCTATCCATCTCAACATCTAGCTGCTTTGCAATATCCGCGGTTGCACCAATGGCATCTATCGAGTGATCGGCTTGGGTTAATGGCGCGACGCTGCTGAGGTAATGGTTTGGTGTAATGTGTGTAAAGTCTTGAGATAGGTATTCTGGTGCCCAAAGCGGGTTGACGTAACGCTGTTCGAGTTGAACCGCAATGTCATTCTCATAGTGTACGACTTCGGAATAATATACAGCCCTCCCCGTTTCAACGCCCAACCAACTGGCTATTTCTGCTGAGGCTTGGCGCTCTTCAATGTTCAAAACGCTGGCGCTATGGGAGTGTCCACGAGCTAATATCTCCTCGTCGATACCGCGAATAGTGAGGATGGAACTCATTGGACGATGATCCGATACAAATGTGCCTAACCCTTGCGATCGTCCCAAAATCCCCTCGTCCACAAGCTCAGTAAGGGCGCGTCTTGCTGTCATTCGGCTAACATTAAACCGATTGGCCAATGCATTTTCGGATTCGACCATCTGGCCAGATTTTATTTGGCCCTTGGTGATAGCCGCCATCAATGCGGATTTGATTGCCTTGTATCTTGGTTCCATGGTGTACAGTTGTTTTTACGTCTTCATTACACTGTAAACAACCAAACTTGTATATACAAGTATAGACAGGTAAATTTAGTGTTAAGAAACCTTGACGGATAAACTAAATGGCTACCAGCAACGACAGCGCAATACTGTTCAAAAATGTCAACCTCGCCACTATGGACGGTTCATTTAGCGACATTGGCATCGTCAGAAACCAAGACGTCGCAATTAGGCATGGGAAAATTGAAGCGATTAACACTAACTTAACAAGTGAAGCGTTTGAGACAGTGGTAGCAGGTAATGGCCGATGGTTATTACCTGGTTTTATCGATGCCCACACTCACCTCGTATTTGGCGGGCATCGCGCAGATGAGTTTCGTAAACGGCTCAATGGTGAAAGTTATCAGTCTATCGCCGAACAAGGCGGTGGAATAAAAAAGTCGGTCAAATTCACTCGCGCCGCGTCGCTCACATCACTGATTGAACAAGCCGAACGACGACTGAAGCGCCTGCTTAGCGAAGGCGTGACCACGATAGAAATAAAATCGGGATACGGCGCCGACCTAGACACAGAAATCAAAATGCTGAAAGTCGCCAAAGCCCTCGCTGAAAAATGGGCTGTTAATATATCACCCACGTTTTTGGGCGCTCATACCCTACCACCGGATAGCGCTATTACCGCCGACGAGTACATATCTCAAGTATGTGACATCATGCTTCCCACAATTGCCAGCGATAACTTGGCAAACAGCATTGACGTTTTCTGTGAAAGTATTGCGTTCACGCCAAAACAATGTGAGCGAGTTTTTCAATCCGCTCAGCGACATGGGTTAGCAATCAAAGCTCATGTAGAACAACTCAGTGATATGGGCGGCGCGGTTATGGCGGCGAAATACGGTGCACTGTCTGTCGACCATATCGAATATTTAAACCCAAATGATGTACCACAAATAAAGCAAGCTGGTTGTGTCGCGACACTGCTTCCCGGTGCGTATTACTACTTGAATGAAACACAACGGCCACCCATCGACGCATTGCGCCAACATAAAGTACCAATGGCGGTAGCGACTGACTACAATCCAGGAACATCCCCTCTCGCCTCTTTGCTCACTGCAGCGAATATGGCGTGTGTTTTATTTGGTCTCACCACTGACGAGGCCCTATTGGGTATTAGTCGTTATGCAGCCAAGGCACTTGGCCTTATAAACAAAGGGCAGATTAAAGTGGGAGCTGATGCCGATTTAGTATTATGGGATATTGATGAACCCGCATGTCTGGTCTATGAAATTAATGGCTTTAGGCCAGATATTACGCTAATAGGAGGTAAATGTGTCTGAGCATCACTTTAATTGGCATGGTCGAATCGACAACGAAGATGGCGATGCGGGTTTGCGTTGGCACCAAAAAGTACAACATATTACGACGCAAGCGATCCACCTTCCGCCCGGTGTCGCAATCGTTGGTTATCCAAGTGACCTCGGTGTGATTGCCAACAAAGGAAGAGATGGAGCGCGATTCGGTCCAAATGCGATTCGGGCTGCTTTATCGCCACTCCCCGTTCACAGTGACATAGGAATATATGATGCGGGTGATATAGACCCACCCATATCAGTGGAAGCCGCCCAGCACGATTATACTGAACGAGCACATAGCCTTATTAAACAAGGACATTTTGTCGTGGGTTTAGGTGGCGGCCACGATATTGGGCTAGCCAGTTTTAACGCGCTTTATCAGCAGCCACACATCAAAAGTGGCAACATTGGCATCATCAATTTTGATGCGCATTTCGATTTGAGAAAACCGCTCAATGGCGCCAGTTCTGGCACGCCATTTTATCAAGCGTATCAACAAGCGGTAGCCGATAACCAAGCCTTTCATTATTTTTGTATCGGCGCCAGTAAAGCAGCCAATACGCCAGCTCTTTTTTCGATGGCTGAAGAGAGTAAAACGCATTATTTGCTCGATACTGAGTTTTGTTTCGACACGGCAAGAGCCATGCTCTGTTCAAAACTAATCCACTTAGATGCAATATATGTCACGGTTTGTCTTGACTGTTTTTCAGCTGATCGCGCCCCCGGCGTGAGCGCACCGTCGACACTGGGAATCAGTGTCAACGACACAATACGAGTATTGCGTTGGCTCCATCAGTTTTGTATCGACAACAATATCGCGTGGCACATCATGGATGTTGCCGAAATGAATCCTGACTACGACATTGATCAGCGCACCGCCAAACTGGCGGCGAGGTTAGTATTTGAAGTGGTGAATTGTTTATAAAGAGGCAACATTGCCTCTTCATTTATTTGTCAATCGCCCACTATACGACCAAGTTGATTAGCACTAAACATATCGCACTCAAGACGAAAAAACCCAACAAACCGATGGGCACAAGATGACGTTTGGCTTGGGTATGTAGTGGGTATCGTCCCATCGTTATGACGTAAAGACTGAATCGTCCTACAACATAGCATAGGGTTTCGCAAAACACCTGGATGACCAACCATCGTAATACGTGAAATAAGGCTTGAAGCGGCCCTTCAACTAATATTTCCATCTACACCACTCCTTTGATTTGGTTATTGTGATTTGTTGACTTGAACCATACGCAATGAACGACGTTTCACTCAAGGCTTTAAGTGTTAGCGAATGTGTTTCACTCTATCTGAATTTGTTGGGCAAGATGATTATCGAGACACAGACCACTACCGCCTCACTCGATCCTTTTTAAACAACCCTGATGGGATTTTCAACGAGTTGTTTAAATAGTGTTTGCGCGCTCTAATGAATGAGGTACACCCAAACTGTGGTAAGAAAAGCCCCGCAACTCAACGAACTGGGACGGCTCAGTTA
The DNA here is from genome assembly GCA_963922845.1 of uncultured Alteromonas sp. Taxonomy (GTDB): domain Bacteria; phylum Pseudomonadota; class Gammaproteobacteria; order Enterobacterales; family Alteromonadaceae; genus Alteromonas. The sequence continues at coordinate 165,472 of CAWUJV010000001.1, forward strand.
CTCAGGAATGCTATTGGTTCGCTGGTGCGGCATTATTTCGTATCACGATGGCGCGCCCTGTTTGGCTTTTGATAAAGGTGATAAAATCACGGACCGACTGCGATGCATCAACTTTTGTAATCAAAAACAAATCTCGTGTTAAAGGATAACGTCCGTTTACCAAGTCGTCGCCTATAGGCGACAGGCCATCTAGAGACAGTGGGACAAAATTGCCATTGCTTTGCGCCACTCTAACCATGGTTGTCATGCCAATTGCGCCTTCGTTTTGCGCCAGTGCCCTCGCCATTTGGCCCGACTTTCTCATTTTTGGGATTGTCGATGCGATTTCAATCTGCCCAAAACACTTTATGTTATTCATGACGACTTCCGTATCGACCTCATCATAAGGGCGAAGAAAGGGTTTTATCACCTTTGAATCGGCTCCAAGTTCATGCCAATTTGTCAATTCACCTGAGTAGATTCGACACACTTGCTCACTCGAGATTACGTCAATTGCAACTGTGTGATTTATCCCAAATACCACGGCAACGCGAGCGATCAGGTGAACCGCCAGTCCCTGCTCGGACAGCGATTGAATGTCAATGCCATGGCTCGCCATAGCAATGTCAATATCGCCAGTGAGCAATGCCGCAATGCGTTTTGCAGGTTTCATCCCTTTTCCGATGTTGAATTGGGCTGTTGGGTGCGCGGTTTGATAGTGCTGAGCCAATGACTCAACTAGTGGCTTTACCCCCGTGGACCCATCTATATTCAGCTGTTGCGCCGAACAACAAATTGAAAACAAAATGCTACAAACCCATGTCGCAATGACTTTGATCACACCGCAACCGCCTACTGTTATTGACCTATTAATGTGAAGTTCCTCGTTTTGTTTGTAGGTAGGTAGCAAAACTACCCAGCCAATGACTCCCCATGTAATGCATGTCACCTAGCACTGCATCTAAACCCGCCTTGCGGTGCAATTCCACGGCTACGTGTAATCGTGGCAACCTAGGGTCGTCAGAGGGTAGCCCGCTTATCACCCCTTCTAACATCCATGCACGACTGATATTGAGGCCATCCAAATGCGCTAATTTGCCATCGGTTTTATCCGTGACCACAACGGGTAGTAACCAGCTATTTGCCACATCTGACGTCAAGGTAGGGAAAAATAGAGTGAGCCATTTAGCATATGCTTCCTTGTCCAAAACCCGACGCATCAAATCGGCCTCTGCAATACAAGGAGACAGAAAATCCTGTCCTGACGGTTCGTAGGGCAATGGGCAATGCTTGTCGCCTTGGTAAAGCGATAAGATACGACCCGTCAACAAGGATTCGAATTCTCTATCTCCACTCAGTCGGCTCCAATCCAACATCAACCCAAAAGCAAACGCCGTTTGACTGTGTTCACCCGTTCGTATGGGATAGGATAATTTGGGTAACCAATCGGAAGTGTTCTTAATCGCTTGTTGCTCTAATGGCTGAATGTTTTCAAGCCAAATGCGCGCCTGTGGGAATGACGCTTGGCGCAGCTCTGCGGTCAATTGCAATAGCCATGCAATACAATAGGGTCTTTCAAAAGATGCCATCCCAGGACCTTGATAGTTTAACCATTCCGCCTGTAAATTTGATTTTGACAAGCTGATATCGAGTTTGGCAATAATTGGCGCAGTATCCACTTTATCCCACGACGTATTTAACAAACGAACTAACAACCAATGCCCATGAACCGATGAATGCCAATCAAAACACCCATAAAAAGCAGGATATAACTCGCGAGGCGATTTAATATCTTCTGCGCTTGCTAGGAAGTGCGCGATTTTGTTGGTGTACTCCTTGTGAATGCAACTCAATGCGAGCTTTGCAAAAACAGATTCATAACTAGTCGGAGTATCAGGTTGTGCACCATCACCGTGCCCCGCTCGGGCGCAATATGATGTGGTTAACACAAACGTCAAAAAACAGATGAGTCTTCGCATGATGAATAAGCCGTATTCCGAAGGATAGGTTACATCTTAACGTTGTCGTCAACTCGCTGACAAGACGACGAAAAAAATACATCGAACCGCTTGTTTTAAAGTGTCATTTTGAACCCTTCATGGGTCGCATTAAATCCGATCTTTTGATAAAAACGAAGTGCGTCTGGCCGTTGCTTGTCACTCGTAAGTTGGACGAGCGTACACCCCTTCTTTCGAGCAAGGTCAATCGCATAGTCGAACATGGACTCTCCTACGCCTTTACCCCGATATGATTCATGTACTCGCACTGCCTCGATCAAACATCGCCAGCTACCAACGTGAGTAAGATACGGTATAAATGTCAATTGCATCATGCCAAGCAAACGGGCACCGGATTCGGCGACAATAAGTGTATTGTTGGGATCGCGCGTGATCGCCTCAATCGCAGCAACATAATTCGGATTAATCGGTATGCGGACGTCCTCTCGTTGTTTGCCTAATTCATCGTTGGCCAGCATATCGATTAACAAAGCTAAGTCACTGGTTCTGGCCTCTCTGAATCGCAACATATTCGTGTCCCTTAAATCAAAACGTCATATTGATACAGGTATACCCTACATGCCGCAAGGTCACCAATTTAATACCTGTATGTTTGCTATACCCCTGAGTGCGTCAGAGTAGCCACTTTACACAACGCTATTTGCTTGAAAAGCGTGTATTGCCATCATTCCCCCGGTGCTAATCCACATAGATAAATTACGACTCAGAGTGTTAAGGTCTCCAGGTCGCTGCTCAGCTTTACGCCATGCTCAACGCCGTCTCATCTACGTCTAACACTCGCGCTGAGCATCGATTTAACTAAGCGGATTAGACACAATCATAGGGCATAAAAAAAGCCCAGCTATTGCTGGGCTTTTTTACCTTCTACACCGCGCTATTTTTCAATCACGGTGATAGTAGGCGCGTTGGCATCCGGCCCTTCGACACGGAATTCAAACGTACCATTGGCATCAATAAACAAATTATTGTTACTCGTGCTAATCACCTTAGGCTCGCCAACCGTTACGGCATTGCTGACCGCATCATCTGGATTACCCAAGTTGACGGTTGCCCAGTCCTCTGAGGCGACTTTAAATTCATTAGCACCACTGATGGTTATCTCGACGCTGTAGACGCCACCACCTTGGTAAGCTAATTCATTGTCTGTGCCCCAGCCATTCATTCCACCACGTAAGTAGACAGGCGTCGCACCAAAGAACTGTTCTTTAAACACGCGTAACTTCGGCTCTTCAAGTGTTGTCATATCAAAGATAAAGACATAGCTTTCTGCCGAATCAGCAGTGATAGAGAGGTTGTTATCTGACGTAGCCAAGAACGTATCCTCGCCCAATGTCACGATTCGGTCGGCATCATCACCTGAAACAGCTCCAAGGTTGACCGTTGACCAGTCTTCTGATGCAACCTTGAACTCATAGCTCTCGGCACCAAGGTCTACCGCAGTCGAATAAATACGGCCACCGTCGTAGTTAAATTCATTGTCAGTGCCCCAACCGTTGAATCCACCACGCAGATACACAGCAGTACCAAAGAATGGCTCTTCGTTTTGCACCGTTAATACCGGCGCAGACGTATCACTCGCATCGACCGTGAACAAGAATGTTGCCGTATCCGCCGGCGTAAACACAAGGTTATTATTGCTCGGCGCAAGGACTTTTTCTTCATTCTCAACAACCATAGTCTCAGCACCATCAGGTGCACCTAGGTTAACCGTTGACCAGTCTTCTGACGCTACTTTAAATTCATAGGTCGTCTCTGCAGTAAGTTCAACCGCGACTTCGTAAACGCCGTCGCCTTTGTAAACCATCGCGTCTGACGTACCCCAATCATTCATACCGCCGCGCAGATACACCGTAGTATCACCGTAAGGCACAACATCAGGCGCACCAGCCGTAGCATACGCAGATAACCCGTAACCTTGCTCGCCCATTTGCGGTTTAACGAAAACGGCGATGGTCATTGCAGGCACGGTAAAGGTGCCATTGCCTTCGTCGTCGCCCATACCTTCACTGAAGGTCGCGCCACGTACATCAGGGTCAACGGAGTTCATTTGGGTCATATGCAACTCAAAACCCGTTGCCGTGTTGACTGTGATTGATTTCTCTTCATAGCCTGAATTCACGATAACCATGATGGCATCGTAAGACGCATCTAGGTCTGCAAGTACAACATCCGAATCCGGCGTAACACCATCATCAATGCTCATTGCAATCAACCCTTGCTGCTGGCGGCGACCGATATTATGGAATCCGATGCGGTCAATCACACTTTGCATATCCGTTAAACGGAACAATGGGCTAGATGTACGAATTGACAAGAATTCCTTAAACACATCACCGGCAAACTCAATATCAGACATCGACGCTGCGCGCTCTGGTGAGTTGATAAACTCTCCCATCTCTGCCCAACGACCTTCGTTGTCTTCAGCCAATGGTAAACCGACATTCCAGTTATTCGTTTGCTTGGTAAAGTCGACAAAGTTAAACCAATCACCGGCATCGTAAGTGTTGCGGTCCATTGATTTGGAGCGCAACAAATCCCCACCCATTTGTAGGAATGGAATCCCTTGCGATACCATTGGCAAGTTTATGCCCACATTTTGTGCACGAACTCGCTGTGCCAACGTAATATCACTTGGCAAGGTATAATTGAACTGATCCCACAGGGTTTCATTATCGTGCTTAGACACATAGTTAATGATATCCGCGGGATCTTCTGCATAACCACCCAAGCTCGCAGTGGTAGTCGCTGAGCCGCCTGAGGTTTCGAGGATGTAGTCTTTCAACGTCCCTGTTAAGCTCATTTTGACTCTGTCTTGCTCGCTCAATGCAGCATCACTGTCGGGGTTAAAGATGTGCCCTTGACGAATCGCTTCGCGAATACGGTCATTGAATGTACCAATCTGTGTTCCCGCCATATTGAGCTGATTAGCTTGCTCGTAACCGCGGTCGATACGGGTCCAACCTTCACCGTAGAAGTAGTTGTCTGGGTCAATCGCTTGTACTGCATCACGTAGGCGAACCATAGTCGCTTTCGATGCCTGACTCATAATGTCAAAACGGAACGAATCATACTTGTAGTGCTCAGTCCAAAGAACCAGAGAATCAAGCATGAGTTTTTCCATCATGACGTTGCGAGGCTCAGTATCATCACAGCACGTTTCACGAACGATAGCCCCCGAATCCACTTCATAGCGGTGATAATAACCAGGGACAACCTTATCCAAGACTGACTTAGGGAATACGCCCGATGCGTTGGTGTGGTTGTATACCACGTCTAACGCTACTCGCAGCCCCATATCATGCAACGCTTTGATCATTGCGCGCATTTCAATAATGCGTTCTACCCCTTCGGCACTTGATGCATAACTGCCTTCAGGCGCGTTGAAGTGATGTGGATCATAACCCCAGTTAAATTCGTCGAAACCACGAATTTGTTGAGCAAGTTCTTGCGCTTTGCCCGCTTCTGACAATGGATCGTAGCTATTGTACAAATCAATTAATGTCATCGATGCATCAGCTTCGTCACAAACGGCGGCGTCGCGATTAAGCAGACATAGATCACCCACGGTATCGTACAAATCTATTGTATCAGCAGGGTCTTCTTCGATGGTGGCAATATCATTGGCCGGCAGAATATGGAAGTGAGTCAAACCCGCTTCTACCAGCGATTTAAGATGATTAACTGGTGCCGAATCTTCTTCAGTAAACGCCATGTATTTACCGCGATTAGCCGCAGAAGTCGATTCATCACGCGCGCTGAAATCACGTATGTGACCTTCGTAGATAACGGCATCTTCTGGATTCGTTACCGTTGGAATGACATGGTCGTCCCATCCCTCGGGTTTCAGATCATCGTCAGCTAAGTTAACAAACCGCGAGAATCGACCATTTGTACTCAGTGACACTGAATACGGGTCTGTTACTTCGAAGGTTTCTATCGCACTGGTGTTTTGATGATAGACCGTCACTTCATAGCGATATAACGTTCTGTCCAAATCACTGCTACCACTGTAAGTCCAGACACCAGACGCGGCATCCTTTGTCATGGTTTCAGTTGACGCAAGCGTTTTGTTGTCATTGTAACGCAACAAATTAACGCTTTGTGCTGTTGGTGCCCATACCGCAGCCGTAATGCCTGAGTCTGTGTAAATCGGGCCAAGTGCGGCTTCATCTGCATCCGCTTCGCCTAATGTAAACAGCTGGTCAATGGCATTCGCCATTTGAATACCGGTAGCGGCAACGAGTACGCCTTCGGCATCATAACCTGCTAACACCGCTTGTGTTGTAATAACCGTTTTTGCGTCGTCAGCGGTCCATTCTCCTTGAAACGCGGGTAACGCTGAAAGATGTGGCGCGATTGCACTTTGTTCTTCCGTTAACGTGACTTCAGAGAGATCGAGAGCCGTACCATTGAGGCCGCTTTCAACCGTCGCTTCTAAATCCGCAGTCGCAGAGTAGTGCAACTTAACTGATTCAACACCGTCTGGCGTATCCCACAGTAGCGTATTTGCATCTAACCAATGCGCCGACAAACCTTCTACAGATACTGGCTGAGGGCCAAGAGAAATGATCGGAAATTCAAAAACCGTCGCGACGCCAGATAGGGTAAAGTTCATACGAGTGAATGTTTCATCGTCTTGAACAAGCGAGCCGAAGAAATCGCCACCGCCCATTTCTTTACCTGCATCGTCAGTGCCCAAGTGAATGATGAAGTTGTGACAGTCTCCAGCATCCGCTTTTAGATCGAGTACCCAATACGCACCATAATTTGGGTCAACACCATTATGAACGCGACCATTAGCCCAATCCGTATCAGGATCGGCATAGGCGTCACACGTATCGTTGTTCCACGTGTGTAAACGCCAGCCCTCGTATGACGGATCATTAGGTGAATTGTCAGCGTCTACTGCGCCGCGGTTGTAATACAAAATCGCCTGTGTATCCGATGGGAACACAGTAGGCATAGGTAAAGTCGGGTCCGCACCCACTACGCACGCGTCATTGGTTTCATTCGGCACAGTCGGCGGATCGCATTGGATAGGAGGCGGCGGTACACAGCTACTTCCCGTTGAATCTGGCACCTCGGGGGCATCACAAGTCAGTAAAGCGTTACTGCCTGATTCCACCCCAGAGCCGCCGCACCCAGTCAGCAGCAATGCCGACATTATCAGTGCAAACAAGCCAAAGGCCCTGGTTTTACTAAACATAGATTGTTGCTCCAAAGTATTGCTATTTCTTGTTTTAACGTCGCTATTCATTGTTGTTTTTCTCATAGTGAATACGTCAAACCGAGGAAGTACTGCGTGCCGAAGAACTGGATTGTTCCGGTTTGCTCTTCCGAAGTGAAATAACTTTTGGTGGGTTCATCAGTGACGTTATTCACTTGGAATAACACACTCATGTTGTCATTGATTTCATACGATGCCTGATAGTCGATGACCAATTCAGAGTCAAAGTTTACAACTTGATCGTTTACGGCGACTTGTTCAGAGACAAACGCATCTCGGTAACGACCACTGACACGGGTCTCAAAGCCTGCGTATTCCCAAAATAGCGTAAGTTGTGCCACATTTTCTGATAGGCCAGGAAGGTTACTCGCAAATACGCCATCACCTACCGTGCGCTGAATTTCACTCTCGGTGAATGAATAACTAGCACTGAGGCCTAATCCCGACCACATACCGGGTAAGAAGTCGTAAATTTGTGTGTAAGCCACTTCTACACCACGAATATAGCCGCCTTCAGCGTTATTGATCGCGGTTTCGTAACGACCATTTTCAGTCGGAACGGTAACAAACACAGGATCACCATTCGCGTCACGTGCGAGTTCGGGTTCTTGACCTGCAAATTCAGCTTCTAGGAACACTGGTACTTGAACTTCAGATGGCACGATAAAACCGTTACCTTGGAAGTTGTAGGGATCAACCGCTATGTTCTCAATGAATGAATCAATATTTTTGTAGAAACCGGCGATGATTAATGCACCATCTGTTTCCTCAAAAAAGTATTCATACGACAAGTCATATTGCGTAGCATAGAAAGGTTCGAGATAAGGACTGTTCCTTGCCGAACCGTTGATTCGAGCCGTCGGCGTTGATAGGGTAATTTCACCAGAATCGCGGTCTTGCGTTGCAGTAACCACTTCAACATTCGTAGAGGCATTCGCCGCGAAACGGTCAATTGGCGCCCGTCCCATCACTTTTGCCGCAGCAAAACGAAGTTGGGAGTTGTCTGTTAACTTAAAGTTTAGGTTAAGTGAAGGCAACCAGTCTTCATATCTGTGGGTTAAAACAGCTGGACGATAGAAATTATTGATCAACCCAGTCTCATCCGTAATGTTTTGTGCGCCCGCGGTGGGATCACTCACTTCAACGGATGTCCCCGTTTCAGGGTCGGTAATAAATTGCGTTGCGCGTTGTAGCGTAGACGAGCTTTGTTTAGATTCAACGTAGCGCACGCCCAAGTTACCTGTAACGGGAATTCCCGCTATCTCGGTATCCAAGTTTGCCATGAGATACGCCGCCGTAACGGTTTCGTAAACATCGCCAGACTCTTGAATTGACCACGCTGTAGCTGGACCTACGCCAGGGCCATTAATAACGCCCGCCGCACCAGGCCCCCAAGTTTGAGCCGGTTGCGGGACGCCTTGAGGGAACCACGCATTCAATGCGCTATTGAGATCGATGGATAAATAACTGGGGAAATAGCTGAAATCGCCTTCCCAGTTAACTATCTCAACCATATCTTGGGTCAACCGCAGAGGCGGTTCACTAGCAGAAAATGCTGAGTCATTACCATATTCGAATACTGAACGATCGTTGTTGTACTCACGGTCCGAATATCGCGCACCAAATTCGACAGAAGAGATAAAACTATCATCGATGTAATATTGGAAATCGACGCGATAGGCGTCAAGTTCATCTTTGTTTTGGAACGGATAGATACCGTATTTACTTACCATAACACGGTCAATATCTGAGAATGCATCGGCTTGGTTGAACGCGATGTCTGGCAGATTTAGGCCGTTGAGCTGATAAGAAATTTGTACATTTTCATCAAACGTAGGGTTCGCTGCATTCGCATCCTCGCCGACAAGCGCCCACAGTAGCCCATTGCGGAAATCACTCTCTGCTCGGGATAAGGCAATATCAAACTGCGCCGAGAAATTTTCTGTGATTTCCCAATCCGCATTGATTCCGTAGCTTTCAACTTGGTCGAAATCTTGGTTATCGTCGTTAACGATTTCTACCCTTGTGAAGCTTTGATTGGTGCGCGTAAAGGTGCCACCTACTACACTGTTGTTCACCACTACAGGGTTGGTTATCCCTGCATTGACTCCACCAAGCTTCACCCTGAAGCCACGGGCAAATTCTTCTGAGTCGAACTTAGATACAAACGCATCCGCTTTAAGCGTAAAGTTCTCGACAGGCTTCCACTCTAGTGAGGCAAGATAACCATCTCGTGTTTCTTCGCCCCCTTTGTGCTGCATCTCAAAACCTTCGCTGATCAGTTCGCATTCAGGACAGTCTGAGTTTGGATTGGTATTATCAGTGTCGCCCTCAATACCATCTACATCAACCTCACCGTTATAGGCCAAACCAATAAATTGAGTCGAAACAGAAGGTTGGAATAAGCGAGCGTAACCCAGCGATACACCAAGTGTGTCATCGAGGAATTTGCCCTGATAAGAAAAGCTGATTCGATGACCAAATTCCGTCGCATCTGACACCTCACCGGCACGATCGTTGTACATACCACGCAAATTTGCGTTGAAGGTGTGTTGCTTATCATTGGCAAGTGCGCTGGCTGTCGTCAGTTCGACCGTACCTGCAACGCCACCTTCAATAAGTGATGCCTTAGGTGATTTGTATACCGCCGCAGAGGTTATAAGTTCTGACGGATACTGATCAAACTCTATCGAGCGGCTGCCGCTAGTAGAGACTTGCTCCCGACCGTTTAACGTCGAAAAGACAAAATCTCCGGACAGACCACGAATGTTGATTTCTGCGGCCTGACCACCGGTTCGAACCGCAGAAATACCCGGTAACCTAGTGAGAGCATCGGCCATAGAAACATCAGGCAAACCACCGAGGTCGTCGGCAGAAATTTGTTCTGATACCGTGTCGCTAAAACGTTTTTGGTTAATCGATTTTATCAAGCTAGTACTGAAGCCTCTGACTTCAATTCGCTCAATAGCGTCCTCTTCCTGCGTTTCAGCCGATGCGTCTTCCTGCGCATAGATTGGCTGACTGACTAGCGACATCCCACTCGCTATCATCGCAGCTGTTATCAAACTGGGTTTGAATAGTTTCATGTATTTCCCATTCCCCTTCTGTGTTGATTTTTTGGATGCAAACGCACCTTAAAAACCTATTATTGTTCAATGGGAAATTTTAGACCTTTGGCTACTAAACGAACAACGGACTGCATACGTATTCATTAACATTGTGAAACATTTTATTCACAAATTGATGGGGATTTATAAAATTTACTATGATTATCTATTACTTATAGATAACCATAGATGACAAAATAGACAGGGATTTATTAAATTTTCGTAAATGAATCGAAATGCATCAGTGACGCTTACAGTTTTGCTAAGACGGATTCGTGGGGTTCAAAATTCAGTGCGCAGCCTTGCAAGAATAACTCAATATTTTGCTGTTTATAGAGGTCACCTTGGCCTGGCTGATTTGGGTGCAATGCGGGGTAATGCCCATAACCAGACAAAAGACAATGCCAGCTTGTCGCGCCAAAATGAGAGTCAAGTTGCTGCCTGGTGATCTCCTTGTCGACTTCACCTCTTGAGAACCAAACATTTAATATCGCAATCAGCGAATCAGATAGATTTTCATTGGTGCGATTTGCTTCCCAATACTTGCTGTCCGTACGCGTATTGAGTTTATAATGAGCGACAATGTAATCCCTAACTCGTTCAAAACGCTCGTCTATTTGCCGGTTATAGTCAGCTTGATAGGTGTTTGTGAACTTACCGTCTCGCCATTTGATAATAAATAACTCAACGGCAATTTGAACAAGGTGCAACGCCGTTGCTTCTAAGGGTTCGATAAAGCCCTGAGATAAACCAATCGCGACACAGTTGCGACTCCAATGCTGCTCAACTTGCCCAACATTCATTTTTAAGTGACGCGCTTCAACACTGTCATCCACCCCCAAATATTGACGCAACTCAGATTCTGCTTCATCTGGTGTGACAAATTCATCACTGTAAACATACCCATTGCCTGTTCGGTTGGTCAGGGGAATATGCCAACACCAACCATTGGACAATGCACTTGAACGGGTCTCTACGGGTAAAACGGTTTGACGTGCTGTCGGAATCACAACGGCTGCATTATTAAACAAGTTTTGATTGAAGGATTTGAAGTTGACATTCAAGCTCTGCTTGATTAACAGTTGGCTGAAGCCTGTGCAATCAATGAAGAGGTCGCCATCAATCTTACCGTGCTGTTTGGTCACGACAGAGGCTATATCGCCATTGGCATGTTGCACAACATGCTCGACGTCATCGCTAATATGAGTGATGCCCAACTGTTTACCGTGCTCGGATAAAAACTGTCCCAGTAAATGCGAATCAAAGTGATAGCCATATTCCATGCGAAACGGAAAATTGGGCGGGGTAATCGGTGCTAACCCTTTGTTGGCTAACCATCCATTGAGTAAAAAGTCTTCTGGTTTAACATGCGTATCTAAACCATGGCGTCGGGTCCGCGTATTGACGAACAGCGCTCTCTCAGTAAACGTATCGACTTGGGAAATAAAGGGATGGCTATAAGAGGCTGGCCCTTTTTGCGGCGACCAGTTTTCAAACCGTATATTGGTTTTATAGGTTGCATTGCACTTCGGCATCCAATCTGATTCGGCAATACCCAACTCATCGAAAAAACGCTTAAGAGTAGGCGTTGAGCCCTCGCCTACACCTATGATGCCAATAGATGGTGATTCAATGAGCGTCACCTTGACATCCGACGCGTCTAGTTTACTCACCAACAGATTGCCAGCGATCCAACCGGCAGTGCCACCGCCAACGATCACTACATGTTTTACCGGACTCATATCCTTTTACACGCCGCAGAATTGTTGGATAAAGTCGTCATGAGTAGCAATTTTACCAATTGGTTCATTTTTTATGCGCTTAATATTATGCATCAACTCCATAAGCTTTTGATCAGACATGGAATTGGCTAGCGGATGGTAATCTTGTGGTTCTATACCCTGCCCCATCAGCACTTGTAACCATGAGCTCTCTAGGAACAAATCATTTTGCTCTCTAAAAATATTACCTGTTGCTTTAAACAATTCAATTTTGTGAGTGAGACTGTCAGGTACGTCCATTTCTCTGAGGTCTTTCCAAAACTGACTATCCGTGCGTTCATTGGCATGATAATGAAGGATGATGAAGTCCCGGATTTGTTCGAATTCAATTTTGGATTGCGCGTTGTACTCGTCCACTTGTTTTTGATTGATTCCATTGTGAGGGAACAAATGAATCAGGCGTACGACTGCCGATTGAATGAGATGAATGCTAGTGGATTCCAGCGGCTCTAAAAATCCACTGGCCAAGCCGACGGCAACCACATTCTTATTCCATTGTTTACGACGGCGCCCCGTTCTAAATCTAATAAAGTTAGGGTCAGCCAATGGCTTAGTATCGAGGTTGTTAGCGAGAATATCGAGTGCCTGTTCATCAGAATAATGATTACTGCTGTACACTAGACCGTTGCCATTTCTGTGCTGCAACGGAATACGCCATTGCCAACCCGCGCTGTGCGCAATAGAACGAGTGTAAGGTAAGGTTTTCTCTAATCGTTCGGAAGGCATGGCAACCGCTCTGTCGCACGGTAACCAGTGTGTCCAATCTTCGTAACCCGTGTTCAGTGTTTGTTGTGTCAACAATCCTCTAAAACCTGAGCAATCGATAAACAAATCACCTTCAACACGTTGGCCATCTTTGAGCGTTACCCCAGTAACAAACCCATTCTGTGGGTTCTGTTGAACATCGGTAATAATACCTTCTGTTCTCACCACGCCCATCGCCTCGCATTTCTTGCGTAAGAAGCGCGCATACAATGACGCGTCAAAATGATAGGCGTAAGGCATTTCTATAATGGGATCGGGCGACTTTATGTGAGCAAATTTGCCCGCTTTACACGCTAAATAATTGAGATCGTAGTCCCAAATGGAATCGTCTAGACCTAGCTGTTTCGCCCGCTTAAAATAGTGATGAAAATGACAAAACGCGTAGCTTTTACCAGGCGCCCCAAAAGTATGAAAATAACTGTCGCCTTGTTCTCGCCAATTTTCAAACTTGATCGCCAGTTTCATTGTTGCGTTTGTTTCACGCAAAAACTCTTTCTCGTCTAGTCCAAGCATATTGTTCAGCAGGATGATCGGCGGAATCGTCGCCTCGCCTACGCCAACCGTACCAATGTCCTCAGATTCGACTAAATTCACATTTACGCTAGCACCGAGTAAACGCTTGATCACCGCAGCCGAAATCCAGCCGGCTGTGCCACCGCCGACGATCACAACATTTTTTACTGCATTATTTGTCATAGGCCTGTCATTGTCCTGAATAAATCGAACTTCAAATGGATACTCATACTGTAATACACATTGGAAGCGCGATTGGTTGAGGCGTGTTCAGCTATGCCCCCACAAATTTTGTTCACCATGAAGATGGTTAGTCACAACACGTGTTTGCAGACAACCCCTCTATTCTCAATAGCCAAGTAACAAACACAAACGAGTTCAGGATAACCCCTAAGGTAAGGCTAATCGTTAGCACCGGCTAAGTATTATTATGTTTTTTAGTAAAAAGCCCCAATCAGTATAGCTAATTGGGGCTTTAGTTTGTTTAATCTAACTCAACATTCGTTGATACGTCTTTGTTTAAAAACGTATCATTCGAATTAGAATGTGTAGTTTACACCTAACAAGAAGTTACGACCGAAGCTTTGGTACTGAGTGATTTGACGTGCATCACCAGGATTAGCTTGGATTGTAGGTTCATCTGTTAGGTTTTGGCCTTGGAGGGTAATACGCAGCCCATCAAGTGCCTCAATGCCAGATTCACTGAAGTCATAACCAATTTGTGCATCCCACAACTCACCACCACGGTCATCAATTTGTGCTAGAGACAAGCTGATTGCTCGCGTTTCTGTGCTAAATGCATCACGTTTTACACCCGATACACGGAACTCGAAGCCGTTCTTCTCATAAAACGCCGTCAATGAGTACGACTCTTCTGATAAACCAGGAACCGCGTCGCCATTGTCTAGCTCACCATCAAGGAAAGTGGCGCTTGCGAACAAACCAAAGCCTTCAAGTGATTCGTGAATCAAGTCGAACGGCAAGGTACCTTGGATTTCCCAGCCGCGAACAAAGCCTTCAAGACCGTCTTCACGGAAACTAACCACACCGTTAAATGTAGCTGGTGCAACGATATCGCTCGCATCAAGTACACCATCATTGTTGATGTCAGTTTCACCCGAAGTCTGGTGGAAACCTTCAATATACGAACCTGAGAAATCGCCGACGGTTTGTCCATCAATGTGCCAGTTGGTCAAGTCTTTGTAGAAGAAGCTTACAGCAAAGAAACCTGCATCAGCAAAGTAGTTCTCATAAGCAATGTCAAACTGATTTGCTTCAAGTGGCTGTAGACGCGCATTACCTGCTGACGCTGACCATGGACCATTGGCAATATCGGTAGAAATGATTTGCTGATCGTTAAACGTGAATGACACTGTGTTGTTTGGTCGCATGTCATCAAGACGTGGACGGCTCAACACTTTACCTAGTGCTGTACGAATGAACTGATTTTCAGCAATTTCAAAGCTCAAGTTTAGTGTTGGTAGTACATCAGTGTATGAATCACCGTCTGTAACAGGGTCAACAGACGTAAAACCAGTTGGACCAGTGGTTGTGTTGAAACCCGAACCCGTTTGGTCAACGTTTACAACTTGAAGACCAAGGTTACCAAACACAAGCACATCACCGATTTCTGTTTCGATATCAAGTTTTGCATAACCCGTTAGAATTTCTTCCTCGATTAGATACGAATCACCCAAACGGCCGTTTTCAATAATTTCCGCAGGTGTTTCAATGTAGTAACCGCTTCTGTATAGACCCAGACCGTCGTACGCGATAACACCATCAATACCGATAAAGCTCAAGTCAGCTGAACCAATTGGATTGGGTACCGCAGAAGAATTTGGCCAATCAGGAGAGGTTAAGTATGCACCTGTGTTGGTTTTTCTCTTTTCACGTTCTTGGTAGTTAACACCAGCCGTAAGCTTGGTGAAGATTCCCCATTCGACGATACCTTCCAAATCAAGGCGAACCGCGTCTAGGCTTTCATCAAAAATAGGTTCGTTAACAAAACCATCTTGTGCCGTATTTGGACCGAAGCCGTCAACACCTTGGAAGCGCTCAACTGGCGTCAAAGACCCACCCCATGCTTGCGGACCTGCCAGCTGAATAACACTTGGGTCAGCCAAATCTACACCTGGCAGTGTTGGGTGGTCGCTGTATACCACACCTGTTGATGTCATCGTCCATGCGCGAGGCGTTAGCGGGCGACCATCGATACCAGCACGACCTAC
This sequence comes from uncultured Alteromonas sp., assembly GCA_963922845.1. Lineage (GTDB taxonomy): Bacteria > Pseudomonadota > Gammaproteobacteria > Enterobacterales > Alteromonadaceae > Alteromonas. The sequence goes on from CAWUJV010000001.1 coordinate 181,093, forward strand.
ACCTGAGTAGCTCTCTACGTCAGTAATCGTCTTATCTACGTCACCAACCGATACGTCAAACGTCGCTGTCCAGTTGTCGTTAATGATGTATTCAACATTCAAACCAAACGTCGTCAACTCTGCTTCTTGTCGACGTGAATCGTTACGGATAACAGAAAGGAAGCCGTCATAGTAACCAGAAGACACTAAACCGTCTTCAACACCCGTGATAGTGTACGCACCTGTACCCCACTCAGCACCACCTTCTTCAACACCGCGACGAACGTCGTTTTCTTCGAAGTCGATGTATAGTGCGTCAAATTGCACTTTAAGATTCTCAGACGGCGCATATTCAATCACTGCAGCAACCGATGTACGCTCTAATAGTGCTGAACGCGTGAATGAATCATGACCACCAAGTACAACTGTCCCTTCTGGAACGGTTACACCGTCTGCCGCGTTATCAGCATTCGCATTTGCATAACCCCAGCCGCGGAAGTGTTGTTCTTGACGAGGAGATTCTAGGTTAGCAATCGCAAGTGCTACACCCAACGTATCGTCAGCAAACTTCTCAACAAAGTTTACCGATAAGCGATGGCCTTTGTTGTCAAAATCAGGGTTACCCGAGTCTTCTTGGTTAACTTCGTAGTTAGCATTGATTGCAAATGTTTCTTGTGCACTTAGAGGGCTAACCGTTTGGATATCGATAGTACCACCGATGCCTTGCGTCATTAGACCGGCTTCAGGGGTTTTATAAACAAGGATGTTAGAAACAATTTCAGTTGGGTAAAGGTCGAACTCAACACCACGGTTGTCACCCATACCGAGTAGCTCACGACCATTTAGCGTTGTACCAACGTAGTTTTCGTTAAAACCACGAACAGAAAGACCACTTGTACGACCGTTTCGACGCTCACCTGCTACACCAGGAAGACGTGCTAGTGATTCTGCGATTGATGTATCAGGCAGCTTACCGATATCTTCCGCTGACAAAGCTTCAACAATCGACGTGTTGTCCATCTTAATGGCTTGTGCACGTTGAAGGCTTCCACGAATACCTGCGACTTGGATGACTTCATAGTCGACCGCGCCGTCTTCTTCGCTGCTCTCTTGAGCGAACGCTACAGCAGGGATTGCACTTGCGATACCGCTAGAAATAAGCGCGGCTTTAATCAAATTTGGTTTAAAGTGTCTCATGTATGTGTCCCGTGTGGTTATTAAAGCAAATACCAACTGTCATTCTCCGAAAATGAAACTGAACGTCGAAAAGTTCGAGTCGCGGCTTGCTCCGTTATTCGGATCGAATACTAACCAGTCACGTTTCATTGCTCAATTATCTGCATACGTATTCAGAAAAATTAACTCACATTCCGTTAACAATCGACCCCATTATTTTTACACTAAACCCGCCCCACAAAAACAACATAAGCAATTGAATATAAACGATTAAAAACGACACAAACTCTCATTATTGAGCCCGTCATATCACGGCAAAGTAAAACACTAAAATGTGCATAATATGCAAGCTTTAACCATTTCATTACATATGAAACATGTTGTTTTCATGTTTTTGTACACCCAATAAAACAGGTCAACCTTAAAAAATTAGTCGTTGGTTTAAGTCTAATCCTTTGTAAATTTCCCTAAAGCGAGCCCGATTTTTCACACAATAGAAAGGGTAGTTCAACGTTTAGGTTTAGTGCATACCCAAACTTGTTTTCCACTTTTATCGAGTTTATCAATGTAGGCTTGCAATTCACCAAGACTAAGGCATGCTTAGCGCCTCTTGTTTGAAAAGATAAATCAGTATGACATCTCAGCAAATTTGTATAATTTCCGGTGGCTCTTTAGGGATCGGCAGAGCGACGACCGAACAATTTATTAAAGAAGGGTATCTGGTATTTAACCTAGATTTACGTGATTTTGAATCGCCTATCGACAATGCCACCTGGATTAAGTGCGATGTCAGCCGATGTGACGATGTAACACAAGCCATCGAGTCCATTATCGCATCCCACGGTCGCTGTGATGCACTTGTGTCGAACGCAGGAATTCACGTATCAGCCAATATTGAACAAACGGATGAAGCGCTGTTAGACAAAGTATTTGGGATCAATGTAAAAGGCGCTTATGCCGCGGTCAAAGCCGTGTTACCGACTATGAGAGAGCAACAATCAGGAGCGATCGTTTTTATTGCATCTGATCAGGCTCTTGTGGGTAAGCGAAATTCATTTGCCTACAATTTATCCAAAGCGGCGTTAGCTTCGATGGCAAAGACAACCGCATTGGATTATGCCCAGTACAACATCAGAGCAAATGCAGTGTGCCCCGGTACGATAGAAACACCACTTTATCACAATGCCATTGATCGATACGTTGCGCAATCTGGTGCAAATAAGGCTCAGGTTCATGCTGAAGAAGCACAACTACAACCGCTTGGCAGACTTGGACAAGCTGATGAAGTAGCAGACTTGGTTTACTTTCTCGCTAGTGACAAGGCCAAATTCATCACGGGCAGTTTACACGTCATTGATGGCGGCTACACCGCACAATAACACAATGAAAATAATCGATTCTCACCTTCACCTGTTTGCCTTAAATCAAGGCAATTACGATTGGTTGAAACCCGAAAACCCACCTCATTGGCCGGACAAACATGCCATTAGACGGTGTTTTCACACCGACGATTTAACCCTTTCTCCCCCCTTGGAATTGTCTGGATTTGTGCACATTGAAGCGGGCTTTGACAATGCCAATCCATGGCGTGAAATTGACTGGCTAGACAATACCGTTGATATGCCTTTTAGCGCAGTCGCATACGCGTCACTGTCTGATGCGGCCTTTAAACAAACATTATCGAACCTTTGCAGTCGACGCTCTGTCGTTGGAATAAGAGACATTTTAGATGGAGAGGTCAATGCAGTTTTAGGCGATGCTCAGTGCCTATCAAACCTCTCACTGCTCGCGGATTACCACCTTAGCTTTGACGCACAACTGTCCGTTCGTGACGATGAGGGGACTCGCCGGTTTAGACAGGTGATATTTGCGAATCCAAGTATTACTTTTATCATTAATCACGGTGGTTGGCCGCCTGTCGATAATGATTATGATAGCTGGATTACTGGGTTATCAATGCTTGCAGAAGCGCCGAATGTCGCGATTAAACTATCGGGCTGGGAAATGGGGTCTAGACAATGGTCACTCCAAAGTACGGTTCAGAGAGTTACCTCAATAATACAGTTATTTGGTAGTGACCGAGTCATGCTTGCTAGTAATTTCCCTCTTTGTACATGGACCCATAGTTACAACACCTATTGGGCAATGTGGATTGATGCCTTATCTCGCGAGTTTGAAAGCGACACGCTCAATAGATTGTTCTGTCACAATGCACAGCGTTTTTATCGGGTACCTGATAATAAAAAAGGGGCTTGAGCCCCTTTTTGTGTTTATTTTAGTGACGTTATTGTCATATTTGGTGAGCGATATACAACTTCGTCATTGAGGTCGATACCGATTCCTGGCGTGTCGGGGGCTTCGATAAATCCGTTGACTGGTTGCGGATCTTGGATACACAACTCACGGTTCCAGTCTTTTATGGCGTAGGTATGATGCTCATGAATCAAGAAATTAGGGATGGCGGTTTCAAGGTGCAAGCTTGCAGCTGTGGCAACCGGCCCACCGCACACATGGGCTTGTACTCTAACATCATAAATGTCGGCGTAATCACACACTTTTTTCGCCTCAGTAAAACCTCCACACAAGCCTACATCGGGTTGCAGTACATCTAGTGACTGATCTTCAAGATAGGGACGAACTCCCCAACGATTATACAGTCTCTCGCCGCCTGCAATAGGAACATTGACTCGCTTTGCGACTTTATCATGTAGCTTAGCGTTTAAGTAATTCACGGGCTCTTCGTAATACATGCAGCCAATGTCTTCGACCATCTCTCCAAGTTGAATCGCTGTCGTCGCACCCGGTAAACTGTGACATTCAAAGATAATATCGCCATCTTCACCCAAGGTATCGCGAATAGCTTGTAACCGAGCTTTGAATAATTTGAGTTCAGGCGTACTGAACAATTTAGTACGATCAAAGTGACCGACACCATCCTTGTCATAGACAATCGGGTCAACCTTCACCGCCGTATAGCCCTCTTTCATGGCTTTTTCTGTTGCACGGGCATAGTCAGCAGGATCGTTGAGTTTATTCACTTCTTTGTCCCAGTCAAATTGCAGCTGACTTGCATAGCAACGCAACTTGCCATTAGTTTTACCCCCCAGCAGCTCATAGACGGGAAGATTTAATGCCTTGCCTTTGATGTCCCACAACGCTGTATCGATAGCACTCATTGCAGCATAGATGACCGGACCGCCGCCTAATCCCCAGAAACTTTCTCGGAGCATGCGATTCCACAGGCCTTCAGTATTAAACGGATTCCAGCCAATTAGCATGGCTTCGGCGATTTCTTTAATCATGTGCGCCGCGGCACTGTGTCCGAGGTCATAAGCTAAACCCGCTTCCCCCACTCCCGTTAGCCCTTCATCTGTAAAAATACGCACAAATACCGGGTTCCAAACTGGGCGCTTAGGACACTCAATGTCGAAAATTTCGACTTTTGTAATCTTCATGAATCGTTTTCCTTATTGGGCTGATAACGTATAAAAATCAACCCGTTATCTATTCGCAAAATCCGGGGTCTAGGCGGTACGCCTTTCTGAGCATAGCAGGCCATGCCTTTTGTCCACCGGTTTGTCCAGCATGAACGACTTTGGCCTGCGCATAGATGTTGTCGATAATAGGTTGAGGAATGACATTGACCTTCCCCTGACTTTGCATCAACGACATTTGGATTTCACATGCTCTCTGTAAATCATAAAATCGCATAAATGCATCGCCCACTGTTGGGCCCACGGTCAATCCTCCGTGGTTTGGCAGCAACATATGATTAGTATCACCTAAGTCGTCCTGCAATCGCTTGCGCTCACTTTCATCCACAGCCAACCCTTCATAGCCGTGATAGCTCAGTGATGGCAGCGAGAATAGAGAATATTGACTCCAAGGCTGAAGCCCGCCTTCCAAGGTTGCCACCGCAATGGTTTCTTTAGTGTGTAGATGAATGACACATTTGGCGTCTTCTCGAACTTCGTGAATCGCACTGTGAATAGTAAACCCAGCGGGATTAATTTCAGACTGAGAGCCATCGATCACATCACCGTCAAGATTGACCTTTACTAGATTTGAGGCGGTGACTTCATCAAAAGTTAATCCAAAGGCGTTAACCAGATAGTCTTGTGTGCCCGGTACTTTAGCCGAAATGTGTGTATAGATTAAATCACCCCAACGAAAGTCGGAGACAAGACGATAGCACGCGGCAAGATCGACTCGAGTTTGCCACTCCTCGGGAGAGACTTGTCCTTTTAGACTTCTAGATTGTAGTTCAAACACGCAATACGCTCGAAAGGAAGCATAGAATGACGTTGAAAGTACCAAAGCTATTGATATTCAACAAGCTATCTAAGCAATTTTGGCAAAAAAAATAGCGATAAACAAAACGCTAGTACACGCAATAAACAAATGCATGTGTATCAATAGGATTGATTGGAAATTAATAGTGAATTTTGCGAGCGTAATATCACGAATACACCAGTCACAAAGACGGAATACTACTTATGTTAAAAGCACAATACACGCAACGCGGACCTAATCCAGTCGACGTTATCGAAGCCGTAGAATGCGATAAACCCGTTCTAGAGCAAGGACAAGTGTTGCTCGAACTTCTCGCTTCTCCAATCAACCCCTCTGACGTACTAACGCTTACCGGTCAGTACGGTATATTGCCGCCTTTACCCGCAATTGGCGGAAATGAAGGTGTGGCGAAAGTAGCTGAAGTGGGACCCGGCGTAGAAGGTCTACCTGTTGGTCAAACTGTATTGCTCCCAGTTGGCATTGGCACGTGGCAGACACATATCGTCGCAAGTGCTGCTAAGCTGGTTCCGCTGCCCAATGAAGCCGACCCTGTTCAGCTTTCAATGGTAACGATCAACCCACCCACAGCATCACTGATGCTCAGTGAATTCGTCGATTTAAAAGAAGGTGACTGGGTCATTCAAAATGCCGCAAATTCTGGCGTTGGCAATTATCTTATCAAGCTGGCGAAAATGCGTGGTCTTAAAACCGTTAATATTGTTCGCAGAGAATCACTTGTCCAGCCGCTTCTTGATCAGGGCGCGGATGTTGTCGTTGTCGATGGCGACGACCTGCATGAACGCGTCGCCCAAGCTACGGAAAACGCCAACATTCAATTGGGTATTGATGCAATTGGTGGCCCGGCAACCGCACGCCTAGGTGCATGTCTTGGCAATGACGCCACTTTAGTTAACTACGGCATGATGAGTGGTGTTCCTTGCGAATTACCCGCCTCATTAATGGTATTCAAAGGGATTACCGTTAAAGGTTTTTGGCTTGCAAAGTGGTTTGAAAAAGCCAGCAAACAGGAACAAATGGCGTTATATGGAGAATTGACGAAGCTTATTGCAACGGGTCAACTTACCACGCCAGTGGACAGCACTTACCCCGTCAAAGATATCAAACAGGCAATTGCTGCTGCGGCCCAAGGTGAGCGAAACGGAAAAATAATCGTTACCGCTTAGACCGTGGACGGTGGGCAACCAAAAGGTTGCCCTATTAGTCTAATCCGCATAAATAAATGAGCGATCGGCACGAGTATTCACACTAAATGGCAGGCACCTTTGCGAAACGCTGCGTTGTGTTAAAGAGAATAGCTACGACGCAGTTAATACGCGGTTACGTCACAGCTAGACGGAGACTACATAGACCTTTGTCTATATTGCCACCAATGGAACATCAGTACTGCTGTAAAGTGGCGCCTTGAACTGAAGACTGATTCGTTCTAAACCCACTTCATTTATCCATGCACTGAGATGTGATTCACATACTTGGGCCGTAAAACACTGTCTCTTTGCGGCTCAGTATCTCATCACTGCTTTTTTGTCTGACGGTAAACTCAATATTCGTCTTCGTACCCTCAACAAAAACCGCTTCGTTCATTGTGAGTGCTGTTGCGATATTCAGCTGTTCTTGCGCCCCCAATACAAGGTCCTCTCGTATTAATTCAACCCCATCTACTAGTCTAATGCCAATCAATTCGATGGATGTTTCTTCTCGAGATTTATTCAACAATTTCAATGTGTAGGTGTTTTCTACATTGCCCATGTAATCAGTTCGATACAGCGCATTTCTATCACGCAATATGGATAACTCCATCGTAGTACGAAGCTGTGCCCAGCCAACCATTGCAGATATCACCAACAGCACACTTGCTGCATATCCGAGCGTCATTTTAGGCGAATGGTCTGAGGGTGCTTGTGCTTTGTAGCTGATCAAATTCGGCTTATATCCAAAATTTGCCATCACGTCATTACACGCATCAACACACAACCCGCAATTGATACACTCTGCTTGTAACCCTTCTCTAATGTCTATTCCCGCAGGACACACCTGTACACACAAGTTACAATCTACACAGTCTCCCTTGCCTTCAGGTTTTGGTTGATTTCGTTTTCTGGGGCCGCGGCCTTCACCTCGAACGGCATCATAGGTAACCAAAGTCGTTTCAGGTTGAAACATCGCAGATTGAAAACGGGAATACGGGCACATGTGCTCGCACATTTTTTCGCGAATGAAACCCGCGTTAAGGTAGGTACATCCGGCGAAAAAAAGTACCCAACCTATTTCTAGCCCGGTCAGAGAAAGACTGAAAAAGCCTGGGTACAAACGCTCAACAGGTATAAAGTAACTCATGAAAACAAGTGACGTGATTAGCGCCATACCAAACCACACAGAGTAGACTGATACCTTTTTAACGACTTTTTCTGTACTCCATGGCTTTTTATCCAACGTGATTTGTTGATTTCGTGTCCCCACAATTCGATGCTCAACCCACATGAACATAAGAGACCAAATCGTTTGAGGACACGTATACCCGCACCAAACACGACCATACTTTCGAGTAATCCAAAACAATCCATACGCCGCAGCGATAAACAACAATGCAAAAATAAATAAGTCTTGTGGGTACAACACCCAATAGAAAAATGTCAACGTTTGCTGTTTTACATTGAAAATGACGGCTTGCTCACCGTTGAATCGCAAAAATGGGATCAGGACAAAAAGTGACATCAGTACCGTTGCCAACCAGCGACGAATTGATTGGAAGCGACCAAACTGCTCCCTCACATAAATTTTCCCTTCTGGCTTTTGATAGACGGGAATAGCCTCCAACTCGGCATATTTTGACATGTTACATGACCTTAATACTGTGGGATGGCAAGGATTGTATAGATTTAATAAAATGGTTACAGAGACAGCTATTTGCATTTACAATGGGTACAAAGGGTAAGCAAAGGACATCGCGATGGAAAATTTTCAATACCAAAAATTGGCTAACACTTTGCGTAGTCAAATTGAAACTGGTTTGCTAACAGCAGGCTCTAAATTACCCTCGATCAGGGCCTTATGCTTGCAACATCAAGTTGCCAAAAATACCGTCATTCACGCTCTTCAGCGTCTTGAACAACTGGGGTATGTAGAAGCGCGTGCTCGCCAAGGTTATTTTGTCCGCGCGCCTAAAACGCCTACAACAACAAAACCTGTGCTGCCTTTAGCACACCCCCGCCCTGTTAACATACCTGATGTGCTTCACGATATTATGCGTAAAAGTGCCGCGTTTGACGTATTGCCACATCAAGCAATGATTAACACACCAACAGGTATCACCAATTTAAACCGACATCTCAGTCGTGCCATTAAACAGTCTGGACATATCAACAGCGCTTACTACGATAACCCTAAAGGAAATGAAAACCTCAGGGAGGCGCTGGCACAGCATTATATTCAATTAGGTGTAGCAGTCAGTTCTGAACATTTGTGTATTACTGCCGGATGCCAACAGGCCATTGCCCTGTCACTGCAGGTCATATGCAACCCCGGCGATACAGTTGTTATAGAGAGCCCTGGGTTCTATGGCGCACTTCAGCTTCTCGAACATTTGGGCTTAAATGTATTGGAGGTGCCTTCCGATCCATTGACCGGTTTGGATATTGACTTATTTAAGGCTGCGCTAGAGTCCCACGATGTCACCGCGTGCGTGGTGACGCCATCTTTCGCCACCCCATCAGGTGCTTTGATGCCAGAGGAAAGCAAAAAAACGTTAGTTTCTTTGGCTAAGCACTATGACTTTGCCATCATCGAAGATGATATTTACGGTGAAGTCTATTTTTCCACGCGCCCGACGCCATTGAAGTTCTACGATGACGACGACAGAGTCGTTTTGTGTTCATCCTTTTCTAAATCGGTTTCCCGGGACCTTCGGATCGGCTGGGTTATGGGGGCACGTTGGCACGCAGATATCGTTAAATCCAAATTGGTTAATCAATTGTCTATTAGTCAAACACCCCAGCTCGCCCTCAACAACTTTATTCGTTCAGGGGATTGGCGCAGACATTTACAACAGCAGCGACAACGCTTACTACACCAACGAGACCAGCTGATGTCGACCATAGAAGAAACATGGCATTTCCCCTACGAGGTGACAATGCCAATGGGCGGATTATGTTGCTGGCTCACACTACCAAAGCACCTAGATGTATTACATTGTTATCACGAGTGTAAAGATAACGGGATCACGATTACGCCGGGAGCTTTGTTCACGACGACACAGGATTATAACCACCATATCCGTATTAGTTTCTGCCATCCTATCGTTGGCGCACGACGCAAGGCGATTGAGCGCGTGGGTGACATTATTCATACTTTCCTAGAAAAAAGGACATAAAAAAACCCGCCAAACGGCGGGTTTTTTATCATTTTACTGTTATTACCAGCCTGTGATTTCGCGCAGTGCAGAACCAATGTCAGCAAGTGAACGCACAGTTTTAACGCCTGCAGCTTCAAGTGCAGCAAACTTTTCATCCGCCGTACCTTTACCGCCAGCGATAATTGCACCAGCGTGACCCATACGCTTACCCGGAGGAGCCGTCACACCTGCAATGTAAGAAACAACTGGCTTAGTTACGTTTTCTTTAATAAACGCAGCGGCTTCTTCTTCTGCTGTACCACCGATTTCACCAATCATTACGATGGCTTCTGTCGCTGGATCGTCTTGGAACATCTGAAGGATGTCGATGATTTTTTTTTTATTGATTGGGTGACCACCGATATCTACACACGTTGACTGGCCGAAACCTTCATCAGTCGTTTGCTTAACTGCTTCATACGTCAACGTACCAGAGCGTGAAACGATACCAACTTTACCTGGCTTATGAATGTGACCAGGCATGATACCAATTTTACACTCTCCTGGTGTGATAACACCTGGACAGTTTGGACCAATCATGCGAACGCCTTTCGCTTCAACGTATTCTTTAGCGTAAAGCATATCGATGGTTGGGATACCTTCAGTGATACATACGATCAATTCGATACCCGCATCAGCGGCTTCAACAATTGAATCTTTACAGAAAGGCGCTGGTACGTAGATAACTGTTGCTGTTGCGCCAGTTGCTTCTACCGCTTCGCGCACGGTATTGAATACTGGCAAACCTAGGTGCTCAGTACCACCTTTTCCAGGTGTAACACCACCAACCATTTGCGTACCGTAAGCAATCGCTTGTTCAGAGTGGAAAGTACCTTGACCACCAGTGAAACCCTGACAGATAACCTTAGTATCTTTATTAATTAAAACTGACATTATTTGCCCTCCGCTGCGGCAACAACTTTTTGTGCTGCATCCGTTAGCGATTCTGCTGCAATGATGTCTAGGTCAGAACCGGCAAGTACTTCGCGACCAAGGTCAGCATTTGTACCTTCTAGACGCACAACTACTGGTACTTCAACACCCACTTCTTTAACGGCACCGATAATACCTTCTGCGATCATGTCACAACGAACAATACCACCGAAGATGTTAACTAGAACCGCTTTCACGTTGTCATCAGACAAGATGATCTTGAATGCTTCAGCAACGCGTTCTTTCGTTGCGCCGCCACCAACATCAAGGAAGTTAGCCGGCTTACCGCCGTGTAGATTTACGATGTCCATCGTACCCATCGCAAGACCAGCACCGTTAACCATGCAGCCAACGTTTCCGTCTAGTGCAACATAGTTTAGTTCCCACTGTGCCGCGTGCGCTTCACGAGCATCTTCTTGAGATGGATCGTGCATTTCTTTGACTTTTGGCTGACGATACAAAGCGTTACCATCAACACCCAATTTAGCATCTAGACAGTGAAGGTTACCGTCATCTTTGATAACTAGCGGGTTAATTTCAATCAATGCAAGGTCAAGGTCTTCGAACATCTTCGCCAAACCCATAAAGATTTGTACGAACTGTTTGATTTGAACCCCTTCAAGACCCAATTTGAAAGCCATTTCGCGAGCTTGATATGGCTGAGGACCAACGATTGGATCGATTTCAGCTTTCAAGATTTTCTCTGGCGTTTCTTCAGCAACGGTTTCGATTTCTACACCGCCTTCTGTTGAAGCCATGAATACAACGCGACGTGTACCACGGTCAACAACTGCACCAAGATAAAGCTCATTCGCGATATCTGTGCAAGACTCAACTAGAATCTTACTTACAGGCTGACCTTTTTCGTCAGTCTGGAAGGTCACCAAGTTTTTGCCTAACCAATTTTCAGCAAATGCGCGGATGTCATCTTTGCTTTTTACCAATTTTACGCCACCGGCTTTACCGCGACCGCCTGCGTGGACCTGACATTTTACTACCCACTCGCTACCGCCAATACGGTCAGCTGCTTCAACAGCCTCTTGAGGAGTATCTGCTGCGTATCCTTCAGAAACAGGTAAGCCGTATTCTTTGAACAGCTGCTTACCTTGATATTCATGCAAATTCATGGTGTTTCTATCCGATTTTATTTAAGACAAAAGCCGCTTATGCGACTTAGTTAAACAAGCTAGATTCCAAGGAATCTAGCGTTGTGACAAGGGCATTACCAGTATAACTGGGAATCCCCTTGCACACGCTCCGTGCGACGAAAGTCTTACACGTCCAAGAGTAGACGAGTTGGATCTTCGAGCATTTCTTTAACGGTAACAAGGAAACCTACAGATTCCTTGCCATCGATAATTCTGTGGTCATAAGACAACGCTAGGTACATCATCGGCAAGATTTCAACTTTGCCATTAACGGCCATTGGACGGTCTTGGATTTTATGCATACCCAAGATTGCGCTTTGTGGCGGGTTGATGATTGGCGTTGACATAAGTGAACCAAACACACCACCGTTGGTAATTGTGAAGTTACCGCCTTGTAGTTCTGCCATTGACAACTTGCCGTCGCGCCCTTTAAGTGCGAGGTCTTTAATGCCCTTCTCTACGCCTGCCATACCCAGCGCATCCGTATCTTTTAAGACAGGTGTCACTAGGCCACGAGGTGTTGAAACTGCAATTGAGATGTCAAAATAGTTGTGGTAAACGATGTCATCACCGTCGATAGACGCATTCACTTCAGGGAAGCGTTTAAGCGCTTCAGTTACCGCTTTCACGTAGAAAGACATGAAACCCAAACGAATACCGTGACGCTTCTCGAAGCTGTCTTGGTATTGCTTACGAAGGTCCATAATGGGTTTCATGTTGACTTCGTTAAATGTTGTCAACATCGCCGTTGAATTTTTCGCTTCTAACAAACGATTCGCGATAGTTTTGCGCAGGCGTGTCATTGGAACGCGTTTTTCTGTGCGCTCTCCAGCCGCAACAACAGGTGCTGCTTCTTCTTTCGCAGCCGGCGCAGGCGCAGAACCGCCCTTAAGATATTGTTCAACATCTTCTTTTGTAATGCGGCCGCCCTTACCCGTGCCTTTGACTTTAGCAGCGTCAACGCCCTTTTCAGCCAACAAACGTCTTACAGAAGGGCTAAGTGCGTCTGTTTCACCAGCGTCATCTGCTGTCTCCGCAGCAGGTGCCGATGCTGCTGCAGCCGCTCCTTCAACGAACTTCGCGATGATTTCTTCCGCAGTCACAGTTGCACCCTCTTCCGCCAGAATCTCGCTCAACGAGCCATCTGCGGGCGCAACAACTTCAAGGACAACTTTGTCTGTTTCAATATCAACCAAGTTTTGATCTCGGCTAACCGCTTCGCCAACTTGAACGTGCCACGTTGCCACAGTCGCATCCGCTACTGATTCTGGTAACACTGGCACTTTGATATCACTTGTTTTACCTGCAGGCGCAGCTGCTGGTGCTTCAGCAGCGGGAGCCGCAGCAGGAGCAGCTGCTGGTGCCGCAGCACCGTCTTGCAACAAACCAATCACTTGTTCACCAAGTACTGTCGCGCCCTCACCATCTGTGATCTCACCCATTACACCATCAGCTGGTGCAACAACTTCTAGTACGACTTTGTCAGTTTCAATATCAACCAAGTTCTGATCACGTTTTACGCTGTCCCCGGTTTTAACGTGCCATGTTGCAACGGTAGCATCGGCAACTGACTCGGGAAGAACCGGAACCTTTATCTCAATTGTCATTGTTGTTCCTTATTTAATAGTGAGTGCGTCTTCAACCAGTGCTTTTTGTTGCTGGTTGTGAACTGATACATAACCTACCGCAGGTGAAGCTGCTGCCTCACGGCCTGCGTACGTCAATTTTGCCCCTTCAGGGATAGCTTGCCAGAAATGATGCTGGCTACAGTACCATGCGCCTTGGTTTTGTGGCTCTTCTTGACACCACACCCAATCTTTCACATGGCTGTATTGAGCAATAACTTTCGCGCATTCTTCTTGTGGGAATGGGTAAAGTTGCTCAAGGCGAATAATCGCCACATTGTCTTGTTCGTTCTTGCGACGTTGTTCAAGCAAATCGTAATATACTTTACCTGAACACATGACCACGCGCTCAACTTTAGACGGGTCTAAGTCGTCTATTTCACCAATTACATTGTGGAACACCCCTTCAGCAAGCTCTTCCATTGACGAAATTGCCAGCGGATGACGAAGCAGCGACTTTGGTGACATAACAATAAGTGGTTTTCTCATCGGACGAACCACTTGTCGACGCAACATATTGAACACCTGCGAAGGTGTTGAAGGTACACAGACCTGCCAGTTGTGGTCCGCACAAAGCTGCAAGAATCGCTCTAGACGTGCCGAGCTGTGTTCAGGTCCTTGTCCCTCATAACCATGAGGCAGCAATACCGTCAAGCCGCAAAGACGACCCCACTTGGCTTCTCCAGAACTTAAGAATTGATCGAAGACAACTTGTGCGCCATTGGCGAAGTCACCAAACTGTGCTTCCCAAATTGTTAAACACGTTGGCTCTGCGGTTGCATAACCGTATTCAAACGCCATAACCGCTGCTTCAGACAACACAGAGTCGTATATTTCTATCTTCTCTTGATCTTCACTGATGTGTTGAAGTGGCATGTAATCCACTGCATCCACTTGGTTGTGAAGCACAGCATGTCGGTGGAAGAACGTACCACGACCCGAGTCTTGCCCGGTCATACGCACGCTGCTGCCCTCTTCATTGACAATCGTCGCGTAAGCCAAGTTCTCGGCCATACCCCAGTCTAGCGGCTTATCTCCGGCCGCCATTGCTTTGCGGTCTTGATATAACTTATTGACTCGCGATTGGAGTTTTAGATCTTCTGGGTATTGTGTAATCGATTCAGCGAGTGTCTTAAGCTTATCAACGGAAATAGCACCGTCATAAGGTGTGTCCCAGTCGTGACCTAGATAAGGAGACCAATCAACAGAGTGCTCTGTCATTGGACGCCATTCCTCTACAACGCAAGCACCGTGGTCTAACGCAGCCCGATAATCATCCAGTAATTTACCCACTTCATGCGACTCAATTGACCCTTCTGCGGTTAGTTGGTCGGCATAAATTTGGCGAGGAACAGGATGCTTTTTAATCTTTTGATACATCAACGGCTGCGTCGCGTTAGGCTCATCAGCTTCGTTGTGTCCGTGACGGCGGTAACAAACCAAGTCGATCATCACGTCGCGTTTGAATTTGTTACGGTATTCAAGTGCTAGCTTGGTCACGAAAAGTACAGCTTCAGGATCATCCGAATTGACGTGGAAAATCGGCGCCTGAACCATTTTGGCAATGTCGGTACAGTATTGCGTCGAACGCGTATCTTCTGTTTTCGATGTGGTGAAGCCAACTTGGTTATTGATAACGATTCGAACCGTTCCACCGACGGCGAAACCGCGGGTTTGAGACATATTGAATGTCTCTTGAACTACGCCCTGACCGGCAATTGCCGAGTCACCATGAATCGTGATCGGCAAGACCTGACTTGAATCATTGTCGCGACGTTCAAGACGCGCTCTAACCGAGCCCATCACCACTGGATTGACAATCTCTAGGTGAGATGGGTTAAACGCCAACGCCAAGTGAACATTTCCACCAGGAGTCGCAAAGTCCGATGAATAACCAGCGTGGTATTTTACGTCACCAGCACCGAGCGAATCATCGTGCTTGCCTGAAAATTCGTCAAACAATACAGAGGGGTTTTTACCAAGAACATTAACAAGAACATTGAGACGACCGCGGTGTGCCATCCCCACTACCACTTCTTTGGTACCCGACTTGCCCGCTTCGGTGATCAGTCCTTTCAACATCGGAATAAGCGCATCGCCCCCTTCAAGTGAGAATCGCTTCGCACCTGGGAATTTGGCACCAAGGTATTTTTCCATACCATCGGCTGCAGTTAGTCCTTTAAGAATATTGATCTTTTCTTCGCGACTGATTTCGGGTTTAGCTTGAACAGACTCTATTTTTTGCTGTAGCCAGCGTTTTTGCTCGGTATCGGTGATGTGCATGTACTCAGCACCGATGGAACCACAGTATGTTCTGTTCAACGATTTAAACAATTCACCTAGCGGTAAGCTTTCTTTTCCTACTGCATAAGAACCAACATTGAAAACCGTATCAAAGTCGTCCTCAGATAAATTATGGTGTGACAGTTCTAAGTCTCGCACACGTGCCTGTTGCCACAACCCTAAGGGGTCGAGGTTGGCGTGCTGGTGGCCACGGAAACGATATGCATTGATAAGCTGCAGGACTTTTACCTGTTTACCATCTGAGCTAGTCGAAACTTGAGAAGGAGCGGCTGCGGCTCTCGCTGCAGGGCCAAGTGCAGCCATTTTTTTGAACTGCTCTCGAATGAGAGAATGGTTGGTTTCTAATTCAACACCGTCAACTTTGGGTAATCCATCGAAAACTTGACGCCATGAATCAGACACACTTTGCGGGTCATCAAGATAGGCTTCGTACATTTCTTCAACATAGGCCGCGTTACCGCCTGCCATATGCGACGAATCCCACCATGCTTTCATCACGCTATCTTGCATATTGTGCCTTGTTACGTTTAGGTAAAAACTCAATCTATATGGTGATTATCTTGTATTAATTCAAGTAAATAAATCACCGATTTTTTTATAAAAAATAGCCATCCTAAGCGGATGGCCATTTAGAGCATTGCATTAGTGTCATCAAAGATGACAAGAATATAGTACTAAACAGCCCGTTGTAAAAGCATAGACTTAATTTGTCCGATTGCTTTTGTCGGGTTAAGTCCTTTTGGACAAACGCTTACACAGTTCATGATGCCATGACAACGGAAGACACTAAACGCATCATCTAAGTTGCTAAGACGCTCATCAGTCGCGGTATCGCGGCTATCAATGAGGAAGCGGTATGCGTGCAACAAACCAGCTGGACCAATAAACTTATCAGGGTTCCACCAGAATGAAGGGCACGACGTTGAACAACATGCACACAGAATGCACTCATACAGACCATCTAGCTTTGCACGGTCTTCAGGTGACTGAAGGTGCTCTCGCGCTGGTGGTTGCTTGTCGTCGTTGATCAAGAACGGCTTGACCTTTTCGTACTGCGTGTAGAACTGGGTCATATCGACAACCAAGTCTCGTACTACCGGAAGACCAGGTAGCGGGCGAATCACAATTTTACCTTTGCCTAGTGCAGACAAAGGTGTAATGCACGCCAAACCGTTTTTGCCGTTCATGTTCATGCCGTCAGAGCCACATACACCTTCACGGCAAGAGCGGCGGAACGACAGACTAGGATCCTGTTCTTTTAAAAGCAGCAACGCGTCCAAAACCATCATGTCTTGGCCTTCTTCTACCTCGATAGAGAAGTCCTGCATGTGCGGTGCGTTATCAACCTCAGGGTTGTAGCGATATACTGAAAAAGATAATTTCATCTTAATTGCCCCCTTAATATGAACGCACTTTCGGAGGGAATGCCTCGCGAAGTTTTGGCGCCATATTCACATCACGTTTCAACATAGACTCAGACTGTGGACGATAGACCGAGTGGCATAACCAATTCTCGTCATCGCGATCCGGGAAGTCAAAGCGACTGTGTGCCCCACGACTCTCTGTACGGAAGTTAGCAGCAACAGCCGTGCTGTAAGCTGTTTCCATAAGGTTATCCAGCTCAAGACACTCAATACGCTGAGTATTAAAATCAGAGCTTTTATCGTCAAGGCGGGCATGCTGAAGACGTTCGCGGATTGTCTTAAGTTCTTCCAACCCGGTCGCCATTGCATCACCTTCGCGGAATACAGAGAAGTTAAGCTGCATACACTGTTGCAAATCCTTTTTGATTTGCACTGGGTCTTCGCCTTTGCCTTTTTCTGAGTTTTCCCAACGATTGAAACGGGCCATTGCTTCGTCTAGATCACTCTCTGACGCGTCACGTGTTGGTGCAATTTCGTCCAGCTTGTCGCCAAGGTGTAGGCCTGTTGCACGGCCGAATACCACCAAGTCAAGTAGTGAGTTACCACCCAAACGGTTAGCACCGTGTACTGATACACATGCGATCTCACCACAAGCAAACAAGCCATTAACAACTTGGTCATTACCGTTTTCATCAACGGTAATCGCTTGACCGTGTACGTTAGTCGGAATACCACCCATCATGTAGTGACAGGTTGGAATAACTGGAATAGGTTCTTTAACTGGGTCAACGTGAGCAAAAGTACGAGACAGCTCAAGAATACCAGGTAGACGTGACTCTAGTACGTCTTTGCCCAAATGGTCGAGCTTCAGTTTGATGTGCGTGCCCCAAGGGCCTTCACAACCGCGACCTTCGCGAATCTCTGTCATCATTGAACGAGCTACGACGTCACGGCCAGCCAAGTCTTTTGCGTTTGGCGCATAGCGTTCCATGAAACGCTCACCGTCTTTGTTGAGCAAGTAACCGCCTTCACCACGACAACCTTCCGTTACCAATGTACCAGCACCTGCGATACCCGTTGGGTGGAACTGCCACATTTCCATATCTTGTACTGATACGCCTGCTCGTAGCGCCATGCCAACGCCATCACCCGTATTGATGTGAGCATTCGTTGTCGATGCATAGATTCGACCCGCACCACCCGTCGCTAAAACAACGGCTTTCGATTTGAAGTAAACAACTTCGCCTGTCTCGATATCGATAGCGGTACAGCCAACAACATCGCCGTCTTGGTTTTTCACTAGGTCAAGCGCGTACCATTCGCTGAATACTTTGGTTTTATTTTTTACATTCTGTTGGTAAAGCAAGTGCAAAAGCGCGTGACCTGTACGGTCAGCCGCTGCGGCTGTACGTGCGCCCTGCTCGCCACCGAAGTTTTTCGATTGGCCACCGAATGGACGTTGATAAATTTTACCATTTTCGAAACGCGAGAACGGCAGACCCATGTTCTCCATCTCGATGATGGCTTCAGGACCCGTTTTACACATATATTCGATGGCGTCTTGGTCACCGATATAATCGGAACCTTTTACCGTGTCATACATGTGCCACTCCCAGTTATCTTCATGAGAGTTGCCTAGTGCAACGGTAATACCACCCTGTGCTGATACAGTGTGTGAACGAGTCGGAAAAACTTTAGATAATAATGCGCATGATTTACCTGACTGTGAAATCTGAAGTGCTGCGCGCATTCCTGCGCCACCTGCACCGATTACAACAGCATCATACTCGTGGACTGGTAAACTCATATTATGCTCCCCACAAAACAAACAGACCTACAGCGACATAAGAAAAAGCGATAATGTTAAGAACATATTGAATTGTTGCTCTTAATCCGGTCGCTTTTACATAATCAGTCAAAACTTGCCATAGACCAATACGAACGTGAATCATGACAGCTACTAGCGTAGCAAATGTGAAAACCTTCATTACAAGGCTAGAGAACAACCCCTTCCATACGTCAAAAGTGATTGTATCTGTGGTTACGAAAAACCACGTCATGTATAGGCTAAACGCAGCGATAATCAACGCTGTCGCACGTAATGATACATAGTCTTGTACACCATCACGCTTTATTGATGCCTGATTTGTTACCATAGTGCTATTCCCAATACAACGGTCAAAACAACCCATAGTGCGATAATCACTTGTGCACT
This sequence comes from uncultured Alteromonas sp., assembly GCA_963922845.1. Classification (GTDB taxonomy): domain Bacteria; phylum Pseudomonadota; class Gammaproteobacteria; order Enterobacterales; family Alteromonadaceae; genus Alteromonas. Next base: position 200,538 of record CAWUJV010000001.1, read on the forward strand.
TGTGTTACCTGACTGTAACTCTTCCCAATGACCCATATCCATGATCACGTGGCGAATGCCACCCAGGATGTGATAAGTCAACGCTGAAATCGTGCCCAACGCTACAATGTAGCCAAACACACCATTCATTAACGTCTGTACCTGTTCAAATCCTTCAGGAGATGATACCGAAACGGCCCATGCCCAGATCACAAATAGCAGAGCAAAAAACATTGCTACGCCTGTTACACGATGAAGAATAGAAGAAATAGCAGAAGGTGGAAATTTGATTGTATTAAGATCTAAATTTACTGGTCTTTGCTTTTTCACAATTTATGCCTGTTTAAATCCGTAGGGATAAAATCATTCTTGTTGTTGTGTGTCCTACAAGACTGATTGTGTTGTTACCTGTTAAAAGCCTCAATCCATGAGTTGTTAACAATTTGTGAATTTATTATTACTTGATTTACAGAATAATTATTCTGTTTTTCAAGTACGCCTGAGTATATCCAGCGACTAGTATAATTACAATTTTTTGTGCCTAATTAGGACTTTAGTCTTATCCGCGCGTTTTATTGCGCCGGTAAGGATAAAATCGCACTGTTTTATCGCTAATATCGTTCAAAGGCGGCGGTAGTGTATCAGCATGTTTATCAGACCACGAGGTCTAAACCACGTAAATGATTTAAATGCTGGTTCTTTAATCAAACCGCGCACTTTATACGTATGGATAACCTAAAGTGATGTATTTTTAAGATGAAAAAAACGAATTTCCAGACAGTTTGATTAATTTCGAAAGTTTTTGGGGTATAATTCGTACCAATCTAGAATATTTATTGTGCATATATGCATTTAAATTGACTTATAACCGCATAATAAAGTAAAACTACGCCACTTTTCCCTACGAAGCGCTAAAATTTAGCCAGTTTCGCGGCCAACAGAACCATTCTGAGGAGAGCAATGTATGGCAGATCAAAAAGCCATTTTGAAAGCGGGCGATAAGGAAATCGAACTTCCTATCTTGTCCGGCACAGCAGGACAAGACGTAATTGATGTACGTTCACTAGGGGCTCATGGTTATTTCACCTTTGACCCAGGTTTTATGGCTACAGGATCTTGCGAGTCATCCATCACGTATATCGATGGTGCAGAGGGTGTATTGTTACACCGAGGTTACCCAATCGAAGAACTAGCTCGTGATGCCGATTACCTAGAAGTTTGTCATATGCTTCTGCACGGCACAGCACCAAATAAAGAGCAGTATCAAGAGTTTAAAGAAACCATCACACGCCACACCATGGTTCACGAACAAATTAACATGTTCTTCCACGGTTTCCGCAATGATGCGCACCCCATGGCGATGCTGTGTGGTACAGTAGGCGCAATGTCGTCGTTCTACCACAGCGACTTGGATGTATCTAATCCAGAGCAGCGTATTCGTAGTGCACATCGACTAATTGCAAAAATGCCGACCCTAGTGGCGATGTGCTACAAGTACAACATCGGTCAGCCATTCGTTTACCCTCGCAACGACCTAAGCTACGCAGCTAACTTCCTGAACATGATGTTCTCTGTTCCCGCAGAAGAGTACAAAATCAGTCCAGCAGTTGAGCGCGCAATGGATCGTATCTTTACGCTTCACGCAGATCACGAACAAAACGCATCGACTTCCACCGTTAGACTAGCGGGTTCTTCAGGTGCAAACCCATACGCGTGTATCGCGGCAGGTGTTGCATCACTTTGGGGGCCAGCACACGGCGGCGCTAACGAGGCATGCTTAAACATGCTTGAAGAAATTGGCAGTGTAGACCGCATCCCAGAGTTCATCGCTCGTGCCAAAGACAAGAGCGACCCTTTCCGTCTGATGGGCTTCGGTCACCGTGTATACAAAAATTATGACCCTCGCGCGACAGTAATGCGTGAAAGCTGCCACGAAGTGTTGAAAGAGCTTAACGTACAAGACCCACTACTTGACGTAGCAATGGAGCTAGAACGTATAGCGCTTAGCGACCCTTACTTCGCAGAGAAGAAGCTCTTCCCTAACGTCGACTTCTACTCAGGTATCGTGCTTAAAGCTATTGGTATTCCAACTAACATGTTTACGTGTATTTTTGCACTGTCTCGTACCGTTGGTTGGATTTCACACTGGCATGAAATGATGAGTCAAGCAGGCCAAAAAATTGGTCGTCCTCGTCAACTTTACACTGGTGAAAACCAACGTAAATATGAGCCTATTGAAAAGTAATCTTTTCAGCTGAAAAATGAGTAAACAAATAGCGCCTTACGGCGCTATTTTTTTAGGAGAAAAGCGTTGTCAAATACAGCAAAAATACTCGGACTGATGGGATTACTCCCCTTTTTATCTGCTTGTTTAGCACCTTTGCTAGGCTGGTTGAGTTTGAGTGAATCGGCCCGCTACTTTACGCAATATTCAGCAGTCTTACTGTCATTTTTTGGTGGTATCCACTGGTGGGATGCAGTATCGAATAAGCGCAGTAATCATCAGCTTTACATTGCGATGCTACCAACTATCGTTGGCTGGTTATGCCTAGTTTTTAGTGGTGACCTTCGGGTACTCGGTGTCCTTTCTTTGAGTTATTTGGGCTTGCTAATTTACGATAAATTTACACTAGTCTTAGACAAAGAGGACATTATTCAATACACAGGTTTACGGATGATTTTGACGACAGTGGTAGTGATGAGTCACGGCTGGATGATTTATTTACTCACTCGTTGAACTACGTTTTTTCGAGTCAACACGAACTACAAAAGCGCGCCTCTTAGAATACAGACCAGATAGAAATAAAGGCCGATGCACCTTAGCAACTAGCAAAACTAGCTAATCATTACATGGCCAAGTGCTCCCGCTCGATTACTCATGTTGAGAGCTCTTGAATCGTTGCAAATTGGTATCAAACAGACGTGAATTTGCAGACAAAAAAAACGGGCATAGCGCCCGTTTTTTAATGGTGTTTTAGTACATCATTCCGCTCGAATCAACGCCAACAGTTCTTGAGTTTTTTGTTCCATCAAAGCGATGTCACCTTTTGTCTCGA
>CAWUJV010000002.1:0-123378 GCA_963922845.1 uncultured Alteromonas sp.
GTCGGGCTCATAACCCGAAGGTCGTAGGTTCAAATCCTGCTCCCGCAACCACATCGAAAGCCTCAGCAAAATGCTGGGGCTTTTTTGATCGCGTTGCATTAATTGTCATTGTCACAATGATGTTCTTTATACCTCGGTTCCTATTCGTAATGATAAACCATCGCTCAGCGAGCGTATTAGACTCAAATATTAGGTATCGTTAATGTATTGTTGCTGGAGCTAAAGGAAGTGAAAGTAAACTAGTCGGCAAGGTCAGAATCCTAAACTGTATATGCGTTATATATGTCTTAGCCTCTTTGTTTCTCCTTTAACAAGGCCATCAGCGTTTGTTACAAGAGCTATTGGTTAGCACTATTATTTCAATGCTCCACGATATCAATGCTTTGCTGCCTCGGTGTGATAATCAGGCCACTGTGAGTCTAAAAAGCAGTTTCATCTTAATCTTGATGGAAATCGTCACAAAAACAATGCACTACATTGGTAATGTGATAACATAACAAAAAATCAAGTTAATCCTCACAAAGAACACCACAATGAACCAAAATAATTTCAAGCTAGCATCGCTTGCAACAGCGATTGCGATGTCATGTAGTACCTCACTTATTTCGTTAAACGCACAAGCGCAAACTAGTCAGTCTGAAGCAGAGCAAGACGTCGAAGTCGTAACGGTTGTTAGTCAACGACGCGCTTATACCGGGAACTTTGCGCCTTTAGAAACGCCAGCCGCAAATCAAGTCATTGACCAGCAGATTTTAAGTGATGCTGGTGCATTGAGTTTGAGTGATGCCCTCGATTTATCCGCATCTGTAGCGCGCCAAAATAACTTTGGCGGTTTGTGGAACGCATTTTCTGTTCGAGGCTTTTCCGGCGACATCAACTTACCAAGTGGTTTTTTGGTAAATGGTTTTAACGCTGGTAGAGGTTTTGGTGGACCACGTGATTTAGTGGGAATTGAGTCAGTAGAAGTACTCAAAGGCCCACGTTCTGCACTATTTGGTCGTGGTGAACCGGGCGGTACCGTCAATCTACTTACTAAGCGACCCAGTTTTCAAACCGGTGGATTTGTTACCGCGACCATCGGTAGCTGGAATCAAATGCGTGTTGAGGGAGATTACCAAGGGATCTTGGGTAACAATGAAGATGTTGGCTTCCGTTTAGTAGGCTTTTACGAAGATGCAGAAAGCTTTAGGAATGATGTCGAAACCGAAAAGCAAGGCTTTTATCCGTCGGTAAAATGGGATGTGTCAGAACAAACGAGCATCACCTATGAACTTGAATACACACGCCAAGAATTGCCGTTTGATCGAGGTGTCGTGTATTCGGAAGATTTCGGGTTTTCACCTCGAGACCGCTTTGTTGGAGAGCCTGTACCAATTGAAACCGAAGTGGTTGGCCATCAAATTGAAATTGCCCATGAGCTCAATGAGACATGGAGCTTTTTAGGGGGAATTGGCTATCGTGATACAAGCCTTGAAGGGGACGCGTTTGAACCGCAGTTTGGGTCTCGCCAAACGTATTTCACCGATGGCGAGACCATCTCTCGTTTCTTCCGCTCGAGAGATTTTGAGTCTGATTACTTGGTATTGCGCGGCGAACTAGCAGGTGATTTTGAGTTAAGTGACATGCGTCACCGTTTGATTGTGGGCGTTGATTACGACCGATTTGACAATACCTTGGTCATTGACCGTTATCGGTCACGATTCAACGGTGACTTAGGTGCGTTAACGCCAGAAGACATCAGCACGCACTTGTTGCTCAACATTAATAACCCAGTTTACGGTGTAAACCTAAATCCGGAAGCGGGCGCTAATACGAACCGAAATGAAGTGCTAAAAGGTTATGGTGTCTATCTTCAAGACCAAGTTGATTTGACCGACAATTTGCAGGTTAGATTGGGCTTGCGTTATGACGATTTTGAGCAAGACTTAACGAACCTCCTAGCAACCCCTGCTACAACTATCACATCTGAAGACAGCAGAGTTTCACCGCAAGTGGGTCTCGTTTATATGGCTAGTGAGGGAGTGAGCCTCTATGCGTCATATGGTGAAGGTTATCGTCAGCAGACGGGGCAGGATTTCCAAGGTAATCAGTTTGAGCCAAACGTGACAGACTCTACTGAGATTGGGTTTAAAACGGACCTCAATACTATTTTTGATGCTGTTGACGGCATAGTTAACGTCACACTTTTCCGCGTTAAGCAAAGTAACTTCTTAGTCAACGATGACCGTCCAGAAGCGACAGCGGTAGGCTTTTTCTCTATTGCAGCGGGTGAAGCGGAGAGCACGGGTCTAGAGTTTGATACAAATCTCAGTTTTGAAAATGGTTTTGGACTGTGGTTGTCTTACGCCTACACTGATGCCGAATTCCTGAATAGTTTTGCTGATGCTGACGGTTTTGGTTTTACGATTGATGCTGGAGACCCGTTAATCAACACGCCGGAACATCAAGTTAGTTTGCAAGTCACCCAGCAATTTGAAGTCGACAACACTGCCATAAAAGTGGGTGGCGGCTTATTGTACGTGGGTGAACGCAATGGTTGGGTCGGCGCAGACTTTGATTTACCGAGTTACACGACAGCTAGGTTCTTTGCAGAAGCCGATTTCAGCAACAATGTATCACTGCGATTTGATTTAGATAACGCGTTTGATAAAACCTTTTACACTAACTCTTTTGCCAATGTCTGGGTTGAGCCTGGCACGCCAAGAAGAGCACGCCTTACGTTAACCTACAACTTTTAAGGGGATCGAATGACAGATGCTCTGATTGCTGATTCAGTAACGGTAGCGCGCGCAGGAAAGGCCGTCTTAAATGACGTGTCTTTTCGCGTGCCCGCCGGCAATATTTATGCGCTTTTAGGTGGCAATGGTGCGGGTAAGTCAACGACACTATTGACGTTCCTTGGGTTTTTGACACCTGATTTAGGTAAGGTCAATGTGCTTGGTAAAGCGGTGCACAACGATGTGAATGCAATACGCAATCAAATGGCGTATCTGCCCGAATCTGCGACGCTTTACCAGCACCTCAACGCGTACGAAAATATTCGGTATTTCCTATCGTTAGGCGGGATTAATGTTGAGCAAGGTGACATTGATAGTGCCCTCGATCGAGTTTCTCTACAGCCTGAATCTCGACAAAAAAGGTTACAAGACTATTCCAAAGGCATGAGGCAGAAAGTGGCAATTGCACTTGCGCTATTGCGAGATACGCCTGTCTTGCTATTGGATGAGCCTACGTCGGGCCTCGATCCCATTGCCATTGATGAATTCAATGCGTTGGTTAAGTCTCTGGCACAAGAAAATCGAGCTATTTTAATGGTGACACATGATGTTTATGGTGCCTGCCAAGTCGCCGATCGCATCGGTCTGTTGCGTGGCGGCAAGTTGGTGGGGGAGTTCAACCGCCCGCAGGATGGTCAAATCGATACCGAAACTGTGCATGCCGCTTTTGCTGGTCGGATCGCCCAATGAATGTTGCGTTTCGAATTGCTAAAGAAGAATGGCGATATTGGCTTCGCTCAAAGGTTGCCGTGACGGCGTTTGTTGTAGTGAGCATCATTGTTGCTTCAGTGAGTTTTGTTAATTCGATGACATTGCTTGAAGAGTCGCATCAACGTGAACATCAACAAGAAACCGCGGAACAAACCTTTCTAGCGCAGCCCGATCGGCATCCACACCGAATGGTCCATTACGGTCACTACGCGTTCAGAACACCGCCGCCGTTGGCTATCTTTGATACTGGTGTCGACAGCGTAACCGGCCAAGCGATATTCTTGGAAGGCCATCGACAAAATTCGGCGACGTTTGCTAATTCCTCGGCAAGCGCCGATGTGGGTAGTTTTCAAGGTATTACCCCCGCGTTTGTTTATCAAGTGCTCATCCCGTTGTTACTGATTACTGTCGGCAGTGGCGTGATGGTCAGAGAGCGGGAAGCAAAAACGCTAGTGCCACTTATGGCACAAGGGATTTCTGGTACCGCTATTTACTTCGGCAAAGTATTGGCCTTAGTTGGACTAAGTGCAGTCATGTTGGTGCCTTTAGTGGTACTCATTGCTGTCGGCATCGCCCATGGAGAAACCTGGTCTGTGGGTATCAGCTTGCTACTGAGTTACTTACTCTATTCACTGGTGTGGTGTCTATTGATAGCATTGGTGTCAACCAAGTCTCAACACTATGGGGTTGCGCTTGCTGTATTGATATGCATTTGGCTGTTTTGGTCATTAGTGATCCCTCGCATTGCCGTCACGTCGGCGAGCGCGACGATTGCCGTGCCGGGTAAAATCGAGGTGGATTACCAGATGTATGCAGATCTTCGCGAGTTAGGCGATGGGCATAATACTGCTGACCCAGCATTTGCCAAGCTACGAGCAGACCTATTGGCACAGTATCAAGTTGATAGTGTTGACGATTTGCCCATCAACTTTCGTGGGTTAGTTGCGCAAACATCTGAAGCACAGCTCACCCAGGTAATGAACCAATACGCGAATAACCGTATGGCTTCAGAACAGTTGCAGTCTGCGCATTTGAGTTTATATGGTTGGTTGTCACCGGTATTGGCCATTACTACGGTTTCTAAGACATTAACTGGCACAGACTTAACCACGCACCATCGTTTCTTACAAGAGACAGAAGCGTTGAGATTTGATTTTGTACAAGGGCTCAATAAAAGTCATGTCGAAAAGCTAAACTACAAGGACGATATCAATCGAAATCAAAGTACCGATGCGTCTCGTTTAGCAAGGATATCAGCCCAAAACTGGCAAGTGCTCGACCGCTTTACCTTCACGCCATCTTCACCTGCTGAGAGGTTTGCTAAATCGCAGCAGTCTTGGGCGAAGTTAATGATGTGGCTTGTCGTGCTATTTGCGGCTGGGGTCATGACAAGCCGGAGGCTCAATTTATGAATGCGTTAAAACGAGAGTGGTGGTTTTTATCACGAGATAAAAGCGCGGTATTTTGGCTAGTGATTGCATTTGCGTGTGCTTGTCTGGCTATTGGGTTTGGCCTTCAAGAAGTTCAGACTCAACGCAACACGATAGCGCGCTTAAAACACGCTGATGCTATTGAGCAGCAAGTGATGAGTGAAGCCCATCGTGATTGGGGAAGTGCGGCATATTACACATTTCACTTGACCTATGATGAACCTTCAGACTTCGCTTTCATCGCACTAGGTCATCGCGATTTGCAGCCTTGGAAACACCGTATAAGAATGCTGGCACTTGAGGGACAGATATACGAGGCGGATGCGCAAAACCCTGATTTCGCATTAGTAGGGCGTTTTGACTACGCGTTTTTAGTCGCCGTCTTGTTGCCACTATTTGTGATTTTTCTGCTCTATGACTTACGTACCAGAGAGCGCGCGAATGGTCGATTTGAATTACTAGACTCAACCAATAGTGGCGTATGGATACAACGCTCAATGCTTCGTTTGGTGTTATTGTGCTTGGCGTTTTTGGTCCCCCTTTGGGTTGTCAGTGTGAGTCAAGCTGTCGCTTTCACTAAGGTCGGTTATGCCACGTTGACAGTCATCTTGTACGCGGTGTTTTGGTGGGTAGTGGTTAATTGGATCACAAGACGCGAATACACAGGGGCGCTGGCGTTGACCGCGCTAATGGGAACGTGGTTTGCCGTTACGATCCTGATTCCTGCAGGATTAAAACTGGCAATCGACCATGCTGTTACTATTCCAAACAACGGAGAATTATTGCTGACACAACGAGAAGCGGTAAATGACGCGTGGGACATTCCAGTAAATGAAACGATGGATCCGTTCGTCGCCAGACATCCAGAGTGGGCCGACTATACGAGTATGCAAGGCACATTCGAGTGGAAATGGTACTATGCTTTTCAACAAGTCGGCGATCAAACCGTTGAGCCTATTTCGATGGCGTATCGCCAAGGGAGGCAACGACGAGATCAATTGGCGTCTGCGTGGTCTTGGCTAGCGCCATCGGCCAAAGTTGAGCGTATCTTTCAGGCCATTGCGAATACGGATGCGTCATCCTACTACCAGTATGAAAATCGAATCCGACAGTTCCATGAAAAACTGAGGCACTATTATTATCCTCATCTGTTTAAGGCTAGTGAGTTTAACGATGAAGCCCTTAAGTTGAGACCTGATTATTCGAAATTCACAGCAAAAAAGGCCGACTTGGCTAAATAGTGATGTTCGGTACGAAACCGTCTATGTGATGCTAGAAAAGAGGTAAAAAAGCGCCGTACTGAACGGCGCTTTTTTGTACTTTGTTAGTCATATTCTAGCAAAGGAGATTTCTAACTCTTTACTAATAGTTAATACTACGGACTGTTCCAACAATACTCTGTATAAGAACCGTTCTTTTCAGCTAGGTAACACAGCGATGTGTAACTTTTGATAAGCGAAATTGTCAAAAAAGCTTTAAAAATTCGATTGACAATAATCAGACAAAAAATCAAAGACCCGTTTTATCCGTTCGTTGGTTCTCAGTTCACTGTGAGAAACCAACCAAAGATCAGCTTCAAGTGGGGGTAACGTTGTTAAAATAGGTGAGACTAGTGGCTCACTATCGCCAATTTGGGTGGGCATGAGCCCGATACCAATACCTTGTTTCGTCATTTCCCACTGTACAACCCGACTGTCTGAGCGAACGGAAAAATTATCATTGGTGACCTCAATACCTTGACTTGTCAGCCAAGTGATAATCTTTGCTTGCCCCTCCATGCCGATAAATTGAGATTGACTGAAATCCACTCGCCCGTTTGTGTGTGGAAGCGACGACAGATACTCCGGTGTGGCGTAAAAGGTTGCCGCAATAGTCATCAACCGCTTGGATATTAAATCTGGCTGCGTTGGTCTAAACCCGCGAATAGCGATATCGGCCTCTCGTTTTTTCAAATCACTGCTATCGTCTGTCGCGACTAGGTCGAGAGTGATGTATGGCAAGGCCACGCGAAGCGCGCGGATAATGTCGGGCATCATGTAAGTCGCCATCACTTCGGTGACCGATATGGTGACAAGACCTTCTATGTTTTTAGATTGCCCTGTCGCCACCAACTCGAGATTATCGGCCGCATCATTCATAATTCGGGCATTATCTAAGATAGAAAGTCCCGCTTGCGTTAACTCTAAGCCTCGGCCACGACGCTCAAATAATGTCACGCCAAGCTCTTGTTCAAACGCGCTAACCTGCCGACTCAGTGTTGGTTGACTGATCTTCAGGCGTTTTGAAGCGGCTGTAAGCGAGCCCATTTCGGCCGTCACGAGAAAGCTTTTTGCTTTATTCCAATCAAATGAATTCATAGTGATATGCGTTTTTGTATATCTGAAATGGTAATTTGTCTATTTTGCAAACGATAATGCATAGATAAAATTGGCTCAATAAATTTATTGAGAGAAAGTAAATGTCAACGACGCCACAAACGTTTTGGAACAAGCAAGCAGAGAGCTATTTCAAGAAAGCAATACCCGATGAACACGTCTATCAAAAAAAGTTATCTATCACTGACGCATATCTGACCACTGATGATAAGGTGTTAGAGGTGGGGTGTGGTACAGGTGGGACGGCAATATATCACGCCCCAAAGGTACGAGAATACACGGCAACAGATTTTTCCGACGCAATGATTTCGTTTGCCCAAAAACGGTCTCAAACGAGGCTATTGAAAAATTTAACGTTCACAGTGTCTAGTCTTGAAGAATTAGACAGCCACGAGCGCACCTATGACACAGTGTTGGCGCTAAATTTACTCCATTTAGTCAGTGATATTGATAACGCGTGTAGGGTTATTCATCGCTTAGTCAAACCTGGCGGATATTTCGTATCGAGCAGTGTTTGTATGGAAGAGTTATCGTTCCCCGTGCGCAAGGTTCTTTCTGTATTGAGTCGCCTGGGTTGGGTTCCAACGCTCAACTTTTTTTCCGCAGAGGCCTTATTGGTAAAACTCATTGCCGCAGATTTTGAAATCGTTGAATTTTGGCGTCCTCATAACGGAAAGAACGTATTCTTAGTAGCCAGAAAAGCAGAGAGTTCGAGGTGTCGCGACTGCCAGTGAAACATGGCATTGGCACGCATCAAGCGCCGTGGCTTGTCTTTGCAAATCCAAACCTACGTATTTGTATCGAACTGTGTTGCTAAAAGCGTATAGGGCAAGTATACTATGCGCACTTAAGCGGGAAGGTGACTTAAGTCATCATGACGCTTTGCTAATTGCAAGCCCTGCTACTTACCAACCCGAGTTACTGTTTTGGTCGTAGCGCATAGGGTACAGATTTTCGCAAAAAGCCCCGCTAGTCCGGGGCTTTTTGTTGTATCTGCAAGCGGTTTTATCAAAGTAAAACCGGTGTTCTTGTGTATTGGGCTTTATGCCCTTTTTTCGTTTTTGGAGGTATGCATTGTCTAAGCTTGAGCAAAGACTAACCGACATGCTTGAACCAGCGGTAGAGGCCTTGGGCTTTGAATTAGTTGGTGTTGAGTTTGTTAGAGCGGGTAAACATTCGATTCTTCGCGTGTTTATCGATCATGAAAATGGAATTACCGTTGATGATTGTGCAGACGTTAGTCACCAAGCCAGTGCGATTCTGGATATCGAGGACCCGATAAGCACAGAATACAATTTAGAAATTTCATCACCGGGAATGGACAGACCTTTGTTCAAAGAGGCCCATTATGCGGCAGTTGTCGGTGAAGAAGTTAGCGTAAGGTTATCTGTTCCTATGGATAATCGACGCAATTTCAAAGGACGTTTACTGGCATGCGAGAATGGTGTGATCAGTATTGAAGTGGATGGCCAGCAGTTCCAGTTAGCTGTGGCGAATATCGAAAAAGAAATTTTGTTAGTGGCGGAAGCCGTTTCAAATGAAAAACAAGTGCCTAGAGAAAAGATTTTTGAAGCATTGGAATTTGCGTTAGCCAGTGCAACAAAAAAGAAAAACGAAGGCGAAATAGAAGTTCGTGTTTGTATCGATCGTGAAACAGGCGACTTTGATACATTCCGTCGCTGGTTGGTTATTCCTGACGATCAAGAACAAGAAAACCCATTCGCAGAGATGACGGTGTCTGCGGCACAGATTGATGAGCCAGAAATCGAAATCGGTGATTACGTTGAAGAACAAATCGAGTCGATTGCATTTGACCGTATTACCACGCAAACCGCGAAGCAAGTTATCGTGCAAAAAGTACGCGAAGCCGAGCGCGCGCAAATGGTGGCTGAATACGAAGACAAAGTGGGCGAGTTGGTAACCGGTACGGTTAAAAAAGTAAACCGCGATAACATCATCGTAGACCTTGGTAATAATGCCGAAGGTGTTATTTATCGCGATGACATGCTTCCGCGTGAAACCTTCCGACCTGGCGACCGCGTTCGTGGATTGCTCTACGTTATCCGTCCTGAAGCACGCGGCGCACAATTGTTTGTCAGCCGTACTCATCCGGATATGCTGGTAGAGCTATTCCGCTTAGAAGTACCAGAAATTGCTGAAGAAACGCTTGAAGTAAAATCTGCTGCTCGAGACCCAGGTTCACGTGCCAAGATTGCTGTGAAAACCAATGACAAGCGTTTAGATCCTGTCGGTGCGTGTGTTGGTATGCGTGGTTCACGTGTACAAGCTGTATCAGGTGAACTCGGTGGCGAACGTGTTGATATCGTACTTTGGGACGAAAACCCTGCTCAGTTCGTTATCAATGCAATGGCGCCTGCCGAAGTTGCGTCAATTGTTGTTGACGAAGATAGCCACACCATGGATGTTGCTGTTGAATCAGACAACCTAGCCCAAGCGATTGGCCGCAGTGGTCAAAACGTTCGCCTAGCTAGTCAGCTGACTGGATGGGAACTCAACGTAATGACAGTTGAAGACCTTAATAAGAAGCACGAAGAAGAAAACGCAAAAGTACTCGGCGTGTTTGTTGAAGGTCTTGATATCGATGAAGAGTTTGCGTCGGTATTGGTTGACGAAGGATTTGCCACACTAGAAGAAGTTGCTTACGTCCCAGTAAACGAACTTCTTGCTATCGACGGCATGGACGAAGATACCGTTGAAGAACTGCGCAATCGCGCACGCGCAGCGCTAACGACTCAAGCGCTTGCCAACGAAGAAACCCTTGAAGGTGCAGAGCCAAAAGAAGAGCTGCTAAACCTAGAAGGTATGGAACGACATGTTGCTTATGTACTTGCAAGCCGAGGCATCACTGACCTTGAGCAATTGGCAGAGCAGGGTACTGACGAAATTAGCGACATTGAAGAATTAGACGAAGAAAAAGCGGGTGCGCTTATTATGGCTGCACGCAACATCGTTTGGTTTAGTGAAGAATAAAAGGTCAACAAGGGGATATACACGTAATGGCAGAAGTATCGATTGAAAAACTCGCCAGTGACATTGGGACTACCGTTGACCGACTGGTAAACCAATTTAAAGACGCCGGCATAACTAAATCAGCCGCGGATAATGTTACTGAGGACGAGAAACGTCAGTTGCTAGATTTCTTGAGCAAGCAGCACGGCGGATCTGGTTCTGGTGAGCCCAAGCGAATGACATTAAAGCGTAAAACGACCAGCACGTTGAACGTGGGTAAGTCGAAAGAAGTGAAAGTAGAAGTTCGTAAAAAGCGCACCTATGTTAAGAGAACGGACGTTGAAGAACAGCGTCTAGCAGAAGAAAAAGCGGCGGAAGAAGCCCGTCTTCAGCGCGAAGCCGAAGAGAAAGCGGCGGAAGAAGCGCGCCTTGCAGCAGAAGAGAAAGCGCGTAAAGCGGAAGAAGCTCGCAAAGCGGCTGAGGAAGCGCGTAAAGCGGAAGAGAAACGTCGTGCAGAACAAGCAAGACTTGCTGAAGAACGAAAAGCAGATGAGCCTGCATTGACGCCTGAAGAACTTGCTGAACAAGAAGCGGCGCGTCAAGAAGAAGACCGTCTGCGTAAACAGCAAGAAGAAGAAGCGCAGAAGAAACTTGAAGAAGAAGCGCAAAAAGCGGCTGAAGAGGCACGTAAACTAGCTGAAGAGAACGAGCGTCGCTGGAAAGAAGAAGAAGAGCGTCGTAAGAAAGCGGAAGCAGAAGAAGTACACCTTCACTCTAATCGTTACGCTCAAGAAGCGGAAGACGAAGAAGATATGCAAGTCGAGCGTTCTTCACGTCGTCGTAAAAAGTCTAAGAAACAAGCTGCGGCTAACCTTAAACAAGGTTTCAACAAGCCGGCACAGCCTGTTGAGCGTATTGTTAAACTTGGTGAAACTATCACTGTTGGTGAGCTTGCCAGCCGTATGGCGATTAAAGCCAACGAAGTGATCAAAACCATGTTTAAGATGGGTGAGATGGCAACGATTAACCAGGTACTTGACCAAGATACAGCTGTGCTTGTTATCGAAGAAATGGGTCACAAGTACGAGTTGGTTAACGAAAACGCGCTTGAAGACGAATTGTTGGCAGGTACCGCTAACGGTGACAAGACAACACGTGCGCCAGTTGTAACCATTATGGGTCACGTTGACCACGGTAAGACGTCGCTTCTAGATCACATTCGTCGCGCTAAAGTTGCAGAAGGCGAAGCAGGTGGTATTACACAGCACATTGGTGCGTACAGTGTAGAAACTGATAGTGGCCGCATTACGTTCCTAGATACACCGGGACACGCCGCATTTACTGCCATGCGTGCACGTGGTGCGACGGCAACGGATATCGTTGTATTGGTTGTTGCTGCTGATGACGGCGTTATGCCTCAAACAAAAGAAGCGGTGCAACACAGTCGCGCTGCCGGTGTACCGCTGATTGTTGCGGTAAACAAAATGGATAAAGAGACTGCTGACCCAGATCGCGTTAAGACTGAATTGTCTCAGCTTGAAGTTATTTCAGAAGAGTGGGGCGGTGAGCACCAATTCGTCAATGTATCTGCGAAGACAGGTTTAGGTATTGATGAACTGCTTGAAGCGATCTCACTACAAGCCGAAGTACTTGACCTACAAGCTGTAAATAAAGGCCCTGGCCGCGGTATCGTTATCGAATCTCGCTTGGACAAAGGCCGTGGTCCTATCGCGTCTGTCTTGGTTCAAGAAGGTGAGTTGCGCTCTGGTGACATCCTGCTTTGCGGTGAAGAATACGGCCGTGTTCGTGCGATGCGTGATGAAAACGGTCGCGAAGTGAAATTGGCTGGCCCGTCTACTCCAGTGGAAGTATTGGGTCTATCTGGTGTACCTATCGCAGGTGAAGACGCGCTAGTGGTGCAAGATGAGCGTAAAGCGCGTGAAGTTGCTGCTAAGCGCCACCAGAAGAAACGCGAACTGAAATTGGCTCGCCAACAGAAAGCTAAACTTGAAAACATGTTTGCTAACATGGAATCAGGTGATATCAGTGAATTGAACATCGTACTTAAGGCCGACGTTCAAGGATCGGTTGAGGCGATTTCTGAATCACTGATGAAACTATCCACAGAAGAAGTGAAAGTGAATATTGTAGGTAGTGGTGTGGGTGGTATCACAGAAACAGATGCTAGCCTTGCCGCTGCATCAAGCGCTATCGTTCTTGGCTTTAACGTTCGTGCCGATGCAACAGCACGCCGCGTAATGGAAGCAGAAGAAATTGATTTGCGTTACTACAGCGTAATCTATGACCTAATTGATGAAGTGAAGCAAGCGATGAGCGGTATGCTTGCTCCAGAATTTAAGCAACAGATCATCGGTCTTGCCGAAGTTCGTGATGTCTTCAAATCACCTAAGTTAGGTGCGATTGCAGGTTGTATGGTTGTTGAAGGTAACGTGAAACGCAGTAACCCAATCCGTGTACTACGTGAAAACGTGGTTATCTATGAAGGCGAGCTAGAATCGCTACGTCGCTTTAAAGATGACGTACAAGAAGTTCGTAATGGCATGGAGTGTGGTATCGGCGTTAAGAACTATAACGACGTTAAAGTCGGTGACCAAATTGAGGTCTTCGAAATCGTCGAGGTTGCTCGCGAGATTTAATTCTCTAACAGCAATTGATGAAATTGAGACGGGGGCGGCGATGCCCCCGTTTTGCGTATTTTAGATATCTTCGCCGTGATGGCGAAAGGAGATAATCATGGCACGTGAATTTTCAAGAACAGATCGTGTTGCTCAGCAAATTCATAAAGAAGTCGCGAGCATTTTCCAGAATGAATACAAGCATCGTGTAGGTGATATGCCGCTAATTACAATTTCTGGTGTCGATGTGTCGCGTGACTTGGCTCATGCGAAAATCTTTTTGACCTTTTACAACGCGGATGAAGCGGTTGTAAAAGAGCAAATGAAACAGCTGGTTGAGTTTAAAGGCTTTATTCGTAGCTTGTTGGCAAAACGTATTCGCATGCGTTCTGTTCCCAACTTGCATTTCTTTGAAGACCGCTCTATCACCGAAGGGATGAGAATTTCTAACTTAGTCAGTGAAACCATTGCGAAGGACAAAGAAAAAACGCAATCGGACGAAGGTGAAGAAGAATAGATGGCAAGACGACGAAAAGGCCGAAGCGTTAACGGTATTGTATTGCTTAATAAAGCACTAGGTGGTTCGTCTAACCATGTTCTACAGCAAGTCAGGCGTTTGTATCAAGCCAATAAAGGTGGCCATACAGGTGCATTGGACCCACTCGCAAGTGGTATGTTGCCAATTTGCTTAGGCGAAGCGACAAAGTTCAGTCAGTTTTTGTTAGATGCCGATAAAACCTATGCGGTGACTGCCTACTTGGGTAAGCGCACCACAACATCCGACGCGGATGGTGAGGTTGTTGAGGAAAAGGACGTCAACGTAAGCGAAGAGCAAGTTAAAGAAGCCTGCTTGCGATTCTTAGGTGAGTCTAAGCAAGTTCCTTCAATGTTCTCTGCCTTGAAACACCAAGGGAAGCCGCTTTATTTTTACGCGCGACAAGGTATCGAGATAGACAGGCCGGCCCGCGACATTACGATATATGAATTAAGTGTTGATAGGATCGCCTTACCAGAAGTGGACATGACAGTACGCTGTAGTAAAGGGACATATATTCGCTCTTTGGTTGATGATATCGGTCAAGTACTGGGATGTGGCGCTTATGTTACTCGTCTACACCGAACGCAAGTAGCGGATTATCCGGTTGAAAACATGATGACATTCGAGCAGTTAGAAGATGTCGCAAGCGGGCAAGACGACGGTGACTATACCAGTTTAGACGCATTGTTATTGCCAATGGATACGGCCGTAAAATCCTTGCCAGCAATGCAATTAGACGCACAACAGACGCATCGTTTTAATCATGGGCAATCTGTTCAATCTGTTGATGATATGACGGTTGAAACTGATGCATATTATCGTGTTTATGGTGTGAGTGATGACCAAACATCGCTATTTTTGGGTGTTGGCCAAGGCGTTGCTGAGCCAATTGATCAGCCTGAGCTTGTTCGTACTCAATGCCGCTATGTTAGCCCGCGCCGCCGTGTTGTCTACGATTGAGCATTAAACACTTGATAAACCACTGCGCGTCATTATAATACGCGCTTCCTTTACTTGGACTGAATTAGTGATCGGCCAAGTTAACCTCTAAATTTTGGAGAATATTATGTCACTAACTAAAGCAGAAACTGCAAACATCATTGCTGAATACGGTGTAAAAGAAGGCGACACAGGTTCACCTGAAGTACAAGTTGCATTGTTGACTCACAACATCAACAAGCTACAAGGTCACTTCTCTTCACACAAGAAAGACCACCACTCACGTCGTGGTTTGCTACGCATGGTTAGCCAACGTCGTAAGTTGCTTGACTACCTTAAAGGTAAAAACGTTGAGCGTTACCTTGACCTTATCAAGCGTCTAGGTCTACGTCGCTAAGCGATAGACAGTTTTTAAAAAGCGCCTATATGGCGCTTTTTTTCTATGTGTTGCCCCGTATTACCTAACGTTTTTCCTACCTCCATTGTAATGGCACAGTATTAGTTGCACTCATGTGAGGCGAAATACCAAACGTGTTTAATTTTATCTTCTGCGAACTCATAGATAGCCATACTACACTGAACTGCCGTGACACCTTTTGATTCCCATGATGCGCGTTCTAGCGTGTAAACAAAGGGACCACTTTGTCTGATTTGCTCTATAGTGGAGCGAGCGCTGGGTACACTATTAAAATATCCTTGCATCGACGCTTTTAACGATACCTGATTACGGGTTTCAATAGACAGAGTATGGCCCGCGACACTCATCCATTGTACATCTGGTGTTGTTGCACTTAGCATGTCATCAATGTTCTTGGCATTAAATGCACTCACGAAGAATTTGACCGTCTTTGTGTAGTCATCCGCCTCTACGTTAGACGAAACTATCAGCAAAAGGGTTAGCAATAACACGTTAATTTTCATTGTTGTTTGGCTCCAATGCCTGAGTTGAACTATTCGCTAGAACGAAAGTGTGCACGGTACAAAATGGGTGACATGCCGTAAACTTTGTCAAAGGCACGCCTAAAACTGTCATAATGCCCATAACCGACGTCGCTGGCAATTTGCTTGATGGACCTGTCACTCGCAGTCAGCTGTTCGCTTGCCCATTGAAGTTTGTGTCGTTCGACAAATTTTGCGGGCGACATACCTAAGGCGCGATTGAACAATCGATAGATTTGCCGCTCGCTGGTATGACAAGCGTGTGCAATATCGATGACAGATACTTTTTTATTCAGTTGCGTGAGAAGCCACTCTGATATCTTGTCTAGCCGGCTATCAGAATACTGCGCGTCGAGTAATTGTGAATATTGGGTTTGATTGCCTGCGCGTTTCAAAAATACCACTAGATTCTTCGCAACCTGAGACGCAACCTGACTATTATGGTCGTCTTCAATCAGTCTTAGCGCTAAATCAATACCTGCCGTTACGCCTGCAGATGACCAAAACTTTTGATAGTTGGCGTATATCGACTCATCGGCGACCTTGAGGTTGGGAAAGTCGTGCTTGAGCCTTTGTGCAAAATTCCAATGGGTGGTCACCACAGCGTTTTGTGGCAATCCTGCTCGCGCGACAATAAATACGCCAGTACAGATCGATACAACGCGTTTGGATACGTTAACCAGTCGTTGGATTTGTTTGAGCGTGGCGTCGTCAAAATCAAAGCGAGAGCCTTTGCCTCCTGGGACGATGAGGGTATCAATGGCTGTAATGTCTTGCGCGTGTTTATCTGGTAGCAGCTTGGTTCCTGCTTCGGTTATAACGGGGCCGTCGTGAAGTGCGATTGTGATTTGCTCGTACTTTACATGGTTTTCAATAAACCCATTGGCTTCATAAAAAGCGGTTTGTGGGCCTGACATATCCAACAATTCAAAGTCTTGGTAGATCAATATACCTATTTTGTGCGGTCTCATTACGTACGGTTCCTGTGAAAACGGTCATGATTAGAGTGGGTTGAACTATACGGATAGGTATTGCGGATGGGAGGTGTTAACACGTTCGCCCGAGCACACAAATATGTACTGCATAGATCAACTTGACCTAGACTAAATGGATTAAAACTGTCATGTATGACCAAGTAACGACATATTCTGCCATTTATACATGTATTGACAAAGAAGAGCAGGGCGACAAGGTGAAATGTCGCCGCGTGATAAGGAACCCCTTGCGAGTTAGTAGCCTTGTTCGCTTAGGCGATTAAGTTGCTTGTCCAAGATATTATTAAGTGATGCCATTGTCTGACTGGCAATTTCAAAGTACTGATCACTGTCGATATTCACTTCGTTTTGCTGGATAAACTCACGGTCGATAGTTCGCGCAAGCTCTGTACAAGCGTGTCGAGCATTGTTGACCAATATTGACCCTGCATCGCCACTGGCCTGTATTTGGCTAAATACACGTTGAGACAAATGAAGAATTTTCTCGTGTAAGTAACCGAGTTTTACTTTATCGATTTGTGTGCTGATCCCTGCGGTTGAAACCGCCATCCCTACCGCTCTAGCCTGACCAACGCATTCAACAGTCAGAGGAAGTTCATGCCATAAATACCCTGTTGCTTTACTTCCATTTTGCGCGTGTTGTTGCCACGTACCGGCAATATCCTCAAGCAGATAAAGTAGGTTTTCAATCAATGCCGTATGTTGGTTGAAACTGTCTTGCACACTGAGTTCAAAGGCGGCGTCTTTTAATCGGGGCCAGTGGTCAATGAATGCTAACCAACGTTCTTGCTGATAAACCACTTTCGAGTCCTGCATGTTCCTTTGTATCGCGACCATGTTCTGACGCAATGAAATAATCATAGGTTTTACCCCCTGATTACCTTGGAGGTAACTCGCACTCAACCCACGGTGTTTTTGGGCACAACTGATAAGCTCCTTGGTCATCAGTATTACTGTCATACAGTGTTCGATGTAGACTCGGCGCTTCTTATCTCTTATTAGGTATACGACGGCGATAATGCCACAAACAAAGACCATTGAGAAAACGATAGGTAACATTATGCACTCTCCTTTTCTTTCAATAGCGTTATCGATTTTAAGTAGTGAGCGACTCGACTTGACTGTGCCGCTATTTGGCTGTTTTCGTTGGCACCCTGAACCACAAGTTCTACATGGCGGGAAATTTCCTCAATGGCCACACTTTGTTGTGTCGTGTTGGCCGAAACGACCAGCATTTCCTGTTGAACATTGTCAGAAACCGTATGAATTTGGCCAAGTAGCGTTGAGGCATTCTGAGACAAAGCTATACAATGATTTGCATGGGTTACGACATCATTCATTTTAGCTGAAACGGTTTGTCGTTGATCATTGAGTGCTTCCATACTGGCGTTAATTGTATCCGCACACTGTTTACTCTCCTCCGCGAGGTTTCTCACTTCCTCCGCCACTACTGCGAAGCCTCGGCCTAATTCGCCAGCACGCGCCGCTTCAATGGAGGCATTGAGGGCCAGTAAATTTGTCTGCTCGGCAATACGCTGTATGGTTGAGGTAAACGTGAAAACGTCCTCTGCATTCTTGGCTAGGATATCAATTGCTGCCTGTGTGTGCTCTACGTCGGTTTGCACTAACTTAAATTCTTCAGATAACTCATCTACCGATTGATGGCCTTTTTCCGCCAGTGTACTTGCAGAAATGGCCGAAGCGTTGACTTGTTGCGCTTTGTTGGCCACTTCGGTTAACGACGTTGTCATTTCGCTAACAGCAGCGGCAGTTGACGTAGTGGCACTTGATTGATTGCCTGTAATCGTGGCGACCTGATTGGCAGACGCAATCATTTGTTCCGTTGAATAACTGATTTCCGCCAATCTCTCATTGAGCTTTTCATTGTCTCTGATGAGGTTTCGGATTAAGTCGGCCACCGTGTTGGCGTGGGCACTCAATACACTTGAACGCAATGACCAATCACCTGTTTCTGGTGTTGCTTTTTTGGCGCGGTTTAACAATTGGTCGAGTGTGCTGATATCGTCCTTAATTACGCTAATATAGGCGCTAAGCAGCCAAATAAAAGGAATTGAGAGCGCCACTCCCTCAATAATGGTCGGGTTATACCAGGTAGCGAAATAGAGTAGGCCAGTCGATATTAGGCAAAGGTGCAAGATTGAGCCACTTGAGAAGCCGAATGCACCAAAAATAAAACGACTAGGCCACTGAAGTAGTGTTCTGATCAAGTTTGTGTGTCCGTCACTCTTAAAATGTATTTTTATTACAGCAAACACTGCGCCACTCAGAGATGAAAATAAGTGCATGATTAAAAAAGAAAAAATGAACCTAGGAAGAGGCGGCAGTGTTCGTGGTTCTAGTTTGCACTAAGGTGGTGCTGGTTTGCCCTAGATTGGACCGCTTTGAGTCGCTATTGGGAGCCAAGAGCACGTAGTATTACGTCGGCAATATCTTGGGTGGGAAGGGCATGTCGTGGGTTGAAATTGATGCAGCCTTTTCCTGTTTTAATCGCTGGGTGTTTAACTTTAAACGCTGCGATATAACTTTCATGACAGGTGTAAAGTGACACATAGTGTTTTTGGTTGGCAACAGATAACCATCCATCGTCTGTATCAAAGGTTGGCATTTTGTATCGCATGCTGACGTCGGCGTCAGGGAACAGGGTTAGTATGCAATTGGAAAGTGTAGTAACCAACTGTCGTCGGTCACTTGGCAGCGAGTCAAGATAAGTCTCAATCGCTGCCAACGTCATTATTGCGGTGAACCTGCAGGCGTACTTGCCGGCTGGCTAACGAGTTGGGTTGCCATATCGCGAATTTCGCTTTCGAGTGCACTAATGCGACTTGAAAGGCTGTTGTTTCGTTGTTCAAGCAGGGCGAGTTTGTCGTCCACGGTTTTCTTCGACTGGCCAAACTGCGCGGCTAATTCGCTGGTTTGCTCCATGCGCACATTTAAGGCGAGCAGGTCATCTGCTACTGCAGATAGTTGGGTTTGCAGTGCAGATAGCTGCGTTTTTTGTTGGTCAGCATTGCGGGCTACTTGGCTGAGGGATTCGTTAAAACTTGCCTTGTTTCCATCAACTTTTGCCGATAAATCAGAAATTTCCTTTTGATTTCGACGCCATGCGGACGCCCAAAGTTTGTCCATTTGCTCCCACAACTCGCCAGTCTTGTTGCTCAGTTCTGTGACTTTGACTTGCAGTGCTACCGTCGATTCGCCAATTTCTTCACCCGTCGCCGATAACTTATTTTCTAATTGCTCTATTCGACTTTCGGCATCAGCTAACAGGGCTTGTTGCTTTTGGGAGAGGTCGTAAAGAAAATAGCAACCACCGGATGCCGCTAGCGCCAAGAGTAAAGTTAGTGATATTAAAAAGGAGCTACCACCAGAAGACTTTGCGTTTTGTGGCTTGGTTTTTGTGCCAGTCGGCGTTGATGTTGCCTGACCAACACTGGAGTGCTTTTTTTGATAATCGCGACGATCTTCGTCATCCAATCTGATCGTTGGAAAATCATCGTTTCTTGAATTGCTAGCCATAAATGTATTTTGTCCAATAACTGCTCAAAGCGTCGAACAGGTCCCAGTGGCAAGTTGAATCTGCCGAAAACTAGCGTAGACGCTTAACTTAATGGTTTAAATGTTATCGCCATTTGACTTCAAATAGCAATAAGTTGACCTATTTCTTTACGTTTTTCACCGTGTTTCAAATGAAAGTGCTGGATAAATAGGGCGATCTGCATCCGGGTTGCGGTGAGCTTCGACCAAATCGTGCTGTAATTGATAGCGAAAGCGCCTTACTTCGTTCCACAGATTATCAAGAGGACCGACGTTGCCGTTGACGACTTCATCTTCTAATAAGGGGCCTATTATCTTGTAGGCTTCATAAAGGCGTTGGGTTTGCTCTGCCTCATAGGTCGCGAGTTCCAAAGGAATGTCTACAGGCTGCCAAGATTTGGCTGATTCCAGTTCCAACTCGAAATAACGCAGTAGAGAAGACGTACTTTCTCCGTGAGCACTTTGCCAGCGCTGAACGCTGTCGCGATTCATCACTTGTTTAGTCGCGGGGTCGATGATGAGCAATGTCGGTGTGCCAAAATAACCAGGGTGGCCGTACAGTGAAAGTACACTAGACAAATCGGCTAACCACCCAGCGTCAATTGTCGTAACGACGAAATGGTTCTGAATAACGTCGGTGTCACGTATCCCACCAAAGTGCTCTGCCAATGCATCAGAGTCGTGACACCAAGTCGCACCAATCATCAGTAATAAGTATTTGTCTTCTTCAATTGCTCGTTTTCGCGCCGTTTCTACCGCTACTTCTGGATTGTCGTGAGGTGTATAGAAGACGTCATCTGATGTCGATGATGCGGCTGAGACACTTAACGATAGCATCAGGCCAAAAAAGGTGAATAGTGGTATTGGGCTGGCGCGCAACACTGATTTTACTGTCATTTTATGCTTTCCTTATGGGTAGCGCTTGCGCGTTAATTTTATTTTTTATTTCTTTGCGCTGGTGCACCATCAAGAACTGATGCTAACATCAGGAGATGGACGACCCCAATTGTAAAGCGATTGATTTTTAAAACAAGTCGTACATAAATTGGGTCTTACATAACGTCCTCTAAAATGGAATCTTATACTGGTTGGTAGATGTTGGAAAAAATACCTCCGTTAACACCGATAAACGAACTCAATGCCCTTGTCATTGACAACCAATCATTGGTGCACGAAATGATCACCCAAGCGCTATGGGGCGTTGGGTTAAAAAATGTCAAATGCGCGTACAATGCGTACCATGCGGTGCGTCTTTGCGAAGAAACGCAGTTCGATTTTGTCTTTATTGCGTTCAATGTCAGTAGCGATAAAGATGGTTTCCACTTATTCGAAGAGCTAAAACACTACAATTTCATTAGTGAACAGACGACGGTGGTTTTTCTATCTGCCGAAACAAGTTCGGAACTGGTCAACTGTATCGTCGAACTGCAACCCGATGATTTTTGGGTGAAACCTCTCGATAAATCGCGCATTGAGGGACGTATTCGTCACCTCATTAACATTCGAAAAAAACTGCATAAATTACTTTATTGCCTGCATTCTAAAGAGTACGCCGCCGCAATTTATTACGCAGAGAGGCAACTTAAAGACGAGTCTGTGGCTGAATACCACCCCCGCATGAGACGGATGATAGGTGACTGTCTGATGGCACTACGCCAATTTGAATCAGCGCAGGATTATTTTACCAAGTTGGCGCTAGCACTCGATTATGCATGGGTGCAGATTGGCCTCGCAAGCTCGTTGTTACAGCAAGATAAAATTGACGAGGCTGATATATTGATTGAAGCCTTGCTCGAGCGCAAAGATACCCGTTTTTTAACGTATGACCTATTGGCTAAATTTTACGTTGAGAAAGAGCAATTTGATCTAGCTTACGAACAAATCAAACAGGCGACTAAACTGGCTCCGCGTAATATTCAGCGCAATAAGCGAGTGTGGGATCTAGCGCGTTTAAATCATGACAAGCAAGGACAACTTACAGCCGTGCAGAACATGGCTAAGTACGCAAAAAATTCGATACATGATTCTCCTGATCTCACGCTTAATGTGATTCGCTCTACCATCGACTTAGCGACGACCCTTGGCACGGCAGATGCCGAAAAACTGTTGCGTAAGGCAGGGGCGGATTTAGTAGAACTGCAGCATAAGAAATCATCGGATAAAGGATTGGCAAATCAAATCTCCGTCATTCAATCACGCATGTTTTGCTTACAAGACAAGAAAAAGCAAGCTGAGGAAATCATGCAAGATACGTCTCTTAGGCGCACCAGCGGCGTATCGGTTGAGGACAACCTGGATAAGATGAAAGCATTCCATGAGTTGGGTATGCGAGAAGAATGTGTGCACTTTCTCGATGTGCTTCGCAGTCAAATTGAGGGAGATACGTTCTCGGGCCAAGTGGTTAACGCCTACTTAGAACAAGAAGCGATTGAACGCACGGAAATCAATTTTACGCCTAAAGAATTAAAGCAGATGGCGGCTGTAAATTACAAAGAGAGCCGTTTGTTGCCAGCGTACAATAACTTACGTCAAGCTTTTGTCTTGTCACCATCAGATAAACAAATCGCGTTAAGCCTGCTTAAGGTTCTTGCCACAATGCAGAGTAAGTCGCCTATCGACGACGGTCAGGCGGACGTGGCGAGGCAAGCCATTGGGTTACTCAATGATGCGATGCTTGCACCCGCGCAGGATAGTAAATTCAAAGAGTACCTAAAACAGTTGAACCTTGATTAAATAGCCCTGTTTCGAATTTAATGCCTTAATCTGAAAACTCAGTCTTTAGCCATTCACAGTCTTTCGCGACTTGTTGTGCATAGCGAATGGCACCGTCGGCTAACTGGTCTTTGTAAATGGGCACAAGGTCGACGATGGCATGCTCAAACGCTGTTGAACGTCGATCCGAACGACAGTGGGCCAGCGCCAACGCCTTTCCACAGTAGCCCGCATATTCAACAAAACTGCCGTTGACGTTTTTGTTACCCATGCCAATATCGAGTGGGTTAATACCAACCTTTGCGTGGTGGCGAGAGCGGACAAGCCAGTGTTGGTTATTCCATTTTACTTCGTCAAGCAGTAGGTCTGCCCGGCGTTGCATCCGGCGTTGGCATTTTGCGGTTAAATGGGCGGGATTCAGCTGGTTGACTGGATGAAGCATCGGAAAATAGTGCAGTGGTGCGGCATGACGTTGTTGTTTAACTTCAACAATATGACTTCGCGTAAACGCGTCATCATGGTCCTTGTCGTTTGGCCCCACCAAAAAGTAGTAACGTTCCATATTAACTGAACCTGTTCCAGCGTTTTGGCGAGAGACTATATCCAAAATGGTGTCGTCCATGTAGGGAGCAAAGTTCAAGGAAAGTTGGTCAAACAGCGCACTATCTATCCGCAGAAATTTCTGAGGGTTGTCTTTAAATCGCAAGACGCCATTTTGTTGCTCGACAGCCTTAGCCAACGCACTTTTGGTGTGAAAGTCTCTTCCGCCTGCGGCGCGCCTCAGTGCTTTTCGGTAGTATCGATAAAGCTTGGTATCGGGATTTACGCTTTCAATGGCTTGGTACAAGTGATGAGTTGACTGTATTGCTTGGCCACACATGGTGGTATATTGCGTTAAAAATGCCATCATCGCTTGTTCTACGTGAGCTGCAGAAACAACGGGTTTACCGGGGACATAGTCGCTGTCTATTACCAATCCATTTTCAACGCTTTGACAGTGCACAAATACTAGCTGTAACGAGCATAAGTATCGCATAAGATCCCATACCGCGTGCCCCATGCAAGCGTCATCAAAATCGTTCGGCGCGAATATCACCATGTCACCATGGGAACCCTCTTCGGTTAGAAAACCAAAATTTGAGGTATGACAGTCGCCCATGATAGCGGTGAGCGGGATCTCCAATAACGCGTCGGGAATAGGGAGTGTTTGTGACAACAAATCAGCATAGAAAATCTGCGCTGACCCACGATAGAATAAGTAGGGACTTTGGGCCATTTTTCGGTGTTTGGCAATGCCTTGTTTTGGGGAGACGTGATCAACTCGCTTGAGTTCAGTGGTCAGTAGTTCCGCTCTAGACAAAATTGAATCTCCATTAGCCGTAAAAGATCGAGGTTATTCAACACCAAGGTGACCATAGAGGCAAATATTTGTTTTCTGTTTGATTAGACATCTACCAACTGTTTGGCAGTGTGAGTTGGAGCGTATTACTGGTGACATAGAGAACGATATTGCATACAAGGGCTTGCTACCAATCGCGCTCTTGATGAGCAACCCGACTGAACAACAACACCATGCTCTCGCCGAGCTTAAAGCTTTTTTGCTCAATGTTTGTATAGACAATTAAAAAAATCGATTGAGGTTAATAGATTTCCTAATTATCTAATTAATCAATTCCGTTCTACTATCAGTATCAGTTTCGAATAGGTATAGCGCAACGCTGATTGCACTATATTGATTCTCAACATTACAAGTGGTCTAGACACTTACATAATTAACCATTGGAGAACAGAAATGGCACTAATCAATACTGCTATCAAACCTTTCACTGCAAGCGCATTCCGCGACGGCGAATTTGTAGACGTAAGCAGCGAAGATATCAAAGGCAAATGGGCAGTCTTCTTCTTCTACCCAGCAGACTTCACGTTTGTTTGCCCAACCGAGCTTGGCGACCTTGCTGATAAGTATGAAGAACTTCAGTCTCGTGGCGTAGAGGTATTCTCTGTTTCAACTGACACTCACTTCACTCACAAAGCGTGGCACGATGCGTCAGATACTATTGGTAAAATCAAATACACCATGATCGGTGACCCAACAGGCGAAATCACGCGCAACTTTGATTGTATGCGTGAAAACATGGGTCTGGCAGATCGTGCAACCTTCATTGTTGATCCAGAAGGTATCATCCAAGCAATGGAAATCACTGCTGAAGGTATTGGCCGTGACGCTGATGACCTAGTACGCAAAATTAAAGCGGCTCAGTATGTTGCAAGCCACCCAGGCGAAGTTTGTCCTGCAAAATGGAAAGAAGGTGAAGAAACGCTAGCACCATCACTTGACCTAGTAGGCAAGATCTAAGACTGACAACCCTGTCATCTTACACGGTACAGGTGCATCCGCACCTGTACTTCCCACAATGAACGTTTAGAGGCATAGCACAATGTTAACTAAAGAAATATTGCAAGCATTGAAGGGCTACACCGAAGCAATGCAGAAAGTAGTCACGTTCGTCATTCAAACTGGTGAACACAGCAAACGCGCAGAGTTGGTCCAGTTTCTTACTGACATTGCGGGCGTGAGTGACAACATAAAAGTCGAAGAACGCGACACCCAAGGTGTGTTGCGCAGTAGTATCAGCTTTTTATTAGAGGCTGAGGGCGAAGATACGGGGATTCGTTTTTCTGGTATCCCTGGTGGGCATGAGTTTAATTCACTTATTCTGGCATTGCTCCACTCGTCAGGCTCTGAATTAAAAATTGACGAAAGCGTTAAAAATATCGTTCGTGGCGTGACCGAAAAACTGCATTTTGAAGTGTTTATCAGCTTAAGCTGTCACAACTGCCCAGATGTAGTTCAAGCGCTGAATCAGTTTGCGCTTATCAACCCAAACATTTCCAGCGAGATGATCGACGGCGGTTTATACCAAGATGTCGTTAATCAACGTGATATTCAAGGTGTGCCAAGTGTTTACCTAAATGGCGAGTTGTTCGCCAATGGTAAAGTCGAAGCGGGTACGCTGATTGATAAACTACTTGAACGCGACCCCAGTTTAGCCAAAGCGAACAGCGGTTCAAGCTTGCCGCTGCAAGATGTCACCGTCGTTGGCGGTGGTCCAGCCGGTGTGAGTGCGGCAATATACAGCGCTCGTAAAGGCTTGAAGGTGACTGTCATCGCGGACCGTTTTGGGGGCCAAGTTAAAGATACCATGGGTATAGAAAATCTGATTTCTGTATCCCAGACAACGGGCCCAGAGCTTGTTGGCAACCTGATGGCACACATGAACGACTATGACATCACGTTAAAAGAACACGTTAGAGTGACTGACATTGAGAAAGGCCATGTGAAAACGGTGACCTTATCATCAGGTGAGCAAATTCAAACCAAGTCATTAATCATAGCGACAGGTGCAAAATGGCGTGAACTGGGTGTGCCGGGCGAGAAAGAAAACGTTGGAAACGGCGTAGCATATTGCCCGCATTGTGATGGCCCATTTTTTAAAGGCAAAGACGTTGCTGTTATTGGCGGTGGAAACTCAGGCGTAGAGGCTGCACTCGATTTAGCCGGCATTGTTAAGTCAGTGACACTTTATGAGTTCTTGCCAGAACTAAAAGCTGATCAAGTACTTATCGACCAAGCGGAAAAGCGCGCTAATATCACTATCGTGAAAAACGCCGCTACCAATCAAGTATTGGCGACAGAGGGCAAGGTTTCCGCGATTGAATATACAGACCGCGAAACCAACCAAGTGCATACACAAGATTTGTCTGGTGTATTTGTGCAAATCGGATTAGTGCCTAACAGCCAGTTTTTGAAAGACGTGGTAGAACTGTCGCCTTATGGTGAAGTTGTGGTTGATCACAAATGTAATACGTCAGAAGACGGCATTTTTGCATGTGGTGATGTCACAACCGTGCCGTACAAGCAAATTGTTATTTCAATGGGTGAGGGGGCAAAAGCGTCTCTCGCGGCATTTGAATATTTGTTGAGTTATGAAGAGGTTGGCGAAGTAACCGATTCTGCAGCTGCATAAAAAATCTCAGCGATAAAAAAGCCGCTAATACAGCGGCTTTTTTTGTGATGGGCGATCTTATTTCGATTGTCATAAGTAAATAAGATATACCTTTTCTTTTATTGAGGACGCTCATGTTTTCTTTGTTCAAATCGAACCCAACGAAAAAACTTCGCAAGCAATATGACATCAAACTGGAGCAAGCGATGCAGGCTCAACGTCGCGGTGATATTAAAAGCTACTCGATGTTGACAGCTGAGGCTGAGTCTTTGTGGAGTGAAATTCAAAAGCTTGAAAAATAGCCTGTTTTTACTTCTATTCATCTGGTGTTAGTGCCCGATATTCCGGGCTTATTCGCGGTATTCTAGCAACACAACCTCTTCGTCACCCGTCCACACTGACGTTCACTTCTTTATTTTATCGTATTAGAAATAATACGTATGTATATTTTCTACATTGTGTAGTTAATTGACTTGGCTGAGTAATACTCTAAATTGTAGAGTAAATCAAAGGCAGTGATTGTATATTCATTGCCATAATGTCGTAGGAGTTAAGTCATGTTTTTGCTCAGTATTGCACTATTCATTGGTGTTACAGCGATGGCTATGTACATGAGTGCTGAATTTTCGGTGTTTTACAACTGGCCTTCGTTAATCATTGTTATTCCTGTGAGTTTAGCGTTTTCAATGGCGATCACGTCTTTGAGTACGTTTAAACAAGCGTTTTCGATTGTGTTAAGTGATGGAGCTGGTTGGTCACAGTCTCAGTTGACCGCCGCTTCCCACGTATTTGAAGCCATTGGGAAGTCTGCTGTATTGATGGGGTGGTTTGGGGTGATCATTGGCGCTGTTGCCATGGCATCGGATATCGATAAAACAGAGTTTGCAGATGTTATTGGGCCTGCAACTGCTGTTTGCTTGCTGACCTTATTATACGGCTATGCGCTCAATATCGTTTGTTTTAGTGCTTCAAGTAGGATTCAGTATTTTGCGACAAAGTTTATACCCGAGTCCCATGCCTAAGCGGTTTTAGATTATTTGGAGTTGGCTAAAAAATGAGTAAACAAAAGTTTTTAGGTGAATTTGAACAAATGATCCTACTCGCCATGATGCGACTTGGAGAGAATGCATATGGAAGTTCAATTCGTCAGTTATTGGTAGAGACTATTGAGCGTGACGTAACGGTTGGCGCACTTTACACCACGTTAGAGCGTTTAGAGAGCAAAGGATTAGTTTCAAGCCGATTGGGAGAGGCCACGGCAGAAAGAGGAGGCCGTGCGAAAAGGTACTTTTCAGTCAGTGCAGAAGGGCGAACACAGCTTGCCAAAACCAAACAAGCGTTAGATACACTGTGGCGTGACGTCGCACTCAAGCCTATTTCGGTTGAGGAGGTACACTATGGATAAACGTTCTATTCAGCCCGTTACGCCCCCTAGATTAGCCGAAAAATGGCTAAGTTGTTGTATGCCGAGTCGACTGAGGGAGCCGGTACTTGGCGATTTGTGGGAAACGTATCAAGCTTATGCGTCAGAATATGGGCAACTTCATGCTCGTGCATGGTATATCAAACAAGTAGTACAAAGCAGTATGCGGTTTATCTTGCGTTACAAGAGGGGAATGGTGATGTTTATATTGAGTCTTGCAATGTTCTTTGGTGTAACGTTAATGGCAATGTGGTTTAGTGGCAGCCTATTAATGTTTGTCAATGTACCATCATTAATTATCGTGCTGCCGGTGAGTATCGCGTTTGCTATTGCCAGTTCGTCGCTTGCGGACTTCAAAAAAGCGTTTTCTGTGGTGATGAGCGAGGAACGAAGTTGGTCAGCATCCGAATACCTCAGTGCCCAACATGTTTTCAATGTTATGGGCAACAGTGCGGTAATGTTAGGCTGGTTTGGCGTAATTTTGGGTGCTATTGCCATGGCTTCCAATATCGAAAAAGAGATGTTTGCCGATGTAATAGGACCTGCGACTTCCGTATGCTTACTGACATTATTGTATGGTTATGTCGTTAAGATTCTGTGTTTTACTGCCACACAGAGAATCAAGCATTTTCATCTTGTGCGATAGTGGGGCTGACGACGATTACTCAATTGTAAGTTGTTCAAAATGATTTTGAATATGCATGATATGTGCAGCAGCGTACTGCCGTTTGGTTAGATGGCCGTACGCGAAATGAGGGGCGAACTCTCCTTCATACATCACAAAACGTTGTAGCGCTCTTATCAGCATATCGATTGAAAAACTTAATGAAGCAGTTTCATCCAATGTTGGGGCCCCAGGAATGGGCTCTACAAGGTCGTGGGTCATCGCGCCATTGGCCTCAAACACGGCAAACGCGAGGGTACCAACGGTCGATTTAAACATATCGGATTTATGCTCGGGGTAGCCTAATATCGACATGGTCACACTTTGTGCACAGTGTTGAAACACGACTTCTGGTGACCAGTCATTCATCGAGGTAATCGTCTTGGATTTACACTGTTCTAGCGTTGATATCATTTCGCTAATTGACGGCACTGAGACATCGCCTCGCTGACTAGACATATAATATACGCCCGACGCTGCGGCTACCGCTCCTATACCCGTTGTCAAAAACACACGTCTATTCATGCCGACCTCAGTTTGTTCATGCAACACTGTTTGTGTTTTCTACCGCTACCACAAAAGCATTTTTCGTTTCGTCCAATCGACACTCTACCACAGTCTGCATGTAAATGGCCGTCAACATAACGCCACGCTTCACCTTCTCGTTCGAAGTTGGAGGTTTCATGCAATTGATAAAACTGTTTCCCTTGTGCATAAAAGGCGATGAATTCTACCTGAGTAGGTGAGGGGATGTTGATTACGCGTAACGCAATCCAGCGAGAATCTTGTGCATTGTCAGCAAGTAACCCAACTGACAAGTCAAGGCGCTTTTTCGCGGCATAAGTCTGCAAAACATACTCATAGTCTTCATTACAATAGGCAGAATACCTAGATCGCATAAGCGCTTCTGGCGTAGGTGCATTCAACTCGCCAGCAAGAATAGGGCTACAACAGTGAGTGGCGATTTTCCCACTGTTACACCAACAAAGGGCCATAGAAAGATTAAATTGGTTGAAGTAGCCGTATTGTACTGATTTACCAGTGGGTTACCAAGGCCCAGATATGACGTTTGTCTGATCTTCACAATTAGCCGATATCCCAACAACTTCAACGTGATACAAACTACACAGTGTTCTAATCTCTCTCTCGTCTTGTTGAGTTAGTCGTAAATCTTCAACATAAATAGCACTACATTGGCCACTTGTTATCAGCTTACTGATCCATTGCGGTACTTTTTCTTCTTTGGGTTTTTGGATTCGAATACCGTTTTCTACATCCCGATTAAATGCGAGTGACTCAGCAATTAAGTAGCGCCACGCTTTAACCGGCTTCTTCGGTGGAAGTGGTTGTTCAATATCTGGCAGTGGAAACTGATACACGTTTGTTGTTGCATAATTCATAATCATCGCCTTGTTTATTTATACAGTGTGTATACATATACAGTAGTACTGTATAAATTATCTTGCAAGTGTTTTTTGCATCTTTTTTAATCGACAAATAAGGCCCGAGCGTGCCTTGCAGCCCAAGTCGCTAAACGAAGGTGCTTTTGCAATCGCAAATGACGAAGAATTAGGATTGTTTTAGGAATCGCGAAAGTTGTTCGAAAAGGGTCGTTTGAATAATCGGTTTGCCGATGTGGCCATCAAAACCACTTGATAAATACTCTTGTACATCTTCTAACAGGACGTTTGCCGTTAACGCTATGATAGGGATAGTCGTATCACTGCATCGAATGGCCTTGCAGGCGGTAAGCCCATCCATCTCTGGCATTTGAATGTCCATTAAAATCAAGTCGGGCGTTTCTTGATTAAACGCGTCTATTGCTTCTATACCATTAATGGCAAGGCGGATGTCTGCGTGGGTTTTTTCTATCATTGATTTTACAATTAACTGATTTATCTCGTTGTCTTCTGCAATTAAGATTGAGAAACCGGTTAAATCAGGTGTTATGTGGTTTTCTTGTTGGACAGGCATGGGGGCGACGGTTCTTTCTAAAGGAATTCTGACGCTAATCGCAGTGCCTTTGCTGACTTTGCTGTCTACATTAATTCGACCTTTCATCAGGCTGACGAGGTGTTTAGTAATCGCCATGCCCAAGCCTGTTCCACCGTATTTTCGGGTAGTTGACGCGTCCGCTTGCGTAAAGGGGTTGAATAACGTTTGTACGGTTTCCTCATTCATACCTATGCCTGAATCAATCACGTCAAATTTTACTTCGTCATCTTTAGACGACAGTACAAGTTTGACATAGCCAGACTCGGTAAATTTGATGGCATTGGATAACAGGTTAGTGAGTATTTGGCTGATGCGCACTGGATCGCCAATCCACGCATCATGCGCGTTGTCTGAAGCGCAAAATGTTACATCAATCTGTTTCGATTGCGCTTTTGTTTTAAAAGAAGAAACCAACTCTTCTGCAATGTCTGATACAGAAAAAGGAATGTTCTCAAGAGCGAGTTTGTTAGCCTCAATTTTAGAAAAGTCCAAAATGTCGTTGATGATTCTCAATAGGGAAAAGCTGGAGGACAATGACTTTTCCAGTAGCACTTTTCCCTTATTACTGACTTCGCTTTCGAGTAGTTGAAGTGCCCCTAAAACACCATTCATGGGAGTGCGAATTTCATGACTCATACTGGCTAAAAACTGACTTTTGGCCTCGTTAGCAGCTTCTGCTTTGCGTTTAGATAATACGAGCTCCTTTTCTGCCCTAACTCTATCGCTGATATCTTCCACTACCGACCAAATGTAATCTTCATTATCCATCCCTCTGATTTTGATACCTGAAAGTAAAACAGGATAGAAATAGCCTTTTTTGTGAATATATTCTTTCTGGTACGGGCCATAGCGCCCGGTGCGTTCCATCATGTCGAGCTGTTCTTGTTCTTGATTGGCATATTTGTTCGGCGTCAACTCCCAATAGTCCATGGCATTAAGTTCTTCGGTAGTGTAGCCAGTAAAACGACTAAATTTGCTGTTAACGTACTGAAAATTGCCATCTTTTAGCCTATTGATAGCAATGCCAACAGGGGCGAGATTGACAAATTCCTCGAATTTTTTCTGCTCAAATTGGAATGCGGCCTCTAATGATTTTTGGTGGTGGATATCCTCTAAACTACCAATCATAAAAATGGGAATATGCTCATCATTTTTTTTAGCTTTGCCTTTCACCCTAAACCAACGATATTGTCGATTTTTACAGAGCAAACGAAACTCGACTTCATACTTAGTGTCGTTTTGTAGGTGACCATCCAACGCACTGAGAACGACTTGTCGTTCTCCGGGATGAAGTCGTCTTTCCCATTCCTCGTTACTCGGCGAGATCTCTTTGTCTAGGAAGCCGAGTAACTCATAAAATTTAGGCGACCAATAATTGTCGTTAGTTTGCACATCCCAAGACCATAACCCAACGTCCGTTCCTTCAATGGCGAGATTATAACGATGATTGGATTCTTCTAGTTCTTTGGCGTAGCGAGCGGTTTCTTGCTGGGCTTCTTCAAGTTGTGCGGTTTTTCTTTTGACCTCTCGATTGATGCGGTAATTGACGTGTTCTAACTCAGCTTCTTGACGCTTTATATCAGAGAGATCTGTCACAAAAGCAAAAAGGGTTTCTTCTCCATTGTGTGACAGATAATGACCTTGAATTTTAACGGGAAAAACAAAACCATTTTTGTCTTGGTGCTGGGTTTCAAATTCTATGTGCTGTTTGCATTTTAGCTCTTCGAATACTTGCGGCCATACGTCTTGAGTAAAAACAGGGTCGAGTTCCCATACGTGTTTTCCTAGCAGTTCATTGCGAGCATAGCCTAGCTTTTTACACGCCGCGTCATTGACGTAAAAGATACGGGCGTCTTGGCGAATCCAAAAGACTTCGTCTGCTGCCATTTCGACTGAGTACTTAAGCAGAGTAAGCAAAGCGTCCGACGATAAATCACTGGGGAATGCTGACAAAGAAGTGTCGCGTTGAATAGAGGATAGTGGCACGTTTAACACTGGTTTCATCTATGTGTCTGTATTGATGTTTTTAGTCTACTTCTATATAGAACATAGCTTATATAATTAAATTTGGTAGTGATGATTTGAAGCAAATTCGTCAGTTTAGCGATAAAAGAACCACGCTTATCGAATTCGTGTTCCACAAGGTAGTAAGTCAGCATAAATTAGGTTGTGCTTTCTAACGGGATTTAGAAAAGTAGGCGTGAAGTGTTTAATATTTGATCAGTGAGATTTTTATGTTTTATCAGCCTAAACATGGTCATGGATTGTCACATAACCCATTTAGCGCGATTGTTTCGCCGCGTCCAATCGCTTGGATTTCATCGCGCAGTAGTTCAGGCATTGACAACTTAGCCCCTTATTCGTTTTTTAATGCCGTCGCGTATGAACCGCCTCAGGTGATGTTTTCTTCCGTTGGGACTAAACCGGATCAGCTTGATACAAAAGATACACTGGAAAACATAAGAGAAACGGGTGAATTTTGTGTAAACATTGTCGAGTATGACAGCCGACTCGTTATGAATGCATCATCTGCAACGATGGATAAGACGGTTGATGAATTTGGTGTCGTTGGCATCGACAAAGCACAGTGTGAACAAATAGCCTGTCCAAGAGTGGCAAGTGCACCTGCGTCATTAGAGTGTAAAGCGACTCATATTGAGCAAATTAGAGGGGAAGGTAATTTTGTTGTCTTCGGCGAAGTCGTGGGCGTTCATATTCGCGATAATTGTCTCGTCAATGGCTTGTTCGATATCGCCACATTCAAACCAATGGCCAGGCTAGGGTATCGAGACTACGCGGTGATAGAACAAACGATGACCCTAGACAGACCCGATGATTAAGATTGAACAGGTTTACGCGTAGCGAACCACTTTCTTGACACGCGTTGCCATTGGTCTTTTCGCCAGTACATCAGCAGCACAAAGACTGCCCAATAAATTAACGGCTCTTCAAAACTTGTTTTCAATG
Source organism: uncultured Alteromonas sp. (assembly GCA_963922845.1). Classification (GTDB taxonomy): domain Bacteria; phylum Pseudomonadota; class Gammaproteobacteria; order Enterobacterales; family Alteromonadaceae; genus Alteromonas. The sequence goes on from CAWUJV010000002.1 coordinate 33,634, forward strand.
ACCACGTAAAATGCAGCAACGCCAATCCAGCACACAGGTATACCGTGTTATGGATACGTTGCCACCTTTTACCCAATTGGCGTTGCAGGTGCTTGAATGACGTCGCAGCCATAATAACGAGCAGGATAAGCGCACTAAATCCTACAACTATGTAAGGCCTGTCAATCAACTCGGCGGCGACGAGCATCCAGTCAAATTGCAATTCAAAGGCAACATACACGAGGAAATGCGCCAACGCATAAACAAAACTGTAAACGCCAACGAGTCTTCGATACCTAATTAAATCTGGCATAGGAAGCCGTTTCGCCAACGGGGAGATAAAAAGCGTCAATATCAGTATGTTGATAGCCCACGTGCCGGTTTCATGTAATAGCGCTTCGACAGGATCAGCACCAAGTTGATCTTGAATAGCGAGATAGAACAGGCCGCCCAAATAGCCCAAGGCACTGATGTGTATAACCAACTTTGACAAAACAATATGCCATTGTTGTAATCTAATTGGCTTAGATAACCATCGCTTCATAGCTGCATTCATTCCTTACGCTAGTAATAACGAGCCAGATCCATGCCAGAATACATAGAGGCAACGTCCTGATAGCCATTGAACATTTGCGTTTTGATACGATTACGAGCCAACAAGCCACCTGTAGTAATTCTGCGCTCGCTTGCTTGACTCCACCGAGGATGATCGACGGTTGGGTTGACGTTGGCATAGAAGCCGTATTCATGTGCAGCTAACTGGTTCCACGTTGTAGGCGGTTTTTTATTGGTTAACACAATTCGAACGACGGACTTTATACTCTTAAATCCGTACTTCCAAGGTACAACTAAGCGTATTGGGGCACCATTTTGTGGTGGGAGTGTTTTGCCATAAACCCCTACCGACATAAGTGTCAAAGGATGCATGGCTTCGTCCAATCTCAGACCTTCAACGTAGGGGTAGTCAATGCCGCCGCCAACAAAACGGCTCTTTTGTCCTGGCATCTGCTTAGGATCATACAAGGTTTCAAAGGCTACATACTTGGCACCAGCCAGCGGTTTCGCCTCTTTAAGTAAACGCCCCAACTCGAACCCTATCCACGGCACTACCATTGACCATGCTTCGACACATCGCAAACGATATATACGCTCTTCAAGTTGGAATTTTTTAAATAAATCGTCGTAACCCAGCGTTATGGGTTTTTCTACCATACCCTCTATCTTGAGCGTCCATGGGTCGACTTGAAATTGTTGCGCTCGCTTGGCCGGGTCACTTTTGGATGTCCCAAATTCGTAGAAGTTATTATGGCTGGTGACTTTAGCGTAAGGGGTTAACTTTTCATCTGTAGTGTAAGTGCCCGCGGGGGTAAAGTCTAAGTCGGTCGCTTGGAAATCTGGTTTGTCATCGAACCACCCTCTGGCGTTTGCAGAACCGCTTAGAAGTGCTCCCGCACCCACAAATCCCAGTGATTTTAGTACTGACCTGCGATCATTAAATATCGATTCGTCGGTTACATCATTGTCTTTTAGTACGACTGACGGTTTATAAGGCTTTGCCATCGTTTAAATCCTGTCTACTACTTGGTTGTCTGTGTAATGAGACCAGACTTACTAGTAAATGCTTTCAGTAATACTGAAGCATCTCACTAGCATCGGCGATTTATACCGACAAGATAGTCACCAGAATTGCTATGGCAACGCAGTATCATCGCTACCAACCCGGTTGGCTTTCCTGGCTTCCACCGCGTTTGGGAACAAACAAATCACCGTGAAGTCTGGAGGCGAATTCGTCTGTCATACCGGAAATATAATCGGCGATGACACGCATGCCGTCGCCGTTTTGTTGCGCTTTTTGCCAACGCGACTTAGTGTTGGTGGGCAATAAGCGCTCCGGATCGGAACTAAACGCTTCGAACAGTTCCATGACTACCTGCTGGCCTTTGTACTCTAATAGTTGCACTTCGGTTCGTAGGATCACTTGTTGGTAAACAAACCGTTTAAACAACCCCAATGCGTCAGAAAACACGGCTGGCATAACAGCATTTGAGGCTAAAAGAGGATGAGAAAAGCCCGAGATGGACTGAATCTCAATCGCCGTGATAAAGCAATTCACTAATGCGCCTATCGCATTTTTGCGCTCAAAGTGTTCGTTACCAAACAGTCTCGTTGATAACTGCTCTATATGTTCCGACAGCCAAGGGACCTTGGCTTCCTTGATTGGTGTGACGATTTCATTGTCAAACGACATTTTGCTCACTAAACCCATAACAAGCGCGTCTTCAAGGTCGTGAATGGCATAGGCGATGTCATCGGCCAGTTCCATGATGGAACAATCAAATGATTTAAATTGTGTCTTGGCGTGTTTGCTTTTGGTGTCTACAAAAGACATAAACTTCGTTTTATCTGCCGACGACAACGGCGACAATAACCAGTCAAACAGCGCTTGGTCGCATCGAAAGAGACCTTTAGGTGGGTGCCACTCAGACGCTTTTACTTGGCGCAGAGACTCAACCGGTGTCCCCAATGCCTCTGGATTATTTAAGGCGTCGATAAAATGCGGATATTTGACTAAACCTAAAATACTGCGTCGACAAAGGTTCATACCGTGTTCCGCGGTATAGGGCTCTAGCTGGGTAATAATGCGAAACGTTTGTCCATTGCCTTCAAACCCTCCAGAATCTCGCATCATGTAGTGAAGTGCTACTTCTCCACCATGACCAAAAGGGGGATGGCCAATGTCATGCGCAAGGCACAGGGTTTCAATCAAATTGGGATCGAGAGCCAGTTCTGCTGTTTGTTCTGGGTATTTACCCATTAATTGGGCAGTAATGCCCGTACCAATTTGGGCGGCTTCTAATGAGTGAGTCAGTCGCGTTCGATAGAAATCACTTTGGCCGACACCCAGCACCTGCGTTTTGGCTTGCAAGCGACGGAAAGCTGCCGAGTGGAGTACTCTTGCCTTGTCTCTTTGATAAGGATTTCTGTGATCGCCATCGCGGGCAGCAGTTCTCGGTAATCGCCGTTCTAACCAGGGGTGCATCCAATCGGGCTGAATCTGTGAGGCTACATTCGTCATATCTACTGCCATTGTGGTTATCCTTAGTGTTCGTCCCCATCTTCCAAGGTGATTTCATCGAGACTCAAAGAGAAGCTTGGCACGTAACGGGTGAGAAAGTAATCGACTTCATCGGAATGATAGTCTTTTAGAATCTTATCCAATCGTTTTTTGGCGAGTTTGAATTCTTGGTTACCCGCCGATAGTTCTTCCAGTGTTTTCAAGTATGCACACAGGACATCGGCCGCTTTGACGATAAAGGCTTCCTCAGGGGCGTGGTTGTGACCATCAATCAGCGCTGCATAGTCGTCTCTAAATATTTCAGGGGCCATTTCAATCAATTTGTGTTCGGCAATTTTCTCAATTTTTTTATATTCTTCTTTTATTGCCGGGTTGAAGTATTTGACGGGTGTTGGTAAATCTCCCGTTAAAACCTCAGAGACATCGTGGAACATTGCAATAGTAGCTATTTTCTCTGGGTTAAGGGTTCCGCCAAAAAACTTGTTTTTGATCAAGGCAAGGGCATGCGCGACCATCGCAACTTGCAAGCTGTGCTCTTGCACGTTTTCGGTCCTGACGTTGCGCATTAGAGGCCAGCGATCGATTAGTTTCATTCTGGCCAAATGGGCAAAAAAGTGGCTTTTATCACTCATCTTGTCATTATGTCACTTGTTTGTAACTGTCGAAAAAGTTGCCTATTTTCTCAAGCGCCGGTTTCAACACATCACTATGAGGCAAAAAGACAAGCCTGAAGTACACCCCTTCACTAAGGTTAAAGGCATTGCCGTGGACCAGAAGAATTTTCTCTTTCGTCAATAAGTCAAAAATCATTTGTTCATCATTGGTGATGTTGAATCGTTGGGCATCTACCTTGGCAAAGCAATACATCGCGCCATTTGGGGTAACACAGTCTATACCTGGGATATCGTTCAACATCGACGATGCAAGGTCTCGCTGGAGTTTGAGGCGACCGCCGTCAATCACTAGATCATTGATACTTTGATAGCCACCGAGTGCTGTTTGTATTGCGCTTTGACATGGCACGTTAGCGCACATTCGCATGGACGATAGTATGTTTAAACCTTCGACATAGCCTGATGCAATACGCTTGTTACCGCTGACGACTAACCAGCCAGCCCTAAAACCCGCTACGCGGTAGTTTTTCGACAAACCGCCCAATGTGACGCAGAAAATATCGTCAGCGAGCGACGCAATACAGGTGTGCTCGTGTTCGTCATATAAAATTTTGTCGTAGATTTCGTCACTAAACACAACCAGTTGGTGCTCGCGGGCCACTTCTACGACTTGTTCAAGTAGCGCTTTACTGTATACCGCGCCAGTCGGGTTATTGGGGTTTATCAGCACGATAGCTCGGGTATTTGGCGTGATTTTAGATTTGATGTCGTCAATATCAGGGAACCAACCGGCCTGTTCATCGCATCGATAGTGTACAGGTGTTCCAGAAGACAAGCTCACCGCCGCTGTCCATAGCGGATAATCCGGGCTGGGAATCAATACTTCATCTGAACTATTGAGCAGTGCTTGCATTGCCATCATGATCATTTCACTGACACCATTGCCAATGAACACATCGTCTATACGAATGTTGGCGATATGCTTTTGTTGATAATACTGCATAACTGCCACACGGGCCGCGTAAATCCCTGTCGAGTCTGAATAGCCTTGTGAAGTGGGAAGGTTGTGGATGACATCTTTTAAAATATCGTCAGGGGCTTCAAAACCAAACGGGGCAGGGTTGCCAATGTTTAGTTTGAGAATCCGATGGCCTTCATCTTCCATTTTTTTTGCGCGTTCAGCAATTGGGCCCCGTATGTCGTAACACACGTTGTCCAATTTACGGGATTTTTCTATTACTCTCATTATATTGCAGTCCAGTTTAGTAGACCTTCAGAGTATCTAAAGGGGACAGTACTGTTAAGTACTATTTTGTTATACCTATGTTTTTTTATATCAATAACGGATAAGCAAGGTTCTAAAGGGCTCGAGAAGAGATAGTCTGTTACATTTTATTGATTGAATAATCACCAGTTCGTGCCAACCTTACCATTATTGTCGTGTAGTTGGAGAAGCGAATGCCTTTACCTTTAGTATGGTTGGGCGCAGGTGTGGCTGCTGCCGTTGCAAGTTCATATTTGGCTAAAGAGCAACAAAAATACGATGGCCATGTCGCGGTCTTTCCCGGTGAAAGTAAATATCGGGTTAAGCCTGTCGATGGTGCTATCGTATGTTGTGGAATATATGAAATGCTACAACACACAGGTGTCTGGGTTGACGATGGGATCGTAGAACTCAATGGGAATGGGTTAATCCGATTAATCTCGCCGGATCGCTTTCTCGCCGATCGCAGTGGCGGGCGAATTTACGTTGCCTGTGATGAAGCGGGGAAACCCTTGGTCGCGCCCAACACCGTGAAACGGGCATCGGATAAAATTTTTGATTACGCAGACTACCATGTCATTAATAATAATTGTCACCGATTCGTTCGGTACTGCGTAACCGGGAACAATAGTCCACTGACGTTGTTCGGTGAGTTAAATGCTTCATTGTCTGACTATTTTTCGACGCCTATCTATTGGCACCAAATTGCTCGACCCAATCGGTAATCTCGCCCATTTTTCTTAGGTATGTATTCAGAATTTAGAATTTTTGTTAAAAATTTGTGAACTTGCTCCAAAAAGCCTATCGTATAGATAAGGCAGTCTCAAAACTGCCCGATCCAATGCCCCAAAAGGAGCATGACTAAAACTCATGTAGTTGTATTGTAGTGAGAGCACAAGGGGAGTGGATCTGAAGTAGCGCGCTAAACCAGTAGTCGTGCCGAATGTATCGGTTTGAACAAGTGAGGGAACAATGTCACATCACTTCAAAGAAACACCTGAAAACGCCATCACGCAAAGCGGAATTGCCAGAGTCATCCCTTGTAAAGAGCTAGATCTTGGCGATCCCATTAAATGGTTATCTCTTGGACTACGAGATTTCCTCCGTACACCTATCTTATCTGTCGCTTACGGTATTTTGTTCGCGGTTATTCCATGGTTCATAACCTACTTGGTCGCAATGACCGGTTGGCATTTGGTCATCATGCCCGCCATTGTTTGTTTTATGTTGATCGGTCCTTTTTTGGCCGCGGGTTTATACGATATCAGCTGGGAGCTTGAAAAAGGCCACAAGCCGACGATATCACATAGCGTGAAAGCGATACGTCGTAACGCTGTGAACGAGTGGGGGTTTGGTATTTTACTTACCGTATTGATGATCTTTTGGCTCAGAGTAGCGTCCATTATTCACGCGCTTTATCCGTCGTACATGGATGAAACGTTAGAAAGCCTGATGCCGTTCTTGGTACTGGGGACGATTGCGGGGGCAGTGTTTACTGCGGTTGTATTCTTTATCAGCGCATTTACACAACCCACGTTGATGGAAAGACGTGTTGACTTGGCGACCGCGGTGCTAACGAGTGTCAATGCGGTTTGGGTAAATAAAGTCCCTATGATGATTTGGGGCGCTATTATTTTCTCTTCGGTTGCCATTGGCTTTGTTACCGGATTTGTCGCATTTATCTTTTTAATGCCATTAATTGGTTACGCGACCTGGCATGCTTACATAGATACTATTGAGACAAAACGGGAACGTCATTACGAGTAATTCTGTAATAAAATTACATAAAAACGCCTTTTTGACAGTTTTGTGACGGCAAAAAGGCGTTTTAAATGTAAAAATTGATGTAACTTTCATTATTTTTTGTTTTTTAATTACAGTTTTTTAGGAATTGTTTGGAATAAAAAAAACAAATCAATTCTTTTTGGTTATTAATGTTTTTGATAAATATATAACTTTCAATAACTTACATATTTTAATGAATTGTAATCGTCCCTTTTACTCACTGTTTACCCACCTTCAACAATAATACAACAGTATTTACTTAGATTTTGATGCATAAAGTAATGGCGTTGAGCAATTCAGCTCTTCGCCACACTACACTGTGTTTTGATTATATCTAAGGAAATATTATGAAAAATCTAGTTAAAGCTATTGCTGCTGCAACATTAGTTGCTTCATCGTTTGCACAAGCTGCTGAGCCTAACAAGCCAGTTCGTTTCGAGGGTGATGTCCAATTCGCTAACTTCTGCAAAGCCGTCGTTCTGGATGATGTGCGTATTCTTCGTTCAAGCCTAGCTCGCAACGTTGGTCGCATCGGTGGAAGTCAGCGTGAAGTCCTTCGTCTTGTAACGGCAGAAGATGGTTTGACGTGTAATGGTACAAATTTGGTAGAGTTTTCTCGCCAACGTGAAGCAAACTCAGTATATCAATACCTAACTGCACGTAGCTAATCCGGTGGTTACACTATGCAAACGGGAGCGCAATCACCCTAGAAGGGTAGGCTCCCGTTTCAGCATATTTAAATTTTCACCCAACGACTCACTCGCATTTTACTTGCGTTGATCATGACTTGCGTCTTGTAACGCAACCTCAATAATCCAACATAAGCCAGCGGGACAAGTATAAGGCTTGTTAACGTCGAGAATATCAAACCGCCGATGATGGCTATTGCCATAGGGGCGTAAGTAGGCCCATCACCACCAATACGTGTCGAACCAACAGCTAAGGGTACCAGCCCTAGTACAGTCGTTGCCACTGTCATTAATACCGGCCGAATGCGAGATTGACAACCGTCCACTACCGCGTTGTACACAGAATAGCCTTGATTAATGAGTTGATTAATTCGGTCAACTAGCACAATACCGTTGTTGACGACGATCCCCATCAAGATCAACATACCTATTGACCCAGTAACTGACATTGATGTGCCGGTAAGGAAAAACGCCCAAAACACGCCCATGTATGAAAATAAGAGAGACGTGATCACTGCGGTAGGCAATAGCAATGATTCAAACAAAGCGGCCATGACGACATAAATCATACAAACTGCCAGCAGCATATTCATTTGCATTACCGCCGCGGCTTCGTCCTGACGCTGAAAGCTACCGCTAAAGCGCCAGTTATAGCCTGTGGGTAGGGTAATATAATCCATTGCTTTTTGAATACGGTCTTTGGCTTGTTCTATTGTGGTCCCTTCTTTGAGGTTAGCGCCAATGGCGATAGCAGTTTGACGATAATGACGTCTAATCTCAGAGAGTTGAGGCACCACTTCAATGTCTGCAATCATATCAAGGGAAACGCTTTGGCCTTGCATGCGAGAGACACTGATATTTCGCAATTCAGATAAGGATTTTTGGACGTCCTCACCATACATCAACCGAATGTCGACTTCTCCCGCGTCGCCATAACGGAAGGTTCTAAGGTTATTGCCTCGTAACGCCGTAGCGATCAGTCCCGAGACTTCCTGTATATCAATATTTAGCCTGTTAGCTTTTTCTCGATTAAGTCTTATTTGAATCTCTTCACGTTGGCTACCCATATCGGCACGCACGTCTTCCAATCCTTCAATATTGGCCAGAATTGGCACTATTTGATCTTTCAACGTAAGCAGTCTGTCTGATGACTCGCCAAGTAATGTCAACCTTACACCACCACCATTGCCATCATTCCACCTAAACGAAGGGCGCGCTCTTACAAAGCTTGGCATATTCTCTCGGATTCTTTCCTTTAACTCAGAATTGGATAGAGGAACATCAGCGTTTAATGTTATGCCGGATACTGCATGCCCTGGTGTGTAGTAGGTGTAGACTTGTTTGATATGAAATGCGTCTTTGTTCTCGTACAAATAAGCTTCCATTTTATCAACGGTTTTTTCGACTTCTTCCAACGTGTAGTTTTGGGTGATGTGATAGTTTAGCCAGATGCGTTCTCGATCATCACCGCCTTCCTCATCACTGGTCACCGCGCTCATGGGGCCAACAAACGATACGATTAAAATTAAAAACGCAATACCTGTGGTTTTTAACTTATTGTTTAGCGACCAACTTAACAATTTACCATAGCGGCGGATATAGCCGGGTGTTTTTGCTTGTACCGAAGACGGTGCTTTCACTTTGGAGGCCAGCAGTGGAATCAAAGTTTGTGCAATCAATAGTGACGCAAAAAGAGAAATACAAATCGCGATCGCGACGTGCTCCAAAAATACGGTAACGTCGATTTTTACCCCTACGATATTGGGTAAAAATACGATAGCTGTTGTTGTCGTTCCCGCAATAACCGCAAGGCTGACCTTACTCACACCTTGTTTACTGGCTTCTTCGGGATCCGTCGTCGTAGCTCTTTGTAAGAAAATACTCTCGGTAACAACGACCGCGTTGTCTACCAGCATGCCTACTGCCAGCATTAGCCCCATTAACGAGAGTATATTGAGCGAATAACCCATCACATACATTAGTCCCAGGGTAATACATATCGCAAACGGTACGGATAATACGACAATCAAAGTGGTAGAAAGCTGTCTTAAAAACAGATATAACACCCCAACACTGAGCAATGCCCCCAACAGACCGGCGTAAATTAAATCGCTCAATGACTGGGTTACGCTACTTGCTACGTCATCCATAACAAACAAGCTAATACCATTGAATGTAGGGTTTTTCTCTGCTTTTTCAATGACTTTCATAACTGCGTCCGAGACTTCGACGAGGTTACTGCCCGATTCTCTGAAAATATTGAAACCCACTGCATAAGCGCGGTCTAAATGGCGACCTTCACTGCGCTGGGGTGACTCATATTGAACACTGGCAATGTCTTGTAAACGCACACCTGGTTGAATCAATAGGTTTTCTATATCTTGGATGTCGGTAAATTCACCAATCGGGTTTACCGTGATTTTTTGGTCCAAATCATAATAGTGCCCAGCGGTCATAGAGAAGTTGGCTTGTTGCAGTGTTCTGCTTAATTGCGCCGTATCGATATGTAGCGCAGCAATCATCTTGGGGTCAATACGGATGGCGATTTGCTTTTTAAGCACACCGTACAGTTCGACCCTGGATACACCGTTCACACGTTCAATTGGCCGTTTTAAATTTCGGTCCAATAAGTCATAGGCATCCGATAAGTCTCGTTCACTCGAGACCCTGAGTTGGAAAATCGGTAGATCGTTGGTGTTGAATTTAAACACCATAACGCGTTGGACATCATCGGGTAATAAGTGTCTGATGGCGTCAATTTTTTCTCGGGCCTCTATACTCTTGGCCTTAATGTTTTCATCCCAATCAAACTCGACGAATAGCTCCGCGCGATTTTCAAATGACGTGGCATGTAGGCGCTTTATACCGGACATAGTCGCAATGGCTTCTTCGACCGGTCGCGTAATCATTCGCTCAATCTCTGCCGGTGTTGCGTCATTGTAGGGGACTTGCACCACCATTTGAGGGATATCTATTCCCGGGAATTTTTCCAATGGTAGTAAACGACTCGCGATAGCGCCGAACAACAACATTGAAAAAAACAGCATACAGACGGTAACGGGACGCTTTAGTGCAAAAGACGCCAATGCCGTACCAGATTGGGCAAACTTATCCATAGATTTGCTCCTCTCCCTTGTTGACTTGCGCTTGACTGGCAAAACGCTTGCGGTCAAATAGGCTGTAGAGTGTCGGCAACAAGAACAGTGTAAGTACCGTTGAAAATAGCAAACCAAAGATGACTGTGACGGCCATTGGCGTTCGCATCTCAGCGCCTTCGCCAAATCCAACAGCCATAGGAAGTAAACCAAGGATGGTCGTCAGGGTTGTCATAATGATTGGACGAAGACGACTCTTGGCGGCATCAATGATCGCTGCTGTTTTTTCCATGCCTTCCGTGCGAAGCTGATTAATTTTGTCAATTAAAACAATGGCATTGTTGACGACTATGCCGCACAACATGATTAGACCAATAAACACCACGACACTGATATGAGTACCTGTTAACCACAACCCGTAAACAGAACCTGCACCCGCGAGCGGGACTGCAAAGAGAACGAGTAGGGGATGCATCAAAGATTCAAACTGCGATGCCATCACGAGGTAAACCATGAAAATCGCCATTGCAAGGGCAAATTGCAATGAGATGAAACTTTGTTCCATGTCTTCACTTTGGCCTGCAATGGATGCACGCAAGGTAACAGGTAGTGTCGTGTTAGCCAATAAGGCTTCAACATCGGCTACACCAGTACTAAGGTCACCATAAGTAAGGTTACTGCTAATCAATGCTACTCGTTGTTGACCCACGCGCGTAATTTCACTTGGCCCCACGCTCATATAGATATCGGCAACAGAAGACAAAGGAATGGGCTGCGCAGCACCCGGATTAATGATGATTTGACGGATATCATTAATGTTGTCTCTTTGCGTTTCCTGAGTTCTAACCAAAATATCAACTTTTCTGTCTTGCAAGCTGTACTGCGTGGCCACTTTCCCGCCGACCTGCGTGGCAATTAACGAAGAAACCGTTGGCGCGTCTAAGTTGAGTCTGGCGAGTTTCGCGTGATTGAAGTCTATTTTAAGTTCTGGGTTGCCTGAACGAAGAGTTGTAGTCACATCTGCGAATCTCGGATTTTTCTCAAGTGATTCAACCAGTTTTTGACTGGCGCTTTGTAGTAAACTCAAGTCATAGCCTTGTAATTCGATTTGAATAGGCGGGTCAAAACTGAACAACTCGGGCTCACTAAACTTACTTTGTACGCCTGCTTGTTGCGCTAAGAATTGACGCAATTCCTGTTGAAGCCCCTCAATTTGGGCTTTTGAGGTACCCGGATACGTGACGATATTGAGGCGACCCCAATGATCACCACCTTGGTCTGGTGCAGCACTCACCAAGCTGCCTGTACCAGCTAAAGAGTACGTACGCTGGACGATGTCTGATTGCTGGGTCAATTGTGCAAGCTGGTTAAGTACGGTATCAGTTTGCTGAACACGGCTTCCTGTGGGTAAGGTAACCTCGACCGAAAACTCGCCTTGTGACATGGTCGGTATCAGCTCCATACCTAGCTTGGGTAACAGCAATAGGGCAGAAGCCGATACGGCGACAATTGTACCAATCACGGCTACTCTGGCATGCAGCGCAACACGTAGCGCGTTGTCGTAAAGCGTAGAGATTACACCGAACGCTTGGTTAAACAACCATACAAGTGGGGAGAACAATACTGATAATGCTTTACCCACTATTCGGGTCACCGCAATCACGACCGTCGTTATTGCCGCCGGAACGAAAACAAAAACCAATTTAAATATGAGAGTAAGAGGCAATGCGATATAGCTAGCCACTTTTTTCCAGCCCTTTAGGGGCACTGGATTTGATGATTCAAATTCATCGGCATGAAGTGGTTTATCTCGTTTTTGTCTGCCCGCAAGCGTCGGAATTAACGTTAGTGCGACGACCAAAGAGGCGGCGAGGGCAAATGATACTGTCAGCGCTTGATCGTGAAAGAGCTGCCCTGCAATACCTTCCACAAATACTAGTGGGATGAATACGGCCATTGTGGTCAGTGTCGAAGCGAGAATGGCACCGGATACTTCCTTCGTTCCGCTCGTGGCTGCTACCGCGTTGTCCGGCTTGAGTTGTCTGCGTTTGTGGCGGTCGATGTTTTCTAACACAACAATGCTATTGTCGACTAGCAGACCTACGGCTAACGCAATGCCCCCTAAGCTCATGATATTCAAGCTGATATCGTTGCCATACATCAAGTTAAATGTCGCGATGACAGAAACGGGTATCGACACCGATATAATTAAGGTCAGCCAAAAATCTTTGAGGAACAAATACAAGACGAGCATTGCAAGTATCCCACCGATGATGGCCGCAGACTTCACGTCATCAATGGCTTGTTTGATAAACTTACTTTGATCGTAGACAAGGGTGAGTTCGTAGCGCGCGGGCAATTGCTTTTTGATGTAATCCAATTCTGCCGCAATGTTTTGCGCGACGTTGACGGCATTCGCATCGCCTTCTTTGTAAATCGCGATCTCTGTGCCTTCAACGGCGTTGAAACGCGTGATAGCATCGCGCTCTTTGTAAGCACTATAAACGGACGCTATGTCCTTGAGTTGAATATTTCGACCCTCGAATCGTCCAATATAGAGTGATTCAATTTCAGACAAAGATTGAAACTGATTTAAGGTACGCACTAAAAACGCTTGTGTACCATCTTCAATTCGACCGCCTGCGGTATTGACGTTCTCTCGAGAGAGACGATCGATAACGGTTGAAACGTCGATATTCAGTTGGCTCGCTTTGCGTTGATCAACGAGAACTTGGATTTCATTCTCTAGACCACCACCGATCTTAACCGACGCCACTCCTTCAATTGATTCAAGCTTGCGTTTGATTTGTTCATCCGCATACAAACGGGCTTGCTTCATTTGTTCTACTGATGCGGCGGTGTTGTCATCGAGATTAAACCCTAACCCCATTTTGATGATGGGATCGAGACTGGGGTTAAACCGCAATAAGCGTGGTTTGTCTACGTCTAAAGGAAGTTGAAGGATGTCGAGTTTTTCTCGAACTTCAAGGCTGGCAAAATCCATGTCAGTACCCCAAGCAAATTCGAGTACCACATCAGATTGCCCTGCACGAGACGTCGATGTTACCGTTCTGACCCCTTTGACTACGCCAATCGCTTCTTCAATTGGTTTAGATACAAGTTGTTCGACTTCACCTGGCGCGGCGCCCGTGTAATCAGTACGGATAGTCAAGGTCGGGTAGGCGAGCTCCGGAAGCAAGTTTACCGAAAGGCGACCGAGTGAGACCATGCCAAATAACAGCACGGCAAAGGTAAACATGGCGACGGCAACAGGGCGTTTTACCGCAATATTAACAATACTCATAATGCTCTCCTGTAACGGCTAGGCTTAGCCATTAACCACTTCGACAGGAGAGGCATCTTTAAGATTTTGATGGCCGACGGTAACAACGGTTTCTTGGCCAGTTAGTCCAGACAGGATTTCTACCATATTGCCTTCTTCAAACCCTGTTTCAACACTAACCTTTTTAGCCACACCATCTTCAACGATAAATACAGAAGCACTATTGTCGATAGAGACCAGCGCTTGTCTCGGTAGCAGTGTTGCTTCATCGTGCGTGCTGTAATTGATTGCCACTTCGCTGAACATTCCTGCTTTGAGTAATTCACTCTCGTTCGGTACGTTTAGGGTTACTTTGAACGTACCTGTTTCGGCATTGATAACAGGACTAATACGCTCAACAAAAGCGTCAACGGTTCGGTTACCCAGTGCACTGACTGTTAGGCTTGCTTTTTGTTGCTTGCGGATATTCGGTAGCTCGTTTTCTGGCAAATAAACAATACCTTGAAGTTGTCTTTGCTGGACGATGTGAAACATTCTCTCACGTTGGAATGACTCGGTGAGGTTTCCTACTTTTGCATTTCGCTCGGCAATATAGCCGCTTATGGGGGCGACGATCGTAGTCTCTTTTAAATCGAGTTGTGCTAGGGCAAGCGTGGCTTTTGCGGCTTCGTATTGAGCGTTGAGTTTGTCAAAGGTGTCGTCGCTGACGAGTTTTTGCGAATAGACTTTATTGATCTTTGCAAGCTCTTGTTCGATGCCTTTTAAATCGGCTTGAGCACGTTGAAGGCTTAATTCATAACGCTTTTTATCCAGTTGGGCTAGGATTTGTCCTTTTTCAACGTAGTCGCCTTCTTCGACCAAAATGGCTTCGATAATGCCCGATGCGCGAGCAACGACAAAAGCCTCTTCTTTTGCTTCTAATATCGCGGTCGATGTGTAGTTTGAGGAGATGGCGCCTGTTGTCACGTCGGCGGTTTCAACTGGGATGGTAACGACAACGGTTTCTTCTACTTCTTTTGTGTCGACAGCCTCTGCATTCTCACATCCGCTCAATACAGCGGTAGTTGATAGAATACCCGAGAATAAAAGTGCTTTGGTTAGGTTGGATTTGGTCAATTCCATGATGTTAGCCCGTAAGTTGTATTTTTTTACAATATGAGCAGAGTCCGTGCCATACCGGCTAATAAATATAATTTTAAATTAAATCAATGGTTTAGTTTCGTTTGGTGATGGTCATAAAAAAGGCCAACTAAAAAAGTTGGCCTTTTACACTAATGAGTAGTTGTTTTGACGAAATTAACCGTCTATTAACTCGTAGCTTGTCGTGATGTCGACATTGCCTTTTAGCATCAACATCACAGAGCAGTATTTTTCGACAGACAAATCGATAGACCTTTGTACGGCTTTATCCGTCAGTCCAGTTCCTGTAATCAAATAATGAGCGTGAATTTTTTCAAAGACTTTGGGTGGATTTTCCGCACGCTGTGCGTCCAATTCGCACCGGCAATCTGTAATGTCAAAACGACCTTTTTTGAGTATGTCGACGATATCAATTGAAGAACAAGCGCCAACAGCAGTCAATACCGATTCCATCGGTGAGATGGCTTTACCGTTGCCATCCATCACTGTCTTATAACCAGACTCAGTCGTCGCTGAGAATGAAAGATCGTTTTTCCACACAACCGTTGCTTTCATTAGGTGTCCTTTGTTGTATAAAGATTTTATGGTTATGACTTTAACTTAACGGATTGCTTATCCAATAAGATTTTTTGTTGTTTGTACAAGGCGCCCAACGCCTTCTTGTAAGCGCCTTTACTTACATTAAAACGCGCATAAATTTCATCTGCTGGGCTTTTATCTGTCAGGGTAGACAAACCACCATGAGCTTCAAGATCATCCAAAATGGCTTGCTGAAGCACATCACGACCTTCCTGATCTTGCCGCTGTAAGCCGACATCAATTTTACCATCATCGCGAATATGTTTGATTACGCCTTTTGTTTGCTGGCCAACTTGCAATGGTTTAAACGCGTCACTGTGAAAAATGAGCCCGAGGTAGGTCTCGTTAATGACAACTTTAAAGCCCAGATCCGTTTTTGCATAAACCATTAAATCGACATCATCATTGGGTTTAACCGTGACATACTTTTCGCGTAAAAAGTAATGCAGTCGAGTCGCACCGAGCAAACGATTGGTGGCGTCGTCGTAAAATACATGGACAACGTAATACATTCCTTCGTTGATTGGTGCTTCTTGATACGCAGTAGGGACTAATAAATCTCTTTCGACGCCCCAATCAAAAAAAGCACCAAATTCAGTTACTCCCACGGCTTTTAATACCTTAGTTTCACCGATAAACGCCAAGGGCTTTTGCAATGATGCGGTCAATGCGCCGTGTTCACCCGGGTAGACTAATACGTCGAGTATATCGCCGACATCGGTATCAGCCGGTGCATTTGCATGGGGCAATACCACGGTTTCCTCATCAGAAGGCGATTGGAGTACAAAGCCAAAGGGCACAATATCTTTGACTGTTAATGTATTGAATTTGCCAATATTAATCATATAACCTGCAGTGGTAGATGGTATAGTGCGGCTGTTTATAGCAATGGTTAAATTGGAAACGTTCGACCATTACTGCTTCTGGCATTTTGCTTTTCATAGCCATTTGTGTTGTAAACGTTGACAGCCTGTTGACGTGCTATGATACGTCAATTAGGTGATTGTGCGATATAAATATGAAGTTAAATTGCGATTTAGGCGAAAGTTTCGGCGTTTGGACTATGCCAATAGAGGCCGATGTAATGGCATTGTTGGACCAAGCAAACGTGGCTTGTGGTTTTCATGGCGGTGATGCCAGCAGTATTAAAGCTGCAATCAGTTTGGCGCACTCGCATCATGTCGCAATAGGTGCTCATCCTAGCTATCCAGATTTGCAAGGGTTTGGGCGTCGAAGTATGGCATTGTCTCACAGTGAAATTGTCGACATCATACATTATCAAATGGCAGTGATAGACGGCTTATGTCGACACGTTGGGTCGACGATGCGCTATGTTAAACCTCATGGTGCCTTGTATAACGACATGATGAAAGGTGCTGATATTCGAAGTGCGGTTATGGAGGCCGTAGGGACCTACGATGCCAATCAGACGCTGATGTTACAGGCTCATCCAGACCAAGTTTTACATCAAAGGGAGGCAAAGCGAGTTGGCGTTACCTTGTGTTTTGAAGCTTTCGCCGATAGGCGCTACAACGACGAGGGCTTTTTGGTATCACGAAGAGCCGCATCGGCAGTACTGAATCACGATGAAATGCTCGCGCAAGTCTCAACGCTGTTGACAGACAGTGTCATTGTGAGCGAATCCGGCCGCAGAATGAATTTACACGTCGATACATTGTGTGTGCATGGCGATACGGCAGGTGCCGTGCAAATGGTACGAGATATACGCCAACTATTGGAACAACACGATAAGCGACAATAATGTTATCTCGCTCAGTTTTATTTGATATCGTCCACGCCAGCGCCAATAGTGTCATTGTGTATGCAAGAGACACGAACATACGCCGCGCCAATCGCTACGTAACAGCACTACATCAGCAGCTCAATGAAAGTGGCCATGACTGGTTTTTAAACTCCGTACCTTCGTATAACAGTGTGCTTGTTTCCTACGATTGGGTAAAAATCGATAGTCATGGTGTGGTGCGGGCTATCAATAACATAGATTTAATGATGACCGATGACAGCCCATCGAGTGTCCATAACATTGCTGTGTGGTACGGTGCGAAGGGCGCTAGCGACTTAGCTGCGGTTTGTGCTCACACTGGGCTAAGTGAGAATCAGGTCATCGAAGCCCATTGTCAGTTGGATTATCGTGTTTATGCTGTGGGATTTATGCCAGGTTTTGCTTATCTTGGTGAGTTGCCATCATCGCTATCAATGCCCAGAATGGCAAAGCCGAGACTTAAAGTACCCAAAGGCGCAGTGGCCATAGCCGACCGACAAACCGCTGTCTATCCCAATGAGTCGCCAGGTGGGTGGCACTTGCTTGGCTTGAGCCCTGATCTTATGCTGGATCAACAATCAGGATTGTCGCGCTTGGCGGTGGGCGATCTAGTGCACTTTGAACCTATTGATGAAAAACGCTATTTTCAAGAGCTAGCTAAACATGACAAGTAATGCCAACTTGACCGTTGTTGAATCAGGATTATTGAGTCTTTTGATGGATGCTGGTCGGGATAACTATCAGTCCCATGGCTACTCTCAGTCCGGGCCGATGGATATGCGGGCATATCGACGCGGTGACAGTATTTTAGAACAATCGAATACCACGCAAATAGAGTTCATTGGTCAAATTGTAGTTCGTTGCGATCAGTCCATTGGATTTGCTGTCACGGGTCCAAGTATTGACATAACGGTCAACGACATGCGGTATCATACTGACAAGAGAATCGAGATTAATGCAGGTGATATTGTTAAACTTTCACCGACTTTACTTGGACAACGTCATTATTTGTCAGTTGAAGGCGGGTTTGAATGTCCATTGTCACTAGGTAGCAGTGCTACCGTCTTACGTGAAAACATTGGCGGCCTAACGGGGCAAGGTCAACCCCTAAGAGTGGGGGATATTATTCCCATTGGTGGTTACAACCCAACAGTTGATACGAGTCACGAAGTATCAAATGTTAGCGACTACCGTGAAGATATACCGATTGATGTAACCTTGGGCTATCAGGCGTCCTCTTTTGAATCATTTATGCTGAAGCGATTTTTTGCTAGCGACTATCGCGTCACTCCTGCTGCAGATAGGATGGGGTTTCGATTAGAGGGGCGTCCTGTCACATCAACTATTCACACGATGCATTCCGAGGGCATTGCGCTCGGTGCAATACAGTGTCCGCCAGACGGACAGCCTATAATTATGATGAGAGATCGGCAAACCATTGGTGGTTATCCTAAACTCGGGTGCGTAGCACCCTACGATATCGATAGATTGTCTCAGATCACCCCTGGAAAATCGGTTTCTTTTAATTGCGTTAGTGTCGAGTCAGCCAGAGCCAATATGTTGTTAATTGAACGTGGTTACAAAAGACTCGATGCACAATTTCTGGATTTTAAATGAATATTGCATATTTAAATGGCGAGTTCTTACCATTAGATCAAGCGAAAATTTCGCCTTTGGACAGAGGGTTTCTGTTTGGCGACGGCATCTATGAAGTTATTCCTACCTACAACAGTCGAGCAGTAGGATTGAATGGTCACCTCCGCCGACTGCATGACGGGCTTGCTGCTATTGGAATAACTTCTCCCATGCCACGCACACAGTGGGAAGCCATGATTGCAGAGTTAGTCGCACGTAATGCCGCTGGCCAAGCAGACGGCAATGTGGGGGTATACATCCAAGTAAGTCGCGGAGCTGATCACAAACGACATCATGCCTATCCCAATGGCGTAACACCGACGATATTCGCATTTACCATGGCTATACCTGCGCCTCCCACAGCGGATCGCGCTACGGCTAAAGGGTACAGAGTCGCGTTAGAACAGGACCAAAGATGGCAACGTTGCCATATTAAATCCACATCATTACTTGGCAATGTCATGCATTATCAAACGGGCAGTGCGGGTGGTTTAGATGAAACGATTTTGTTTAATAAAGATAGGATCGTAACTGAAGCGAGTTCATCAAATGTCTTTATCGTCAAAGATGACTTGGTGATAACGCCTCCATTAGATAATCAAATATTACCGGGCATAACTCGAGACCTCGTTATTCGCAGCTTGGCAAATGAGGGGATTAACGTGGAACAACGTCATTTCAGTGTCGAAACTATGCTTCAAGCAGATGAAGTCTGGCTAACCAGCTCAAGTAAAGAAATCGCCCCTGTTATTGAGATAAACGGCAGCTTGATTGGTGATGGTTCGATAGGAAAAGTATGGGAAAACGCGTTGACTATATACAATCGATACAAATTTGAGCATTAGGGGATAAACCACTAATGCTCAAATTGTGTTAGTTGTTGTTTTCGCAGGTGTCGTCGTTACACTCACCGTAGAGGTAGAGGCTGTGATGCGTCAACTTCATGTTGTTTTGTTTTGCGATTTCTTCTTGTCGACGTTCAATTAACTCGTCTTCAAATTCAATTACCTTGCCGCACTTCAAACACACAAGGTGGTCATGGTGCTGTTTGTGGCTAATCTCAAATACGGATTTGCCACCTTCAAAATGGTGACGGTTCAGAATGCCGGCGTCATCAAATTGGTTGAGCACGCGATAAACGGTTGCTAAGCCAATTTCTTCGCCTTGGTCTATCAGCAATTTATATACATCTTCCGCGCTAATATGCTGGTTTTGCGGTTCTTGTAAGATTTCGAGAATCTTAAGACGGGGTAGCGTGACTTTAAGGCCCGCTTTTTTCAATTCTTTATTCTGATCCATGGGATACCAATTGTTAGCGCAATACAAGTTGTCGTTATTATAGGTAAGTTACGGCAATTTGGAACCTATTGTTCGCGTGAATAGTGTTTAACTGCACATTTATGTAGCGAATTGTCCTTAGATTATGTGTGTGTTTTTTGTTTAGTATGAAGTTTTCGTCAATTTGTTTGGTGTTTTTATCACCTATTTACATCTTTAGTATAAGGAATTTTAGGCATTCATATTATTTACGCCTAATATATAGTTGAGTGAATGGAATGTTAGTAAATTGTTTATTCACATTACTGGTACGATTACTTAATATATTGCGCGTAGTAAAAAATCATTGCGCTGCATAAATTAATAAAATAAGAGTGATTATCACCATGCCTTCAAAAGTCGTTCACAAAATTATTTTGGGATTCAGTGCGTTTGGCGCCCTGTTAATTCTAACCAGTGCGTTGTCATTTTTAGGATTAAACGATATTAAATCGTCGGCAGCGGATGTTGTTGAAAACAAGATGCCGGTTCAAACGCAAATGATGGGCGTAAAAACCAGCATCCTATCTTTATCTACGATGACAGCAAATGGGTATTACAAGTCAACTCTTGCTGAATTGGCGACCAATCAATCTGAATTTGAAATGTTGTCGAGCTCGTTTCAGTCGCAAATTGAAAATTTAACTCGTCAGCTGAGTGGAAACAGCAGTGCCGTTGATGCATTGAATTTGAGTAAGACATACGTTGATCAAAGTAATGCGATGTATCTCTCATTACAATCTCGTTTAGAAACAGAACAGACCATTAAAATCGCAGAAGACGAGGCACTGCTTTTCGCCGATGAAGCAAGTGCATTGATGTTAGATTTGGGATATTTAGAATCAAACGACCCGCAACTCGCGACTATGATTGGAGCCGGGAATAACCTCGACAATAAATTACTGACGTTGAGCAACACCATAAAGGAGCTGGTGGAGTCCAATGATTCAGAAGCGAGCCTTGGGATTTATGACGATCTCGATTATCAATTGAGTAACATCATTGTCGATAAAGACTATATTAACCGACTTAGTCAGGACGTGGATGATGGTGGTATCGTCGAAAGCTTCAACGAGCAGCACCGTTTACTGGTCGATAAATTAATGGGTGAAAATGGCTTAGTCAGCCTTCACAAAGAAAAATTGTCATTAATAAGCGCAACGGATAGTCATCGGGATGCTGCGAATGCGGCACTCAAAAATGCGTTAAGTACCATTAATACCTTGTTTGAGTCGGTGACAAAATCAACGTTGCAGGGGCAAAATGCAATTTTAGATACGGTTGAGCAAAATCAATACAAAAACGGGATTGTACTGGTTATTGGTATCGTCGCGGCATTTATATTGGCGACGTGGGTAACTAAGAGTATTGCTGTTCCGTTGGCGCGTATTAATCGCGGTTTAAATAAATTAAGCCAAGGCGATTTAACGCAAAGATTAAATGACACCGGCAGTGACGAGTTCTCTGCACTTGCTGGCAAGGTCAACTCGCTAACCGCTAGTTTACGCGACTTGGTTGGCAATATTCTAGAACAAGAACGCCATTTGGAAACGGCGACCAAAAATAGTATCGCCATGGGTGATAAAAGCTTACAGCTAGTTGACGAACAGCGTGAACAAATCGGTGTGACGTCTCAGCATACTCAGTTTATACAGCAAGCTAGTCAAAACAATTTAGAACAAATAAAACAAGCGATGTCGTCACTTAATCAGGTCGCGGATCAAAGCCAAAAGATTACTAAGCTTGTATCGGCTAATCGAAAGCAGGTTCAAGGCCAAGCAGAACAGGCGGATGCGTCGGCTAAAGTCATTCATCGATTAGATGAAAACAGCCGTAACATTGGCAGTATTTTGGACGTGATTAAAACCATTGCAGAACAAACTAATTTACTGGCTTTGAACGCGGCAATTGAAGCTGCACGAGCGGGTGAACAGGGCAGGGGCTTTGCTGTTGTGGCCGATGAAGTGAGAACCCTGGCCAATCGAACGCATAACTCGACAGAAGAAATTGAAGCCATGATAGGTAATCTGCAAAAAGATGCCGAGCAAGCAGTCAGCGCCATCACACAAGGGCGTGAACAAGCTAAGGTGGGCGTCTCACTGACTGAACAAGTCAGCGAACAGGTCAATTCAATTAGCGCTATTATTGGCGAGTTAACCGACATAAATAGCCAAATCGTTGCAGAGACACAAAATCAAGACGAATTGTTAGGGGATGTCGCAACTAACTTGAATCGTATTGTAGAGCTTGCCCAAGCCAGTGCGAAGAGTACACAAGAATCAAATGATGCGACGGCAGACGTGGATCAAGGAATGGAGCAACTTCACGACGCAGTTAAGCGGTTTACCCTGTAATTAAGACCATTAAAAAAGGCCCCATTTGGGGCCTTTCTTTATGTATTTGCGGTTAGGCAAGCTCGGCAAGAGATAACTCTTCGTTGAGCTGTTGACACCATGCCTTAACACGCTGTTCGGTGAGCTCAGGTTGACGGTCTTCGTCAATGCCCAATCCAACGAAATGATTGTCATCGGCCATGCCTTTAGATGCTTCGAAGTCATACCCTTCTGTTGACCATTGGCCAACTAGTATCGCGCCTTTCGGTTCAACAATATCACGTACCATGCCCATGGCATCAAGGAAATATTCTGCGTAGTCTTCTTGGTCTCCACAACCAAAAATCGCCACTAACTTATCGTTGAAATCGATCTCTTCTAGTTCTGGGAAAAAATCATCCCAATCACACTGAGCTTCACCGTAGTACCACGTCGGAATACCAAAAATGAGTAAATCGAATTCTGCGATATCCTCTTTACTGCTCTTTGCTATATCTTTGACGTCAATCAGCTGTTTACCCAGCTCTTTCTGAATCATTTTTGCGACATGTTCTGTGTTACCAGTATCGCTACCAAAAAATAGGCCGACAATCGCCATATTTAACCTCTAAAGACTTAATTGAAACAGGTGGTGTTAACCTACACCATTGGTTTGCCAGAATATCTGGATGATGCCTTTGGCAATAAAGCCCGCGGCACCGAGAAATAATACGCCGTAAGCAACAAATCGCCCGATTTTTGGCACATTATTTTTACTCAGCACGTCGTGAACGGCGTAACCCATCAAAACGAAAAGTACTGCCAAACCGACGTTAAGCATAATTGCTTCTATCAATTCATAATTTTCTGCGAGCATAACAAGTCGTTCTGGAAAAAAGTGGGCGCTAATATATCACAAATGAGTTATTGAACGCATAAATTCAACGAAAATTGTTTTTATCTAGATCAAATTTATGCTGTTTTATCTGCCTTCAGTTGAACCTGTACCCATCGGCTAGGCCGAATACCACTTATTTAAGGCGCTAAAACCTAGCGCCTTGATGAGTGTTCTGCGCATAGTGGCGTGGGAAAGCACATACGCAAAGGTCTGTGTGCGTCCCGTTGGCCATGACCTTTGAGTGAGTTGCCCGTGCTAGATTTATTCCCAGTCGTCGGATAAGCGTTTCACGGCAGTACCTTGCCAAATTGCTTGAATACGCACACTGCCCGATCGTTTATTTACGCGATTGGGAACGAGCAATCATTTTTTAGTTTGTGGTCAGCGCATTTTCAACAATTCGATTAAAAACGGTGGGTTTTTCTGCATGTAACCAGTGGCCTGTGCCATTGATAATCTTCGCTTTTGCGTTGGGAAACCATTTTCCAATCGCCGAGCGGTGGGACTCTGTGATGTAGTCAGAGTTTGCCCCTTTAATGAATAAGCAATCGCCGGTGTAGGTACTTTCAGGGGCTGGCCATGATATAATCGTATCGTAACTCTCAATCAATCCTTTTAAGTTGAAACGCCATGCCCATTGGTCGTTATCTTGATACAAACTTTTTAACAGAAACTGCTTGGTTCCCGGCTCTACGATGTGCTGTGACATTTGACGCTCGGCATCTTTTCGATTGCTCAGTGTAACGAGATCAACGGCTTGTAACCCTGCAAAAACAGCTTGGTGGCGGGGTTGATAATCGACTGGCGCAATATCCGCAACCAGTAACTGGCGGACTCGATGCGGAGCATTTAGAGCAAATAGCATAGCGACTTTACCACCCAAGGAATGCCCAAGAATAGCAGCCTGTGGTATGTCATTCTCGTCAAGAATGCATTCAATACCGCTGACAGCATCGTCAAATGTAAATCCATCGGACCAGGGGGAGCGCCCGTGATTAGGTAAATCAATACTGACGATGTTGTATGTGGCAGCCATATGCCGCTTAACAACAGCTAAATTATCCAAACTGCCAAAAAGGCCATGAATGAGGACCAGCCATGGCGCATCGACGCTGACCTGTTCAACTTGGTAAAACAATTTCATAGAGATTGATTCTTGGAGTAGGGGGCGCATCAACAGCGATGCGCGAGGTTGGGTTAGACAGCGAAATCGCTCAGCGATTTGCCGCTTTCGAGGGCCGCCGCATAGACTTTAGGCATTCTGCCTATTCCTGTCCAGTTGTGCTGGTTGCCATCGTCATCTGTTAAAGTGTATTTTACAGGACGTTTTTGACCTGTTTTACGCTTGGGTTTGTCTGACTCAATTTGTAAATCGGCCATATCTAAACCCGCTTCTTCCATTTGTTTTCTAATTTGAGCAATTTTAGCTTGTTTTTCTTTTTCGGCTTGCTCTAATTCCAACGCGCGTTTTTCGCGTTTATCGATAATGGATTCTAATTTGGCTACAACGGTTTGTAGCTCATTAATGCTTAAATCCTTAACAGCACCTTGTAAACGTCTTCCATGAGTGAGTATTTCAATAAATTCAGACATATTAAGCCTTACGTTGACGTTTAAATTAACACCTAACAATAGTAGTGAATAAATCGTAAAAAAAAAAGCGGCATTTCTAGCCGCTCTTTTTAAATTCGTCCGATTTTACATATTCGGATAATTAGGCCCACCGGCACCTTCAGGCACCATCCATCTTATATTTTGTGAAGGATCTTTAATGTCACATGTTTTACAGTGAATACAGTTTTGAGCATTGATTTGAAGTTGTTTTTGGCTCGCTTCATCTTCAATGATTTCGTATACCCCAGCAGGACAATAGCGTTGAGCTGGCTCGTCAAACTTAGCCAGATTAACTTCAATTGGAATTGATTTATCCAATATCTGTAAATGACAGGGCTGATCTTCTTCGTGGTTGGTATTCGAAAGAAAAACTGACGATAATTTGTCGAAGCTTAATTTTCCATCAGGCTTGGGATAATCAATAACATTGAAATCAGCCGCAGGTTTTATTTGCGCATAATCTTGATGATTATCCCTTAATGTCACACCTAAGTTGCCTTTGAAGAAGTTTTGCTCAAGAGTATTGAACGCACCGCCCATGAAGGTCCCAAATTTGTGAATCGCTGGGCCAAAGTTTCTAGAACGATACAATTCGTCATACAACCAAGACGCTTTATATTTTTCCGTATAAGCAGTGAGGTCTTGTCCAGTTGACTCAATATCGGATGCCAGTGCTTCAGCGATGGTTTCCGCCGCTAACATACCTGACTTCATTGCGGTGTGATTGCCTTTTATTTTGGCAAAGTTTAGCGTGCCCGCATCACAACCCACCAACAGGCCGCCAGGGAATGTCATCTTCGGCAAAGAATTAAATCCGCCTTTGGCAATGGCTCTGGCGCCGTAACTGACGCGTTTACCACCATCCAAGTATTGTTTCATTACGGGGTGATGTTTTAAGCGTTGGAACTCGTCAAATGGACTCAAATGCGGGTTTTCATAGTTCAAATCAACAATAAGACCAACGAATACTTGATTGTCTTCTGCGTGATAGAGGTAACTTCCTCCCGTCGCATCTGACAACGGCCAGCCTGCGGTGTGGACCACTAAACCAGGTTGATGCTTAGCAGGATCAATATCCCAAATCTCTTTAAAACCAATAGCATAGTGTTGTGGCGATGCATCACTATCAAGATTGAACTGTTTGATTAACTCTTTGCCCAAATGGCCACGACAGCCTTCAGCAAATACAGTATATTTCGCCCGAAGTTCCATTCCCGGCATGTAGCTGTCTTTTTGTTCGCCATCCATACCGATGCCCATGTCGCCGGTTATCACGCCGCCAACACTGCCGTCTTCATTGTATATGACTTCTGCCGCTGCAAACCCCGGAAACACCTCGACACCCAATTGTTCGGCTTGTTCCGCTAGCCAACGACACATGTTGCCCATTGAGGCAATGTAGTTACCTTCGTTGTGCATGGTCTTGGGGGTTGCAAAAGCGGGAAGCCGTTTTGCTTTATCTTCACTATTGAGCAAGTAAATGTGGTCTTCTGTAACTGGCGTGTTGAGTGGGGCGCCTTTGTCTTTCCAATCTGGAAATAGCTCGTTGAGCGCGCGTGGCTCAAAAACGGCTCCAGATAGAATGTGCGCACCAACTTCTGACCCTTTCTCAACCACACAGACCATCAGCTCTTGTTCTTTTTCTTGGGCGAGTTGCATTAGTCGACATGCTGTTGATAGGCCTGCTGGACCTGCGCCAACGATTACGACGTCAAACTCCATCGATTCACGTTCCACGGGCGGCTCCTTTTAAGTTAATTGTTATAGTGCACTATTGATGAAACAAATGATGTATTTCGTCAAAAAGATGTAAATTACCTGATGTTCGAAAGGTAATGCAGGTTGACGTTTACGTCAACAGTAAGTACATTTCGATCTGTTTATGATAACTAAACTTTAACATTTAGTGTTTGACGCCTACCCTTTGTAAGCAATGCAAACACTGCGGTAACAAAGTTTAATTGTATTTACTTGCAGGACATTCTTCGAATCACTAATTGTTTGATATGTCCATAAGTAAAAACAACACATGTGTGTACCAAGTATATTCACTTGGTCGGTTTACGCCATGAAAGCTCAACATTTGAGGTAACTATGAAAATACTCGTTCCGGTAAAACGAGCCATTGACTACAACGTGAAAGTTCGCGTAAAAGCGGATAACTCTGGTGTCGATCTTACCAATGCCAAAATGGCAATTAACCCTTTTTGTGAAATCGCCGTTGAAGAGGCCGTTCGTTTAAAAGAGAAGGGCATCGCAACGGAGATTGTTGTCATCTCGATCGGTGACAAATCATGCCAAGAACAAATTAGAACGGCTCTTGCCCTTGGTGCTGACCGCGGCATTCAAATTGATACTGACCAAAACTTGGATTCACTTCAAGTCGCCAAACTACTCGCAAAAGTAGTAGAGGAAGAAGCGCCTCAGCTCGTTATCCTCGGTAAGCAATCTATTGATTCGGATAACAACCAAACGGGTCAAATGCTCGCGGCATTAACGGGTATGCCGCAGGGTACATTCGCGTCTGAAGTCGTAGTTGACGGCGAGTCGGTGAACGTCACGCGTGAGATTGACGGTGGTCTGCAAACTGTTGCGCTATCACTGCCAGCTGTGGTGACTACAGACCTGCGTTTGAATGAACCTCGTTACGCGTCGTTACCAAACATCATGAAAGCGAAACGCAAGCCGCTTGAGGTCAAAGCCGCTGCTGATTTCGGTGTTGAATTGACGTCAAAAGTCAGTGTACTGAAAGTTACGCCGCCGCCTCAACGCGAAGGGGGCATCACAGTAGAATCAGTTGCCGAATTGGTAGAAAAATTGAAAAACGAAGCGAAGGTGATTTCATGAGCGTTTTAATTTATGCAGAACACGATAATGCGCAACTGAAGCCTGAAACAAATAAACTTGTGTTTGCTGCTCAAAAAATGGGTGGTGACATTCACGTATTAGTTGCGGGTGAAGCGAACCAAGCAGTAGCAGACGCCGCGGCGACATTAGCAGGCGTATCAAAAGTCATCCATGCCGACAACGCAGTGTATAAAGAACAACTAGCTGAAAACATCGGCGACCTAGTCGTGTCTCTAGCTGGTGATTACACACACGTATTGGCCGCTGCTACCACTACGGGTAAAAACTTTATGCCGCGTGTTGCAGCATTGCTCGACGTCGCACAAATCTCCGACATCATTGATGTAGAGAGCGCGGACACATTTGTTCGTCCAATCTACGCAGGCAACGCGATTGCGACAGTGAAAAGCGAAGACAGCGTAAAGGTAATCACCGTTCGTGCAGCGTCATTTGACGCGGTGGAAGCGGGTAATAACGCGCCGATTGAGTCATTGGACAATGCGATTGCCTCTGAAAAATCATCGTTTGTTTCGGCTGAACTAACGGAGTCGGAGCGTCCTGAACTTACCGCAGCGGAGGTCGTTATCTCTGGTGGTCGCGGCATGCAAAACGGCGAAAACTTCACATTGCTTGAAGGTATTGCAGACAAGCTGGGTGCGGCAATCGGTGCGTCACGTGCCGCAGTTGATGCGGGCTTTGTGCCTAACGATATGCAAGTGGGTCAAACCGGAAAAATCGTTGCACCACAATTGTATATTGCTGTTGGTATATCAGGTGCTATTCAGCACTTAGCGGGTATGAAAGACTCTAAAGTGATCGTTGCGATTAACAAAGACGAAGAAGCGCCTATTTTCCAAGTTGCCGATTACGGCTTGGTAGGTGATTTGTTTGAAGTGCTTCCCGAACTGGAAGGCGCGCTGTAACGTTGCAAACGTTCAAAATGAAAAAGGCTGCTAATGAGCAGCCTTTTTTGATCCCAGTGCCTTTAGACAACTACGACCGAATTTTCATCGAAACTAACCGGTGAAGGTTTGTAGGCATCTGCCTGCCAATCATTCTCCCAAGCCGAATCATCGAGTAAATAGCGGAATTGGTATTCTGCATCTGCATCTAGATTGACCGTTTGAGTAAAGTCACCGTTCTTGAGTTTTTTCATCGGCGAGGCTGTTTC
This sequence comes from uncultured Alteromonas sp., assembly GCA_963922845.1. Taxonomy (GTDB): domain Bacteria; phylum Pseudomonadota; class Gammaproteobacteria; order Enterobacterales; family Alteromonadaceae; genus Alteromonas. Next base: position 62,715 of record CAWUJV010000002.1, read on the forward strand.
GTCCCACGCATTGAAATCACCTACTAATCTGACATTTTCAGCATTCCCTGCTTCGTTAGCTGCTAGTCGAAAAGTAACTTTGCACACGGGTTTAGATTTTAAGTACTGTTTCTTTAAGCTCATGCTCACTCTCTTCAATTTCAATATTGCGGTGTAATTTTATTACAGAATACGGTGGAAAAAACAACTGATCAACCACTTAATCATCAAAATATGTAAAAACATTACACAAATGAACGATTGAAAACTTTTTTTCTCCGATCTCGTAATAACAACACTTAGTGAAAGACTATAAAAAGGTGTGCAGGTAGAGTCTCGTTATACTTTTTAACAAAGTACTGGGAGAACTCTATTTAAAAACCCATTACACTATGTGCTGCATAATAAAAATAGTCATAAAAATGAGTAACGTAAAGGTTAGCTTTATACTTTGGTATACTACCTAGCGTTATTCGTAGACACGCCTTATTAAGGGAAGGGAATGAAGAAGTCCGTAGTTTTAAAAAGTGTTGTCCCCATCGTCATTTTGCTTGGTGGCATATTGATCATGACATCCTTGATTGGTGCAAGAAAACCACCTGAAAAGGAAGTGGTCGAAGAAAAAGCCTTCTTGGTTGATGCTCAGCCGATTTTTCGTCAAAACGTCAATTTTAATGTGTTTTCTCAAGGTAATGTACAGCCTAAGCATAAAACACAAGTTAGCACACAAGTCAGCGGACGAATCGTATCGATGTCCGATGCTTTTGTTGTCGGTGGGATGTTCAAAAAAGGTGATGTGTTGCTCACTATTGAACAAGATGATTACGTTACAGATGTTCAACTTGCTGAAGCGGAATTGGCAAGAGCGGAAGCGGCCTTGCAAGAAGAAGTTGCAAGGGGAAAAGTGGCTGAAGAAGAATGGCGCTCAGTCAACTCAGTTGTTCCACCCGAATTAGGTTTGCGAAAACCACAATTGGCCCGAGAACAGGCTAATGTTAAAGCGGCAAGGGCTTCGCTAGAAAGAGCCAAACGCAATTTACAACGCACACAAGTGGTTGCTCCGTATAACGGTATTGTCACTCAGCGTAACGTTGATCTTGGACAATTTTTGCCCGTTGGGAGCAATGTTGGAGAGGTATTTTCCACGGATGTTGCTGAAGTTAGACTATCTATTCCTGACCGTGATTTAGGCTATATAGATATTGATGCGGGTGTTGCAGGCGGTAACAACGTTCGATTAAGTGCTATCGTTGCTGGTAAGCAACGTTTTTGGGATGCCAAGTTAAAGCGTACTGAAGGCGTGCTCGATCAGGGGAATCGAGTGGTGTATGTTGTTGCTGAGGTCAGCGACCCGTACCACCAAACATCAAACAGCACGAGTGCCGATATTTTGCGTTTTGGCCAGTTTGTTCAAGCAGAAATCAGTGGAACAGATTCAAGTGATCTCTATGTGCTTCCTAGAAGTGTTTTACGACTAGATAACACAGTAATCGTGGTAAATGGTGACCGAGAGATTCAAATAAAACCCGTTGATGTTGTTCGTACAGACACTAATGCAGTATATATCTCGGGCGGCTTGGCGCCAGGTGATCTCGTTGCGCGAACTGCCGTACCAAATCCTTTCAATGGGATGAAAGTAAGGTTACCGGGTGATGAACCAGAGATTGAAGAGCCAGCTAAGAATGACCAACCCGACGACAAAGAGTCAATTACCCAAAGCGAGGGTGAATAATGAGTCGTATTGATACACAAAGTGGCGTCATCGCGTGGTTTGCACGCAATAGTGTCGCTGCCAATCTGCTAATGTGGATTTTGGTTATTGGTGGCTTGTTTGGAGCCTTTGCCATTCAAAAGCAAGTCTTTCCGACGTTTGAAGTGAAAGTGGTGTCGGTTCGCGTGCCATACAATGGTGCTGCGCCGCAAGAAGTAGAAGAAGGGGTTATTCTTAAGGTCGAAGAGGCCATCAAAGACCTTGAAGGTATAAAGAAAATTACCTCCACAGCAGTCGAAGGCATGGGCACCGTTAGCATCGAAGTCGAAGAAGAATACGATGTCCAAATTGTACTTGATGAAGTAAAAGCCCAAGTCGACGCTATTCCCAGTTTCCCTGCAAACACCGAAAAACCTACGGTTTACCGACAAAAGTTCCCGCAAGACGTATTGTGGGTGTCGGTGTTTGGCGACGCGGGTGAACGAGAGCTAAAAGAATTTGCTAAAGAGATTCGTGATGATATTGCCAATTTACCCGGCGTATCTGATGTTCAAGTTGTTGGTGATAGAGACTACGAGATTTCAATTGAACTGTCTGAACAAGCATTGCAAGAGTACGGCCTTACGTTTAGTGAAGTGGTCAGTGTCGTCAGACAAAGTTCAATGGATATGCCAGGCGGTTCGATTCGAACGGAAAACGGCGACATATTACTTCGTACTATTGGTCAAGCCTACACTGGTTGGGATTTCGAGCAACTTGTATTACTGACTAACGCGGACGGTACTCGACTGAAGTTAGGTGACATTGCAACGGTTAACGACGGTTTTGTTGAGATTAACCAGTTTTCTCTGTTTGATGGTAAACCTGCAATGAGTATTCGCGTTCGCGCGGTGGGCGATCAAAATGCGTTAGAAATCTCCAAAGAGGTCAACAAATATATCGCGGAAAACAAAGACGATTTCCCTGACCACATTACCGCGGCAACCTGGGGAGATAGCTCATTTTACTTGGCAGATAGACTGAATATGATGTTGGAGAACATGTTCTTCGGTGCTTTATTGGTCTTCATCGTATTGTCACTATTTTTGAAAATTAAGCTAGCGTTTTGGGTAATAGTTGGCTTGCCAGTGTGTTTCCTGGGTACATTGTTGTTTATGCCAATGGACGTATTTGGCGTGTCGATCAATATGCTTAGTCTATTTGCGTTTATTTTGGTGTTGGGTATCGTCGTAGATGACGCCATTATCATGGGTGAATCGGCTTACTCGGAAATAGATAAGAAAGGCCACAGTACAGAAAACGTGATTGTTGGCGTCAAGAAAGTGGCGATGCCTGCAACGTTTGGAGTGTTAACAACGATTGCAGCGTTCTCGCCAATGCTGATGGTTTCAGGTCCTTTTGGCGTGATTTGGAAGACCATTGGCTTGGTGGTTATCATTTGCCTTGCCTTCTCATTAGTTGAGTCGAAGCTTATCTTGCCAGCACACTTAGTGCACATGAAGCTTAAACCTTACAACCCCGAAAAAGCCAATAGGTTCCAACGATTCCGCGATTTTTTCAGTGAAGGTATCAAGACGTTTATTCAAAATAAGTACGCGCCTTTTCTCAAAAAAGCCATCGAATATCGTTACACAACGCTGGCGACCTTCATCGCTATGCTATTACTAACGGCTGGTTTGTTTGGTGGCGGAATAGTGCGTTTCGTGTTCTTCCCGAACATTCCAAGTGACTTTATGGTGGCGAGTTTTGAACTTGAGCCAGGTTCTTCCATTGCTCAACGAGATGAAGCAATGAACGTCATGCTGGATGGAATGAATCGCATGAACAAAAAGTTAGCCGCCGAGACAGGTGATAGTGTCATCAGTCATTCTGTGGCGTTTGACGAGGGTAATCTTTCAGGCGCTGTGTTTGTGGAGCTTACGAAAGGGGAAACACGGGAACTTACCGACTTTGACATTCATCAGGCCTGGCGTGATGAATTACCAGAGATCCCGGGGGTCAAAACATTCAACGTCGGTTCTCCTGGAGGCCCGGGTGGTGGTGCAGATCTTAGTTTCGAATTTAGCTCGACCGATATTGAGGCTCTACGCGCTATCAGCCGTGATTTAAAAGATGCGCTTTTATCGTATCAAGGTGTAACCGATATCAATGACACTTTTGCTGGTGGCAGCGATGAAATTCAGTTGTCTATAAAACCTCAGGCGGAAGCGTCGGGTATTACGTTGCAGCAACTTGGCCTTCAAGTGCGCTATGGTTTTTATGGAGCAGAAGTTCAGCGGATACAACGAGATGATGAAGAAATTCGCGTGATGGTCCGTTATCCCAAGGACGAACGGACATCTGTTGGTCATTTGGAAACCATGCGTGTTCGCGCACCAAATGGTGATGATATTCCGTTTGACCAAGTGGCCGATATCTCATTGGGTCAAGGCTATGATTCGATTGTACGTGTTGACAGCCAACGTTCAGTCACCGTTTCCGCGGTAGTGGACAAGGGAGCATTAGATCCGGGTGAGATAACCAGTGATGTTATCGAAAACGTGATGCCTGATTTGCTTGAACGATATCCGACGGTTGATTTCCAGTTGCAAGGTAATTCGCGCGAAGAGCAAGAGGCAATGGGGTCATTGCTTAAAGGTATGGCGTTTGCTTTGTTTGCGATTTATGCGTTGCTCGCGATTCCATTGAAGTCATATTCGCAACCTTTGATTATCATGTCGGTGATCCCGTTCGGTATTGTCGGTGCGATTATTGGTCATTTGGTACTAGACCATGCGGTGAGTGTATTATCCATTTGCGGTATTATCGCGTTATCAGGTGTTGTGGTTAACGATAGCTTAATCATGGTTGATTTTGTGAACCGTGCAAGACAAGAAGGCCATCGCTTAATTGACGCAGCGATCAGTGCCGGCACGCAGCGCTTCAGAGCCATTATTCTTACCTCGTTGACAACCTTTATGGGACTAATGCCAATCGTCTTTGAGCGCAGTCTTCAAGCTCAAATCGTCATACCAATGGCGATATCATTGGCATTTGGTATTTTGTTCGCCACGGTTATCACCTTACTGTTGGTGCCGGCGTTGTATATCATTTTGGATGACATCAAACAGTTCTTCACACGCAAGCCCCGTGTGCAAACATCAATTGACGATGTTGTGATGAAGTAATACCTGTACTAAAGAAGAGAAAGCCAGCCATGTGCTGGCTTTTTTGTGCAAAAAATTTGCTAAATGCTCGATTTTCCTATACTGTTTATTTATACAGTATTTGGGGGTGATTATGACTTCAGGTGTTAAAGCAGTAGATAACCTTATAGAAAAATATGGTTTTTTAACTAAAGAGGGTAAAAATCCATTTCAAACTGTCATGACGTTGTTTGGTCAGGATGACAGGCTAACTAGCATGAAAATGCCTTATTGCTTCTTTCGAATTCTGTCGGATGCTAAATTGTCTGAAAAATTCAGTATGCACCATTTGTATTTGCCTCATCGAAAAGCGAGATTAGCAAGCTTCTTGGTCAACAGTGCCGGTGATATATGCGAGCAGGTTTACTACGTACGAGACGCAAAAGGCGTCAAGGTGTGTAAGAAGGTGCAGCAAATGCTAGCAAGTCGAATACAAAATAGAGATTTGTTTGCAGCATAGGCTCAAGGACGTTATTTGTTTAGATCAAAAAAAGGCGCCAATCGGCGCCTTTTTAGTACGACGGGATTATTCCCACATCATCTTGAAGTCAATACCCCAAATTGCAGGGTCGTTCACGAAACCAGTGTTGTTACTGAAATCGATGAAACCTTTCACGTTGTCTTCATCAGTGATGTTACGACCAAATAGCGCAACGGTATAGCCGTGGTCGAAGTTTTCATAACCAATACGAAGCCCTAATTCAAACTGGTCGTCAGTCATAAATTCTACAGACTCGTATAATGCCATGTTGGTTTCACCTTGATAGATGTAATCAACAAAAGCAAAAACTTCACCTGATTCTACTTCAAAACCATAACGGGCAGTGAAGTTGAATGTGGTCTCTGGTGCAGACTGGAATGGGTTGCCGTCAATCAACGCCAAACCATTCTCATCTAATGGGTCTGTAACAGTACACATACCAGAACCACAAGGTGCTGTAGTCAGATCACTATCTTGAATTTCGGTATCAGCGTAACTGAAACCAGCGGTTAGCAATAGGTCAGGGATAGGAAGGAATTCGATATCAGCTTCAAACCCTTGTCCACGACCTTTATCTGCGTTTAGTAGCTGGTTACTATTTGTAGCACCACCGATAGCTGACAACTGCAGATCATCAACGGTGTAATAGAAGATACCAACATTCAGTCTTAAGCGATTTTCAAGTAGATCAGATTTGTAACCGAGTTCGTAAGAGCGGATAGTCTCAGAATCGGCAACCGTTGGGCCTAACAAGAACGCTACATCACGACCTTGAATAGATTGTGCACGGAAACCGTCTGATACGCGACCGTAAACAATAGCGTCATCGTTAAGTTTATAATTTGCACTGACTTCCCAACTAAGTTGAGAGTCTGACACACTTACTGGTGCCACTTCTGGAATACCGCTATCAAGCCACAATTGACCGTACTGCTGAACGAAGAAGTCTTTTTCATCGTCTGTGTAACGCAGACCGATTGTACCTTGAAGCTTATCGTTGAAGTCGTAAGTAGTTTGACCGAATACTGCCCATGTTGTGTTCTCTTGAGTCACAATGGTATTCTGCGCAGGGTTACCTAAGAAACCAAACGACGCGAATGACTCTGTCTCTACATCTAGGGTTGAATCGAAGTAGAAGGCACCGAATTGCCACTGAAGTGCATCGCGAGTAGTACTTGCAAAACGAATCTCTTGGGTTGTTTGCTCTACATCAGCATTATCTTGTGTTACGGATGAAACGTTGATTCGACCAGGGAATGTCAAAACTGGCGTTTCTGGCACACCGTCAAAGTTTGCATCAGCTAAAAACTGTTCAGACGTGATGCCAGCAGGCACAGTCAAAGTTGTATCAAATGAATACACACCGCCATCGATATCGCCGCGGCTGAAACCTTCAGCTTCTTCAAACGCAGTGATTGACGTTACTGTGAAGCCATCAAAGTCATATTCCATCTTCAATGAACCGCCAGAGCCTTCATAACCTTGAGGGTTATTGTCTCCACCGTCGTAGTAAACTACGTCTCTGTCATAGTTCTGGTTTAGGTCATTGCTGCCTGTAGTAAAGATGTTTGCACGGAACATAGACGCCGTGCCGTCGAGATCGCGACCGTGCACGTTGAGGTTTGCGCGGAATTTGCCACCATCGTCATAAGCAAGTTGCGCTCGCCATGCTTTCTCGTCAAAGCCGCCCATGACGTCTTCTTCACCAGTAAAACCGTTTGAGATCCAGTCATCACGATCTTGTGAATAGACTGAAATACGCCCAGATAGCGCGTCAGTAAGGCCACCTGAAATTGCACCTTCTACTGTGACCGTATCGAGTGACGCGTAAGACACGTTGACATAGGATTCAAAGTAATCAGTGGGTTTAGCGGTATCGAATTTCACAATACCAGCTGTCGTGTTGCGGCCAAAAAGCGTACCTTGAGGACCACGAATAACTTCAACCTGTTGTACGTCGAAAAGCGGGAAGCTTTTAAGTACAACGTTTTCTTGAACAACTTCATCCATAATGACGGATACAGGCTGAGATGCAGCTAGGTCGAAATCAACATTGCCCAAACCGCGGATGTAGAATCGAGGGGCTGCGCGGCCATTAGACGATTCTGCATAAAGTCCGGGCACTCGCATTGCAAGGGTAAGGATATCCTCACCACCGGCGAAAAGTGCATCAAATTCTTCTCCAGAAAGTGTCGCGATAGAAATCGGTACTTCTTGAATATTTTGAGTACGCTTTTGCGCAGTTACGGTAATTTGCTCTAGTTTTGAGTCATCAACGTCCGCTGCTTGTTCCTGTGCAGAGAGTTGACCACTCATTGCCGTAGCAATAGCGAGCGATAAATAAGCGATTTTGTGTGTTTTCATGTGTCCACCAAGTACAGTTAATGGATTGTGTGTTGTAGAAATTGTTTATTTCCAGGCACCCATACAGCTAGATGCCGGCGTCGAGTATACATAAAAATGTAATAAATTAAGTTATCATAATGTAAAAAAATTGACCATTTGGACAGTTTTTTATACAGAATCGTATGTTGAAGTCAATAAAAATAACAAAAAGCTTGGCGGCCATAGCTTTGATAAAAAGCCAACCAAATAGTGTAAACAACTGTAAGTTGACTAAAATATAGACGAAAGAAGGGGGGTTATCGAATGAATTTTGAACGATATTGAGAGGGGGATAAACCACATTCTCGTTTGAACAAACGCGAGAACGAACTCAGATCGTCGTAGCCGATTTGTTGTACCACATCTTCAAGAGGTGCATTACTAGATTCAAGTAATTTTCTGGCGTGCTCAAGTCGAATGGATTGTAAATACTGACCAGGTGATTGGCCAGTCGCTTGTTTGAATCGACGCGACATCGTTCTCAACGTCATATTGGCGATACCCGCCAATTCATCCAAGGTAATAACCTTGGTAAAGTGCTCTTCAATGTAATCCTGCAAATGCAAAATAATACTGTCTTGGTGGAATTTCTTTCTCCGCGTACTGGCATAGATACTTTGGTTGGTACGCCCCAAATCCATAACATGTGCTTTGGCTGTATCGGTTGCAACTTGGTGACCGCAATATCGTTCGATGAGCAGAATCGCTAAATCAAACCAAGCAACACCACCACCCGCACAAAATACACTGTCTTTACTGGTGATCATTTTTTCTTCTTGCAACTGAATATCTGGATAGCGATCACGAAACTGGTCTGCATAGCCCCAGTGTGTTGTCGCGGTCATGCCTTCAAGTAAGCCTGCTTCCGCTAATAAGAAGTTTCCCGTGCAATTACCAGCGATGTCAGCGCCAAGTTTGTGCAGCGTTTTCATGTAAACGAACAGGTGTTGATTGTCCGCAATAACGCTAGCGATATCACCCCCTATCGTTGGAATAAGAAGCAAATCCGTTTGTTTAACATCTTCAATAGCAACATGAGGCGTGACGATGAGTTGATTGGTACAGGTTATGGGTAATCCATTAAATGACGCGATTTGAACGTGAAATCTAGGTTGGGCTTCTTGTCCGTGAATTCTCTGCCAACTGACACCTGCCAATGCAAAAATGTCCAATGCGCCCGTAAGGGCAGACGAAAGTACATGGTTAAACCCTAAGATGGTTACTACATAAGGCGAGATATTTGTTTGCATAAACGAGTTAAACTCACGTTAATAAATCGAGATGATAGTTGGCCTAAATCACCATTATTGTGTCATATATGACAATAATGGCAAGGGTTGGGATGTGTAACAATGAGTTCATCATTAGAGGAGGTGTGTGATGGCCGATATATTGGTACCGCGCAAAGAACTAGAATTTCAACTATACGAAGTGCTCGACGTCGAATCCTTGTGTCAATACGAGCGATTTGAAGAACACAACAAAGATACATTTAATGCAACACTTGATACGGCTGAGAAGATCGCTGAAGAGCTCTTCTTACCGCACAACGCCACAGCGGACAAAGATGAGCCCAAGTTCGATGGTGAAAAAGTGTCGATGATCCCAGAAGTCAAAACGGCGTTTGACGCGTTTTGTGAAGCGGGGTTTATCGCAGGTCGTTACGATTTTGAAGATGGTGGTATGCAGCTGCCAGAATCGGTTATGCAAGCCTGTTCTGGATATTTTTTAGCAGCAAATCCGTCTTCAACTGCTTATCCTTTCTTAACGACAGCCGCTGCACGAGTCATAAAGCACTTTGCTTCAAGTGACGTGCAAGCGCAATTCATGCCGCGCATGTTAACTGGTGAGTTCACCGGTACGATGGCGCTGACGGAACCCCATGCCGGGTCGTCTCTGACTGATATTCGCACCACTGCAACCTTGCAGGAGGACGGGACCTATCGCTTAAAAGGCAACAAAATTTATATTTCCGGTGGTGAACACGAGTTATCAAATAACATAGTGCATTTGGTACTGGCCAAAATCCCTGGAGGCCCAGCGGGTGTCAAAGGGATATCTTTGTTTGTCGTGCCGAAATACCGTTTAGATGAAAACGGAGAACCCGGTGAAAAGAACGACGTTATCCTAGCTGGCCTAATACACAAGATGGGATATCGTGGTACCACATCAACTGCACTGACGTTTGGTGAAAATGGCGATTGCCACGGCTATTTGGTTGGTGAGCCCCATAAAGGTTTGAGCTACATGTTCATGATGATGAACGAGGCAAGAATCGGTGTAGGCTATGGCGCTGCCATGATAGGTTACCGCGGTTATCGTTATTCACTTGAGTACGCAAAAGAGCGACTACAAGGCAGAGCGGCACCTAATTTAGCACCCACAGATGAACCCAGCCCTATTATCAAGCACGGTGACGTACGTCGCATGCTTTTGGCGCAGAAAGCCTATACAGAAGGTGGGATGGCACTGTGCCTTTACGGTAGTTACTTGATGGATCTTGAACGAGTGACTGCTGACGCTGATGAGAAAAAAGCGCTAAGTCAGCTCATCGACTTGTTAACGCCTGTTTTTAAAGCCTGGCCATCAGAATTTGGGCCTAAAGCTAACGATTTAGCGATTCAAATTCTGGGCGGTGCGGGTTACACCCGAGAGTACCCGGTAGAGCAGTGCTGGCGCGACAACCGGTTGAACCCAATTCACGAGGGAACCAATGGGATTCAAGCGTTGGATTTATTAGGGCGTAAACTGTGGCAGTCCAATAGCCAAGGGCTAGCAGTGCTTCAGCAAGAAATTACAAAAACGCTGAAAGGCGCTACAGGGAAACAGAGCGCGTCACTCGCGAGCAAGTTCGCGCCTTATCTGCAAAGAATGGCTGGCTTGATCCCAGAAATGGGGGCGGCGTTACAGGGTGAAAACCAATCTAAAACGCTAACTAATGCACAGTGTTTTATGAATATCTTTTCTTCGTGCGTAATCAGTTGGATGTGGCTAAGACAGGCCATTGTCGCTGAACAAGCGCTGGCAAATAGCGATATCAGTGTTGACCACGAACATTTTTACAAAGGAAAGCTCGCAGCAGCGCAATATTTTATTCATTGGGAATTGCCACTGGTCAATCGTGATTTTGACCTCCTAAACAACATGGACGCGACGTGTGATGACGTCGCACCTGAATACTTATAAAAGGAAACCCTATGCTTAACAAACAATGGTTACTTGCTTCTCGTCCTTTTGGTGAACCCACCGTTGATAACTGGACCTATGCGGAGACAGAGTTAGCGACACCAGCAGAAGGCCAGATTGCGGTCAAAATCAAATACATCTCGCTCGATCCTGCGATGCGAGGTTGGATGAATGACGGTAAGTCATACATCGAACCCGTGGGTATCGGCGATGTCATGAGAGCGGGCACTGTGGGTGAAGTCATTGAGTCGAATGCGCCTGGCTTCGAGAAAGGCGATCACGTATACGGTCATTTTGGTGTGCAATCATATGCCGTGGTTGATACGGCGGGCGTACACAAGGTTGATCCAGCGCTTGCACCTCTTGAACGTTATCTCGGTGTGCTAGGTATGCCAGGAATGACGGCATACTTTGGTATCTTGGATACTGGCGCGCCTAAAGAAGGTGAGACCGTCGTTGTGTCTGGTGCAGCTGGTGCAGTAGGCACGATTGTTGGCCAAATCGCTAAAATAAAAGGGTGCCGCGTCGTTGGTATCGCCGGTGGTAAAGAAAAATGTGATTACCTTGTCAATGAACTAGGGTTCGATGGCGCCATTGATTACAAAAACGAAGATGTCAAAAAGGGCTTAAAAACACAGTGTCCAAATGGTGTTGACGTCTATTTCGACAATGTTGGTGGTGAGATTCTTGATGATGTTCTCACACGGATCAATTTGCGTGCACGTATTGTAATTTGTGGTGCGATAAGCCAATACAACAACACTGTGCCTGTTAAAGGACCTTCTAACTATCTTTCGCTATTGGTTAACCGAGCGAAAATGGAAGGTATCGTTGTGTTTGACAACGCCAAGCGCTATGGCGAGGCTGCGCAGGAAATGGCTGGCTGGATTGCTCAGGGTAAGCTTAAAGCGAAAGAGCATGTTGTTACAGGCATCGAAAACTTCCCTGACACGCTTATGATGCTTTTCCGCGGTGAAAACTTCGGCAAGCTATGCTTAAAAGTGGAGCATGACGAGTGAAACCGGTTGATGTGAGTGAAAAACATATCCTGATAACGGGAGCAGGGTCGGGTATCGGTGCGGCTTCTGCGACCTTGCTTGCATCCCGTGGTGCGCTTGTTGGGGTTGCTGACCTGAACGCAAGCAATGCACAGACCGTGGTCGATCAAATACTTGCCGCTGGTGGTAACGCCTATGCATTAATGGTTGATGTCAGCGATGCTGACAGCGTAAAAGCCATGTTTGCGGATGCCATTGCAAACGGCGGTGCAATCAACGCCATAATTAATAACGCGGGAATCGATCACAAGCCTGCTCCAATGCTTGACGTGTCAGACGACACGTTTGCAGCAAATATTGCCGTTAATTTGACTGGTGTTTGGCTGTGTATGAAAGGCGCGATTGCTCATATGCTGCAAAACGGTGGCGGCCAGGTGATTAACATCGCTTCGGTTGCGGGCCTGAGAGCGTCACCCACGCTTTCAGCCTACAGTGCAACTAAGCACGCCGTTGTAGGGTTGTCCAAAACTGCAGCGTTTGAGTACGCCAGAGCAAACATTCGGGTTAATGCGGTGTGTCCAAGTTTTGTCGATACTCCGATGGTCCAATCGGTACTAGCGAGTTTGGATGAGAGAGGCCAACGCGCAATCGTCGGTGCAAACCCAATGAAACGATTAGGGAAAGCAGAGGAAATTGCCAGTGCAATCGCATGGCTATGCAGTGATGAGTCTTCGTTCATGACTGGCCAATCTGTCGTCCTAGATGGCGGTCTTACCGCCTAATCAGAAGGAATAACAATGGAAAATTTATTTGATTTAACCGGAAAAGTCGCGCTGGTAACGGGTGCTAGCCGCGGAATTGGCGAGTCAATTGCGAAGTTGTTGGCGCAATACGGTGCACAAGTCATTGTATCAAGTCGCAAGATTGACGGCTGTGAAACCGTGGCACAATCAATAAGAGAGCAGGGCGGAAACGCGAGTGCCTTGGCGTGTCACGTTGGTGATATGGAGCAGATTGAAGCCACCTTTGATACGATCAAAAGAGATTTTGGAAAGCTCGATATACTCGTGAATAACGCAGCGGCCAATCCGTATTTTGGTCATATTTTGGATACGGATCTTGGAGCGTTTAACAAAACTGTCGATGTCAATCTTCGCGGTTATTTCTTCATGTCTGTTGCGGCGGGTAATTTGATGAAGGAGCAGGGCGGAGGTGTTATTTTAAATACTGCTTCGGTCAATGGCGTACGTCCTGGCGATATGCAAGGTATTTACTCGATTACAAAAGCTGCCGTCATTAGCATGACCCAATCCTTTGCAAAGGAGTGTGGGCCGCTAAACATTCGAGTGAACGCGCTGTTACCTGGTTTAACTGACACTAAGTTTGCATCTGCGTTAACGACCAATGACAAAATCTTAAAAATGGCGTTGACTCAAATTCCGTTGGGTCGTGTTGCACAGCCTGATGAAATGGCTGGAACCGTCCTTTATCTGGTTTCTGACGCGTCGAGTTACACAACGGGAACAACCGTGGTAGTGGATGGAGGCATGTTAGCCTGATACTATTCTCCTTGTGGCGCGCTGGCAGTCTGAGCTGGCGCGCATTGTATGGAGAACATTATGCATATTTGGGTTGATGCCGACGCGTGCCCAGCGGTAATTCGTGATATTTTGGTTAAGGCATCAAGACGCACTCAGGTACCACTGACATTTGTGGCTAACCAACACATTCCTGTCCCACCTGACAAACATATTCAAAGCTTACGCGTATCGGCAGGATTTGATGTAGCCGATGACGAGATCGTCAAACGCGTCGAATCAGGCGATATAGTCATTACATCTGATATTCCTCTTGCCTCAGATGTACTCGCGAAAAACGCATACGCCATCAACAATCGCGGTGAAGAATTTGACAAGAGTTCCATCAAGTCTCGTCTCATTATGAGGGATTTTATGGATACGATGCGTGCCAGTGGTGAACATACAGGCGGCCCCAAATCGTTTTCACAACGAGACAAACAAAACTTCGCTAATGCCCTCGATCGTCTGCTAGCTCAACGTTAATGTCGCTGAAATGTAGGTAACATGCGTTAAAAAGTATCATGTAAACTGGTAATGCTATATTTCTGATATAGACTAAAGTATTAGGGTCTGATGATCTCTGTATTACGTTTTTTGTTATTTACGCAAAGATCTAAATACCAACGAAAACGGCTGCTCTTATATTAAGCAGTCGAAGCGCAGCGTCTGGTGCAATGTGCTATTGCTCGAAGCAAGGAGAAAGAGCATGCTTAATGTATTACTTGTCGACAACGATGAAACACAGTTAGAGATCTATTCGCTCGCGTTGAGCTCACATTTCAATGTACAGTCTTGTCAAAACTTTATTGAAGCGCAGTCTATAATCGAACAAGACGATATTCATATTGTTTTATGTGAGTGGTCGATTAATGGTATTAATGCGAGTCAATTGCAACCTTTGCTTCGCCGTGAAAAAAGTTACACTTTCCCGGTTGTTGTTGTGGTGTCAGAGGATAGTACGGAATCCAGTATGGTTGCCGCTTTCAATGGTGGGGCAACGTTCTATTTTACCAAGCCCTACAAGGTGGTTCAGTTTACCGAAAACTTACTGACCTTGAAAAATCAAATCGAAACGTATAATCGCTTCGAAAAGCAAGTCAAATCCTCTGAAGAGCAAACCCGCTCAGCGATCTCCGATAAGTCAATTTATGAAATGGGCATGGGACTGGTCTCGGCTATTGCTGAAGATGAGAGAGTCGATGATGTGGCTCGCCGCCTGCTCAGAGGATTGCGTTTATATGGGATTCATGGGTCTATTCAATTTCGACACCACAAGCAGGTTCACACTTTTGACACGGATATGACCGAAGGGGATGAAAATCTCCAAGGGGTGTTTTCTGTGTTACAAAAACAAGGCGCGGTATACTGTTTTGGCCAACGCGTGATGTTCAATTATGGTAATGCCAGCTTATTGATAAAGCACATTGCCAATGAAAATGAACACAAGCGAGAGTCAATTATTAATATGCTGTCTAACATGATGCCGATTGTGGCTACAATGACTGACAAGATTACGCAGCACAGCGCGTTATATACAACTTATTCAGATTTTTCACATGTGCAACAGCGCCTTAATAGCAGTGTTAACCGTCGACACGTCGTAAAACAAGACTTGTTATTGACGGTCAAAGAAAAGTTGCAAGAGGCAGCGCTTGACTTCGATTTTTCCCCATCACAAGAAGAATGGATTTCGCAGTTGGTTGAAGACACTATTGAGGAAGCGCTAGGCAATACAGAGCAACTAGGGGACGTTGGTGCACTAATGTTAGGCGTGAGCGAACGTCTTGAAAAAAGACTGCAAGTCAACGGCGAGCTTAATTGGGCGGTTCGAAAACAGCATTTTAATTAGTGTCAGTTATAACCCGTAAATTGACGAACGCTTCGACACTTTAAGATAACCTTTGTGACGCTTACGCGCTTTATTGCGGCGCCTTTGTTTTTTTGCTGGAACAACGGAAGTATTGCACTGCGCCGAGCTAGTTATGAGTAGAAACAGCGATCAAAAAAGGAAGCCAGTGGCTTCCTTTTGTATTTGGCTTGAGTGCTTTTAAAGCACAGATACCAGTGCTTTGGCTAGGGTATCAACATTAGCTTGGCTTATACCTGCGATATTCACACGGCTTGAATCGACGAAATACACACTGTGTTTTTCTCTGACCGCTCGCACTTGTTCAGGCGTGATACAAAGGAAGGAGAACATTCCTTTTTGCTGGTTAACAAAGCTAAAGTCTTTCTCTGCCCCGTTCTCTGCCAGTTTTGTCACAAGCATGGCACGGAGTGACTGCATTCTAGTGCGCATGTCGTCTACTTCGCTAACCCATTCTTGCTTTAACGCCTCGTCACTTAGAATGATATCGACTAGTGCGCCACCATAACTAGGCGGCATTGAGTAGATCCCACGGGCGACAGACTGAATTTGAGATTGGGCAATTTGACGTGTTGCCGAGCTTTCAGTAATGATAGCGGCCAAACCAACACGCTCGCGATATAGACCAAAATTCTTACTGCAAGATGCTGCGATAATCATTTCTGGCAAGTTATCAGCAAGTAATCGTACGCCATAAGCATCTTCATCTAACCCGTCACCAAATCCTTGATATGCGATATCGACAAATGGAAGGAACTCGCGCTCTTTTGCTACAGCAAGTACTTCATCCCACTGCGCATTTGTCAGATCTGCACCAGTTGGGTTGTGACAACAACCGTGAAGTAAAACGATATCGCCTTTTTCCGTTTGGCGAAGTGTTTCCATCATCGCATCAAATCGAATTGACGCAGACGCTTTATCAAAATACGGGTAGGTTTTAATTTCTAAACCGGCATCACCGATCAATGGAATATGATTAGCCCATGTCGGATCGCTTACCCATACCTTAGCATTGTCGTTACAGCGCTTAAGAAGTTCGGCTAGAATTCTCAGGGCACCGCAACCGCCAGGTGCTTGTACCGCTGCCACTCGGTCGGCTAATACGGCTTTGCTGCCTGTTCCGAGAATTAACCCGAGCATACCATCGATAAAACCTTGAACACCCTGAGGCGTGATATAGGTTTTCGAGGTTTCTTTCTCTAAAAGAATAGTTTGTGCTTTAGCGACAGCCGATAGGATTGGCGTGTTGCCTTTCTCGTCTTTATATACACCCACACCTAAGTCGATCTTGCTTGGATTATCATCCTGTCTGTAGGCGGCAGAAAGACCTAAAATTGGATCCGGGGCGAGCTGGGGTAAGACTTCAAACACAATATGTCCTCAATAGTTTCACAGTTAGATAGAATGCTGATATCGCTGCGTGTTGCCCTTTTGGTTTGTTCACTTGAACGTTAAAAGGGAAGTGGCGCATCTTTATATTTATATATCGATGGCCGCATTATGCCACCGATACGATTCATTTCTAGCCTTTGTTTGAGGATTCGTACACTTTTATTACTCTGTCGTGTCTTGAATACGAAACACGCGGCGAATTTGTCTATAAATTAGGCGAATTGAAAGATGCATCCTACTCGATGTCGAATTCGAACTCAATTTGACCTAAGGTTTCGCCCTCTGGTGAAAAAGTCTTCTCCGTCCAGTTAAGACGTCCATTTTTGTCCACCAATAGCACGGTTGAGCATCTCGTACCATAGTCTTTACCCTGAATGAAAATAGACGAGAGTTGTTTTTCCCATTCGTAGGGAACGCCTGTATCCGGTAATACATGGTCGTCCGCTTTATTATCATCAGCCATGATTCGAAACAGAGTATCTTTCTCGATTGGGTGGCCATTTTGACAATAATCGGTGAGTGCTTTCATGCCCTTGGTGACTTTGGGCCAGGGTGCATTTAGAGATGCGTTAGACAACCCATGAACGCCGGTTGATAGCGCTCGTGTCTCGTTTAAATGGTTGTTATAAACATGAAGGTCATGCCAATGACCGAACAGAAAATTATAGCCATTGTAGTTGTTTTTTGTGGCTATTAATCGTTGCTCAACCTCAAAATTGGTGTCTGAACCCAATAAATATTGCGTCGCCAGTTCGCCTCTTGATGTGGCGTCTTCCCTTAAGGTTTTTGGGTCTCGAATATTGGTTAATGCGGCCACCTTTCCGTTACGCGTAACCCCCATCCACGTGCCACCAGCCTTTAAATCTCTGCCAGCTAGAAGATTTGGATGTTCGTTCCAAAACGTTGAAGTGGCGGTGGGCCTAGCGTGAAATTCATCTCTATTGGCGGCAATAATGAGGGGGTAGTCATCGTGTTGATTGACAGCGATAAATAAAATGCACATCGCGTTATCCGTAAAATCCTTAATTCGTCGATTGAATAGTAACTGATTCAAAGAACGGTAAACAGCGCTAATGCTTTCAATTCGTTTGTTTATTTGTTGCCGTCTATTTTGCAAAATCGATATAACTTACAGCGAAAAATTCCGATTAATCGGCAACAATGAGGCCTATTTATGCTAACGTTGCGTCATTGTTTTAGGTGATATTTGGAGTACCCAGTGTCGAAGCAAGGGTTTACGACGCGTCAGGTTCATGCTGACAGATTATTGAATCAACCAGAGAGCGGGGCGGTTCATACCCCGAGTACCAATTCCGTTTTATTTGAATTCAAAGATGCACAAGGCATCATTGATGTGTTTCAAGGTAAAAAAGTCGGGCACGTCTATTCTCGTTCATCCTCGCCATCTGTGGTTGCGCTTCAAAATATGATTAACCAATTGGAGCAAGGCGTCGGCGCCGTTTGTTTTTCAACCGGTATGGCAGCAATCAGTGCGATGATCTTGGCGTTGTTCAAAAGCGGTGATCACCTAATTGTTAGTCGCTTTCTATTTGGCAATACCCGCAGCTTTATGGATACCATTCAGGATTTGGGTATCAACGTAACGTTTGTTGATGTGACTGACCTTGACGCGGTCAGTGGTGCGTTTCAATCCAACACCAAAGCCGTATTTGCTGAAACGATTGCCAACCCGGTAACACAGGTCGCTGATATCGCGCGTTTGTCCGAATTGTGCAAATCGAATGGTGCGCTCATGATTGTTGATACGACGATGACACCACCACCGTTGTTTGCCGCTAAATCCGCAGGGGCAGATATCGTAATGACGTCCTTGACGAAGTACATCGGTGGTCATGGGAATGTGCTAGGTGGTGCGATTGTCGATACGGGTAACTATGATTGGAGTCAATTTGACAACATTAAAGCAATGTACCGTGGTGCGGACGTTGCGCAGTGGGGATTGACACAAATTAAAAAGAAAGGATTACGCGATATGGGGGCAACATTGTCTCCTGAGTCGGCTGCCGCGATATCCGTTGGCTTTGAAACCTTGGCTATGCGCATGCAAAGAAATAGTGCTAACGCCATGGCGCTCGCCGCGTATTTACAGTCGCATGACAAAGTTAAGCAGGTATATTACCCAGGACTGACTGACCATCCGCAGCACGATTTGGCCAGTGAACAATTCACCAAGTTCGGCGCTATATTATCTTTAGACCTAGAAGACAGTATTGATCCGGTTGGATTTCTCAACGAATTAGAGCTTGTCATCTGTGCTACACATCTTGGCGATAATCGAACACTTGCTTTGCCAGTGGCACCAACAATCTTCTTTGAAAACGGTCCCGCCGAGCGCGCCAAAATGGGAATAAGCGAAAATATGTTGCGTATTTCTGTGGGCATAGAAGATACCCAAGACATTATCGACGACTTCGAACAAGCATTAGCAAAGTGCTAACAGGAGATTAAAGCCACTTTATTCTAAAAAATTGAATGAAGTGGCCTATTTTTGATAATTTCTTTCTAATTTATTGTTTCCTACACTCTAGTTACTTATTCAATTGGAGCGTAAGCAATGAAAAAAGTCCTAGCAATCTATTCTAGCCTTAACGGCAAAAACGGTAATTCTTCAAAACTCGTTGACAGCTATCTGGCCAACTTAGGTGATAACGCGTCAGTGACTTCAGTTGTTTTGTCTGAAAGTGATATTGGTCATTTAAGTGGCACGGAAATGGGTGCATGGATGACAGCACCAGAAGACCGTAATGAAGAGCAACAAGCATTGGCGTCAATATCTGACAGCATCGTTGAACAAGTGCAGCAAGCTGACGAAATTGTCATCGGTACGCCTATGTATAATTTCGGCATTCCTTCAACATTAAAAGCGTGGATTGACAGAGTTGCGCGCGCTGGCGTCACGTTTAAATATACTGAAACTGGGCCAGTGGGTTTGTTGTCGAACAAACGCGTAATTGTATTGGCAGCGCGAGGTGGTATGTATCAAGGTACACCTATGGATACACAGACTGAGTATCTCACCCACTTCTTTAATTTTGTTGGTCTTACCGATATTGAGTTTGCTTACGCAGAAGGCTTAGCGATGGGTGAAGAGTCGGCGGAAAAAGCCTTTGCCACGGCAAACGAAAAAATTATTGAACTTTCGTCTAAATAATCGAACTAACTCTATGCAGTTAGCAAAAACCTTGTGTTGTGGTTTTTGTGAACAGTGTGTTCCAAGTTGAGTGTGCTTGATTGCCCCGCCATGAGCGGGGCTTTTTTATTGCTGATGCGTTCAATTAAAGCGCGATCGCCGCCTCTACGTCTTGTACTAACTCTTTGTCGCTGGGCTTAACACCGCTTTTGTAGTGCTTGACGACGTTGCCATTTTTATCAACAAGGTATTTGTTGAAATTCCAGTTTGGCGATTTGCCCGTTTGTTTGGCGAGCATTCTATAAAGAGGATCTTGTTCTTCACCCTTCACATGTGTGGGCTCAAACATTGGGAATTTTACACCGTAGGTCAATTCGCAAAGCTCTGCTGTTTTCCCTTCGTCACTGTCTTCTTGATTAAAATCGTGGGAAGGAAATCCGAGAATGACGAAGTCTTGATCTTTGTATTCGTCATACATTGCCTCTAGCCCTTCAAACTGTGGCGTATAGCCGCAGTAACTTGCCGTATTGACGATCAATAGCGTTTTGTCTTTGTACTCTTTGCACATGTTGACCGTTTCTTGTGAGTTCAATTTTCTTTTCATGAACTTAAGTACGTCAGGGCAAGACTCCGCCATGGCGGCGCCTGTACTTAGTGAGAGTAGTAGTGCTGCAGCGATTCTTTTCATCAATAAATCCTTGGTTTTTTCGTGTCGCGTTGACGGTAGTGATATGCACTTTTAGTGATGAACCCCGTTTCTGGATCAATCGCCAACGATTATGGTCTTGTTATGTGCTAGAACGACAAACATACATGAAATATTGGCAGTACCTAGCAGGTCCACGTTTACCATACTATAGGATTCGTACTAATAGTGATGGTATTGAGACAATTGGTCGTATGGAAAAGACGAATCAGTCGATGATAAGGTAACAAGATGATTATAATGACATTCTCAGAGCTAAACATACGGCCTATTATGAATAACACATCACGCTCTCTGGTCCTTATGGCCAGTGTCACTGCACTATTGTCGGCGTGTTCGACTACGTCACCTACATTACCGATTGCTCAAACTAAGCCAGTCGAACAGGCACGACCGGCAGATATTCAGCAACCGTCGCTCAGTGAATCTATGACAAAAAGTGGAATCACGCTTGAGCAAATAATGGCTGATCAAGACTGGTTAGGTCGGCGTCCACTCAATCCCCGTTGGGCAGTTAACGGAGATATCGTATTTGAGCGCAAACAGCGGGGCGGAAAATTACGTGATGTGTACAGTATATCGTTAGATGAACCACAAGATATTAGGGCGGTTGGTTTTGACCGTATTCACGAGTATCAACCTGATGAACAGGTCACCAGTGCTGACGGTGCCTTAACCGTATGGCGATACGATGAAAGTGTTTATCTTCGTGATCAAAATGGCGACATTAAACAGTTAACACGCGGTGGTGCGCCGTTAAGAAACTTCGCTTTTTTACGCGATGGCCGACTAACTGCACAAGAATATGATGCTATTGTTGCCATTGATTTGGCAACTGGCCAGCGTCAATCGCTACTCAGTTGGGTGTTTGGGCAATCACCCGTCGCGGTCAAAGCACCACAAGACTTTATTGCACAAGAACAGGTTGAGTTGATCGACTATGTAGCAACAAGACGGGCCGATAGACAAGCAGCGAGTGATCGCAAAGGGCAGATCATGGCACAAAACTCGACGTTGCCGCAGGTTCCGTTTTATTTTGATGCTAATGAAGAAATGGTTGCGGTAGAAATCTCCCCTAGTGGAGATCATGCGATTTTTGTAACCAAGGCCAAAACACTGGCCCGTAAAGAATCAGATATCATGCCTCATTACGTCCAAGAAGATGGGCGTATTGCGACGAAAAACGTTCGCGCTCGCGTCGCGGATGCAAAACCTATTAACGAGACGGTTTGGCTTCTCGATCTTGTCAATGACCGACGATATAAACTGGGTTATGAGACACTACCAGGATTTAATGAGGATGTATTGGCGTCTGTAAAACGGGAAGTCGCGGCGTTAAAAGGTGAAAAGTACACCAACAATCGATTACCTCGTGCTATTCGATTGATTGATAGCTGGAATTGGGCAGAACCGTCTATTCAATGGCACAGCGATGGTAAACAGGTTGCGCTGATGCTAGAAGCATGGGACAACAAAGACCGTTGGATTGCCACAGTCGACTTCGATAAAAAAGCACTAGTTAGTCAACACAGGCTACACGACGACGCTTGGATTAACTATCGGTATAACGATTTTGGATGGCTAGCGCAAACCGATACCCTGTATTTTCTTTCAGAACAAACGGGGTACAGTCATCTATATGTGCAACAACTCGGAGAAGCCCCTAGAGCGATGACATCAGGTGATTATGTTGTCGACAGCCCCGTCGTAACATCAGACGGTAAGTATGCCTATTTTAAAGCGAATAAAGACCATCCGGGAATATATGAGGTCTATCGCGTTGATTTGGAAAGTGGCGAACACCTAGCCTTAACGGATTTTGATGCTATGGTTGACTTCTCATTGAGTCCAGATGAACAATCACTGCTGTTAACCCACAGCACAACGGTTTTGCCACCTGAATTGTACATTAAAGCGGTGAATAGCGAACAAGCTCCAATGAAACTCACTGATACAGTGAGCGATCAATATCTTGATATGGCTTGGACTGCGCCGAAGATCGTTGCTATCCCGTCAACACATACAGACCGGCCGATATACGCAAGACTTTACTTACCCAAGGATGTTGAAAAGGGCGATAAACGCAGAGCGGTTGTGTTTAATCACGGTGCTGGCTATTTGCAAAATGCGCATTTAGGTTGGTCTGGTTATCAACGCGAATTTATGTTCCACAGTATGCTGGCTGAACAAGGTTATGTCGTTTTGGATATGGACTATCGCGCATCGGCAGGGTAAGGACGAGATTGGCGAACCGCTATTTATCGCCAAATGGGCACGCCAGAAGTAGAAGATTTGATTGACGGGGTAAACTGGCTAGTTGAACACGCCAATGTGGACAGAGAGCGGATTGGCACTTACGGTGGCTCATATGGTGGCTTTTTGACCTTTATGGCCATGTTCAATGAACCGGATTTGTTTCAAGCCGGTGCGGCATTGAGACCGGTCAGTGACTGGGCTCACTACAATATCGGTTACACGTCGAACATTCTCAATACGCCGGATATCGACCCGATTGCTTATCGTCGAAGCTCGCCCATTTATTTCGCCCAAGGGTTGCAAAAGCCCTTGTTGATTAATGCTCCTATGGTCGACAGCAATGTGTTCTTTGTCGACGTAGTGCGCTTGGTACAACGATTAATTGAGTTAGAAAAGCAAGATTTTGAAACGGCTATTTATCCCGTCGAATCTCATGGCTTTGTACAGCCTAGTTCATGGCTAGACGAGTACCGCCGAATCTATAAATTATTTGAGACTCACCTATGATAAAAAGCAGCTTCGGCTGCTTTTTTTAAATCGGCACATTGATTTCCTTCTATTAAATTAGCCAAAAGAGGGATGGCGTATGTGTACGAGTGGTATATGATTAGCGTTGCGAAAAAGAAATTTTTGAGACAACGACTACGTTGCAACGCCAACTGGACCTTCTCCAGAGAAGTAGTATGGAAAAGACACAATGAAGGTTTTTCAATCTGTTTATATGGACCAACAGTGGTCTAACCCCCTGCCTGAACATTCAAAGGCTGAACTAGTTATGCTGTTTGGTAGCGAAGCACTGCTCAAGGACTCTGCGCTTTATGCAGTGGTGCGCGATGCCTTCCCAAGCGCCCACGTAGTAGGCTGTACAACAAGCGGGGAAATATTCGATGACGCCTTGTTGGATGACAGCCTGACGCTGACCGCAGTGTCTTATCAGCACGCTTGTGTTTATGTAGAAAGCGACAACGTAGATAACTATTCAGATGCCCAAGCACTAGGACAAGCATTAGTAGAGAAGATACCTAAGAACCATCTACGTCACGTATTTTTAGTATCTGATGGTCAACAAGTAAATGGATCAGATTTAGTCACGGGTGTGCAACAGGTATTGCCAAAAAATGTCACGCTTACCGGTGGCTTAGCGGGTGATAAATACGACTTTTTACGCACTCATGTTCGTCATAACACGGCCGTCGAACCCGGTATGGTTGCGGCAGTGTGTTTTTACGGTGACAGTTTAGTGGTCGGTACGGGGCAATATGGTGGTTGGCGGGGCTTTGGTCCCGTTCGCGAAATCACGAAATCCGAGAAAAATACGGTTTATGAAATTGATGGTCAACCCGCACTCGCACTCTACAAGTCGTTTTTAGGTGAATACGCCCAAGATTTACCAGGCTCCGCTTTACTCTATCCATTATCACTGACGTTGGATGATGGGTCGGCAACGGTTGTTCGAACCATTTTATCCATTGATGAACAAACCAATAGCATGACGTTTGCGGGAAATATGCCCCAAGGTGCCTCATGTCAACTGATGCATGCCAATACTGAACAGTTGTTGGACGGTGCTGAGATTGCGGCGAATACTGCGCAAATTAAGCAGCCTCACGACAACGATAGCCTTGCCATCTTGGTGAGTTGTGTTGGTCGACGCTTGGTCATGTCAAAAAGGGCGGTGGAGGAAGTTGAAATTATTCGAGACATTTTGCCCGAGACGTGCGCAATGACAGGTTTCTACTCTTATGGCGAGGTATCGCCCGTGGAAGGGTCAAGCGATTGTACGCTGCATAACCAAACCATGACGATTACCGTTATCGGAGAGCAATAACGTATGCACAAACTGCTGAAAAGACAGCTCAAACGGTTAAAAATAGAGTTAGACAAACTCGATACTGAAGATCCTGTCTATAGCATTGTATCCGATACATACAATCAGCATGAGCGTACAATTAAAATGTTAGAACGGTCACTGTTTATGACGTCTAACGAGCTAAACGAGCGAAACCAAGCATTGAAGTTGCAACTTGCATCTGTTGAAGAAGTGCAGCATCAACTTAAGGATTCGTTAGCATTATTGAACGCCACATTCGACGCCACAGGTGAGATCATTCTTGTGTATGATCTCCATGGCAATATTGTGTCGTTAAACAAGATGGCCCATGAGTTTTTAGCCCACTTTGGTGTGGACTCAAGCTATGCCACTATGGACAGTTTTGCCACATTTTTAAAAGATCCCACCCAATTAACGGCTTACGGTATTCAGCTTCGTGAAAATCCACTGTTGGATATTCATGGTACCGTTGAGACAGTTAGCGGCAGTTTCTATGAAGTACGTTCGTTGCCCCAAATGCAAGATGACGAATTAAAGGGGCGGGTATGGTGTTTACGCGATGTTACGCAAGGTAAGCGTAATGAAGCGATGATCCAATACCAAGCCTATCATGATTCACTCACTGGCCTACCAAACAGAGCACTATTGCGGGACAGGGTCCGGCATGCTCTTAGTATTGCGAAACGCGAGCGTCAGCAATTAGCGATAATATTCATTGACTTAGACAATTTCAAAAAGGTGAATGACTCTGAGGGTCATGACGCAGGGGATAATCTGTTGGTCGAAGTTGTTCATCGTTTACAACATCGCCTGAGGGAGCAAGATACGCTATCCAGACAAGGCGGCGATGAGTTTGTTATCTTACTGGAAAATATACGCGACAAAGCGTCAGTTGAAACAATTTGTGATGCATTAATTTTCGAATTGCAACGTCCGTTTGATGTCAATGGGCGAACTTATATGGTGACGTCTAGCCTTGGTGTCGCATTGTATCCTGACGATGGTATCTCCGCTGACGAACTGATTCGAAAAGCCGATATGGCAATGTATGAGGCCAAAGCGTGTGGTAAAAACGCGTATCGTTTTTATAGTATTGATATTGAAGCGCAGGCACTTGAACAGCTTACCGTCGAACAGTCTTTGAGAAATGTCCTTAATCGAGAAGGTTTGTCTTTGGCGTTTCAGCCAAAAATTGACTTATCGTCCATGCGCGTATCCAGCGTTGAAGCATTAGCCAGGTGGTACAAACCTGACGGGAGTACCGTTCCCCCCGATGTATTCATCAATGTGGCCGAGCAAACGGGCTTAATAGAGGATTTGGGTAGACAAGTGATTACTCTGGCAATGCAGCAACTCAGTGAGTGGCGAAGTCAAGGGTTCACAGATATTACCATGTCAATCAACTTAAGCAGCCTTGAGTTTCAAAACGCCAATATCATCTCGCACCTATTGGCAACACTCGAACAAAATCAAGTTCCTGGCAACGCTATTATCATTGAATTGACTGAGTCAATTTTTATGGAGGATAAGGCGAAAGTTACTGATACCATGAGAATGTTAAATCGTCATGGCATCACCTTTGCTCTAGACGATTTCGGCAAGGGGTATTCCAGCTTTAGTTACTTACACTCTCTGCCTTTACAATACCTCAAGATAGATAAAGCCTTCTTGAAGGATGTGGAAACCAACAGTCAATCTGCGACCATCACTAAAACGATCATTGATATTGGTCATAATTTGGGGCTTCAGGTGATTGCCGAAGGTATCGAAAATGACTATATGCTGAACTATGTGCGTCAGCATCACTGTGATATCGGGCAGGGCTTTCACTTACATAAGCCAATGCCCGCAGAGAACGTCACGCCGCTACTTTCACGCAGTTAATGTTTTGATCGCAAAGCGGTTTGTAGCTTTAGTATAGATGTCGGCAAGACGTAGAGTAAAAGGCCACTTACGGCACCGTAAAGGTGAGAGTCAACCGCAACATTGGCATCAATCAAACTTGCAATACTTTCACTACTGCCCGCGTATTGTTCGTGTGCGAGCTTAATCATCACACCTATCAACAACAGCCACCCACTTTTCATTCCGCGCTGAATATCCATGCAAGCACCCCAGATGAACATACCGTGTAGCGCACCGGACATGCCCGCATACCAAATCATATTGGGTGAGTAAAAATAGATGCCGATGGCCGTGCCAAACGCGCACCATACAAACAATTTCGTAAACCACACGGGTTGATAAAGTTCGCCATGTAGCGCCCACAAAAGAAACAGACCTGCTAAATTGAGTAGAACGTGATAACCATTGGTATGTACAACACTTGAAGACAACAAACGCCATGTTTCATAAGCGTCAATGGCATAGCGGTCAAATGCCAGTAAATCACCGGAACGTGGTTCAAGGAAAAAGAGTAGGCTACAAATCATCGCCAGTAGGAGAGGGCCTGCACTGTGCTTAAAGGCAACAGGTAGTGTGTTTATCATGAATACTTATTTTTGTTGTTAAATCTCGGTCGCTATCATAACTAAAATACCGGCAAAACAAGACAATTGTTTGTTTAAGTGATGGTTCACTGAGATAAAACCCGATAAGGAGCTAACCTATGAGCAATATTAACAAGATTGTATCTGACGGCGTGATGACGCTAGTGCTGGCCCGCCCAGACAAGAAAAATGCGCTGACCCGAGAAATGTACCAATCTCTTGCCGATGGGATAAATGCCGCCAATCACGATGAATCAATAAAAGTCGTCTTGCTAAAAGGTTCAGGTGACTGTTTTACGGCTGGAAACGACATTACTGACTTTTCAAACCAAGGAGAAGGCGAGAGTGTCGCTGAAACGGGGGCATTCATGGCAGCACTGCTTGATTGTAGAAAAGTGGTAGTGGCGCAAGTTAATGGAATGGCTGTTGGCATTGGGACCACTTTATTGTTACATTGTGATCTCGTTTATTGTACGCTTGACGCCAAATTTGTGATGCCGTTTATTAATTTAGGGTTAGTCCCTGAATTTGCATCCAGTTTAGTATTACCTCGTCTCGTTGGGCACAGAAAAGCCAGTGAGTGGTTGATGTTGGGTGAGGCATTTGGTGCCGAAGAAGCATGTCAATTCGGGCTGGTTAATCAGGTAGCTAACTCAGAAGAAATAGGCGTCAAGGTTGATCAAATCTGTCGCACGTTAGCTTCAAAACCAGCGTTTGCGCTATCTCACACCAAATCTTTAATGATCAACGAATCTTCAGAGATACGGCAACAAATGAATGAAGAAATGGACGTGTTTATCGAGGCGTTGAGCACGCCGGCCGCCAAAGAGGCATTTGCAGCATTCTTAGATAAACGTCCCATAGATCCTGAAAAATTCAAATAGGAGAGAGAGTAGCTTGAAGCCACATATCCGTTTCCCGAGAAAAGGCTTAACTGCATTAATTGCGGGTGTATTGTCATTTTCTATAGGTGCTCAAACACCGCCAAGAGAAGCTGGTGAACCTGAAGCCGCTACTGGTTATCAAAGTAAAAAAGCACTGGTCGCTGACAATTATATGGTGGTGGCAGCCAATCCTTACGCATCATGGGCTGGTAAAAACATTATTGAAAAAGGCGGTACTGCTATCGATGCAGCGGTAGCCGTGCAGGCCATGCTGACCTTGGTAGAGCCTCAGTCTTCTGGAGTAGGTGGCGGCGCGTTTATCTTGTACTGGGACAACAAAACCAAAACCTTACATACGTTCGATGGTAGAGAGACCGCGCCTAAAGCGGTTGACCCATTTTGGTTTATGCAGGCAAATAAGCCGCAGCGCTGGCTCGATGCCGTTGTGGGTGGTAAGTCTGTTGGCGTGCCCGGTGTGATGAAAACATTGGAAATGGCGCAGGCTGAATTTGGTAAACTTAAATGGAATACCTTATTTGACGATGCGATTCAAACATCGACGGAAGGATTTAAAGTCTCGCCTCGCTTAGAAAAGCTCATCGGATTGAATTATCATCCTGGTTTGAAAGAATTCCCAGCCAGCGCAACATATTTCTTCCCCGCGGGTAAACCGCTAAAAGCCGGCCAAATTAAAAAGAATCCAAAACTTGCGGCGACCCTTTCTAATATAGCGGAACAGGGGGCTGACTATCTGCACACTGGACCTTTTGCAACGAAAATAGCCAAAATCGTGCAATCAGCGTCAATCAACCCAGGTGTGTTGACAGAGGATGATTTGGCTGGATACAAGCCTGTTAAACGTCAAGCTGTGTGTGCCGACTATCGCACTAAGCGCATTTGCGGCATGGCACCGCCAAGTTCGGGCGGGATTAACGTGTATCAAATTTTGAAAATGCTTGAAGATGTGGACTTTAGCCAGGTCAAACCAGGGTCTGTAGAATTTGCGCATTTATACGCAAAAGCCAGTGCTCGGGCGTATGCAGATAGAGAAGCCTATATTGCCGATAGCGATTTTACCCAACTTCCTTTTGCTGCAATGATAAATTCGGCTTATCTTGAGCGTCGTGCCGAAGGGGTGACGATGGAAGGTGACTGGCGTCGAGTCAGAGCGGGCAAACCCTATGCTGAGGCGCAACTGGCGATGGGCAAATCCTATGAATTGCCCAACACTAGCCACGTATCGATTGTCGATAAAGAAGGAAATGCTGTATCCATGACCACCAGCATCGAATTTATGTTTGGCTCAGGCTTAATGGTTGGCGGTTTCCTACTGAATAATCAGATGACAGATTTCTCTTTTATTCCATCAAAAAATGGCTATCCAACCGCTAATCGAATTGAACCTTACAAGCGTCCTCGCAGCGCGATGAGTCCGACTATGGTGTTTGACGAATCAGGTGATCTGGAGTTTGTGGTAGGA
The DNA here is from genome assembly GCA_963922845.1 of uncultured Alteromonas sp. GTDB lineage: Bacteria > Pseudomonadota > Gammaproteobacteria > Enterobacterales > Alteromonadaceae > Alteromonas. The sequence goes on from CAWUJV010000002.1 coordinate 92,276, forward strand.
TCGCCAGGTGGTAGCCGGATTATTAGCTACGTTGCCCAAACGCTAATCGGTGTGATTGATTGGGGGCTGGACATGCAACAAGCCATTAATTTGCCCAAAATTACGAATAGAAACGATTACACCGCGTTGGAACGGGGTACACCGGTAGCAGAGATTAAAGGACCGTTAGAAGCCCTCGGGCACACAGTCAAAACAGTAGATCTCAACAGCGGACTACACGGTATTCAAATCAAAGAAGGTAAGCTTATCGGCGGCGCGGATCCAAGGCGAGAAGGAATCGCGGTAGGTAAATAAGAAAAGCCCGGTGAGACCGGGCTTTTTTATAGGCGTGTATTTTTGTGTTTAGAGAAAACGGTCTGCGTGAACTTTACTGACGCGCCAATCTCCATCTACTTTAACCAAATCCACTTGGCGTAAATCTTCAATTTTATCATCTTTGTACATGCCGCTGAAAAACAGTGTAACAGTGGCTTTGTCTGCGTATTCGTTTCTTCCGACACTGTCGCCACTTTCCGGGCTGATATTGACAGAATCGTATTTTAAGTTGAGCACGTGTCGCTGGACATTGCGGTTGGTATGATAGCGTTTCAGTACACGAGCAAGTCTTTCTGTGCTGAGCTCAACGGCCTTATCGATATTCCCTTCTAAATAAATGCTACGCATAAACCTCACTGCAGTATATTCAGGCGTATTCTCATCCAACATCCCGTAACGGCCAAGTCGGTCTTCTGTTTTTGTCTCGCCTGTACATGCAATCAACGTAAGACTAAATAATACATACCAAATTAGATAAAAGCGCTGTAACACTTAGAACTCCTCTATGTAAACCAATTAGCCTAAACGTTGCGTCCTAGCCTTGGGTAATCCTTTGAGCAGTTATACTAGCATGGGTATTTTTGATTAAGCAAAGCCTATGCGGCAGTTACCGTGGATAACGGCATGGTACTCATAAACAAAAACACCGGCCAAAGCCGGTGTTCTTATCTTTATTTGGAAATACGTTTATTGTACTTCTTCTTGGTCACTGAATTGACCCGCAAATAATGGGCTGCTCAGGTAACGCTCTGTGCCACTTGCCAGCAATACAACGACATTTTTGTCTGCGTTTTCTGGGCGCTCGGCAAAGCGCTGAGCGGCAACAACGGCGGCGCCTGAAGAAATACCGGCAAGGATACCTTCCTCACGCATTAGACGATGGGTCATTTCCATCGCTTCTTCGTTGGTAACTTGCTCTACTTCATCAACGAGATCTAGGTCTAGGTTGCCAGGAATAAAGCCAGCACCAATACCTTGAATTTTGTGAGGTCCCGGCGTTAACTCTTCACCGGCCTTAGCTTGTGTGATAACAGGGGAGTCTGTTGGTTCTACTGCAACACTCACAATAGCGCGACCTTTTTCGTTTTTAAGGTAGCGACTTACACCGGTAATCGTCCCGCCTGTACCAACGCCAGCGACGAATGCGTCTACTTGACCATCTGTAGCTTCCCAAATTTCAGGACCGGTTGTTTTTTCGTGAATTGCAGGGTTAGCAGGGTTATCAAATTGCTGAAGTAAAACGTATTTCTCTGGATCGGAATCGACAATTTCTTGTGCGGCAGCAACGGCGCCTTTCATGCCTTTTGGTGCTTCCGTCAGGACTAGGTTTGCGCCTAATGCCTTAAGTAATTTACGACGTTCTAAACTCATGCTGCTTGGCATGGTCAAGGTAAGTTTATAGCCTCGAGACGCTGCAACGAATGCAAGAGCAATACCCGTGTTACCACTGGTAGGTTCAACGATTTCCTTGCCTTCTGTTAACACACCGCGCTTTTCCGCGTCCCAAATCATATTGGCACCAATACGGCACTTCACGCTGAAACTTGGGTTACGAGATTCAATTTTTGCGAACACGTTACCACCCGTAACGCGGTTTAATTTAACCAAAGGCGTGTTGCCAATAGATAGTGTATTATCTTGAAAAACTTGCATTGTTCTGTCCTATAGCTGTTAAAAGCAATACCCGTCTTGGCATCACTGTTACTGTTTCTAATAGTAGGTAATTAATAACAGTAATTTGGGGTATGCCAAGTTACCCCTATATCATTGGTATCAAATAGGAAAAAGCAAAGTGATTTTTGCTATATGTTATGGTTATTTATTTAATTTTGATTCAAAAGGCGTCTTATGTCATTTAGCTCAACCTCAAATTATATCGCCACGAAAGAACTGCAATTAGCTGTAAACGCAGCGATTACACTGGAAAGACCGCTACTCATAAAAGGTGAGCCGGGTACAGGTAAAACCATGCTTGCCGAAGAACTAGCCGCAAGCCTAGGTACCGATCTAATACAATGGCACATCAAATCGACCACTAAAGCACAACAAGGTTTGTACGAGTATGACGCGGTATCTCGATTAAGAGATTCACAACTGGGTGATGATAAAGTACACGATATTAAAAACTACATCGTCAAGGGTAAACTCTGGGATGCGTTTAGTGCACAAAAACGTCCCGTATTGTTAATCGATGAAATCGACAAGGCAGATATCGAGTTTCCCAACGATTTGCTACTCGAACTCGATAAGATGGAGTTCTTTGTTTATGAGACGCAAGAGAGAATAGTGGCAACGCAACGCCCTATCGTGATTATTACGTCTAACAATGAAAAAGAGTTACCCGACGCGTTTTTACGACGCTGTTTCTTTCATTACATACAGTTTCCCAATGCTGATGAAATGCGAGACATCGTTAACGTGCATTTCCCCGAACTAAAAAAGCAGTTGTTGGACGATGCGCTATCGGCATTTTTCAGGGTGCGCGATGTCCCAGGTCTGAAAAAGAAGCCGTCCACGTCGGAGTTGATTGATTGGTTAAAACTCCTGGTCGCCGAGGATATACCCGCTGAAGCATTACATGAAAAAGACGGCAAAAGTGCACTTCCGCCGCTTTACGGTGCGTTGCTGAAAAACGAACAAGATATCCATTTGTTCGAAAAACTCATGTTTATGGCGCGTCGATAATGCTCATTGATTTCTTTTTCACACTGCGAAAATACCGCGTCAAGTCGAGCCTCCGGGAGTTGCTCGATTTACTTGGCGCATTGCAAAAGCATGTAATTCACGGTGATGTTGAGGCTTTCTATTTTTTGTCGCGAACCATATTGGTCAAAGACGAGAGCCAATACGACAAATTTGATCGCGCGTTTGCTGACTACTTTGAGGGAGTGGCATCGGTTGATTTATTTGGTGCCGATATCCCAGAAGACTGGTTGAAGAAAAACTTCGAGAAGGTGTTAACCGCCGAAGAGCGCGAGCAGTTAAAAGCGCTAGGCGGCCTAGAAGAGCTGATGAAAACCCTCAAAGAACGACTTGAGGAGCAAAAAGAACGGCACGAAGGGGGCAATAAGTGGATTGGAACCGGAGGGACGTCTCCCTTTGGCGCCTATGGAGAAAATCCAGAAGGCATCCGAATCGGTCAAAAAGGTAATCGCAATTTTTCCGCTGTTAAGGTGTGGGATAAGCGAGATTTTAAGAACTTATCGAGTGATGTCGAGCTGGGTACCCGGAATATCAAGCTTGCACTTCGCAAACTGCGTAAGTTTGCCCGTACCGGAGCAAGTGAAGAACTGGACGTAAATACCACCATCGATGAAACTGCCAAAAATGGTGGTTTACTTGATATTCATATGGCGCCGGAACGTCATAACGCCGTCAAAGTATTAATGTTTTTTGATGTGGGAGGATCAATGGACCCACATATCAAAGAAATGCAGGAACTTTTCTCCGCGGTTCAAACTGAATTTAAATATTTAGAGTATTTTTACTTTCACAATTGCGTCTATGAAGACGTGTGGAAAGATAATGCCCGCCGCGATACCGAGCGGATTCCAATCTGGGAAATTATTCACCGTTATGGTCGAGACTATAAGCTAATATTCGTTGGCGATGCGACCATGGGGCCCTATGAGATAACGTACCCGGGTGGCAGTATTGAACATTGGAATGAAGAACCCGGCGCCGTGTGGCTAAAACGGTTGACGGATCACTTTACTCAATCGATCTGGCTCAACCCTCAAGCCGAGTCATACTGGCGTTACTACGCATCCATTCAAGTATTGTATGAATTGATGGATGAGCATATGTACCCGCTGACACTGGAAGGTTTGTCCAACGGAATAAAAGCGTTGAGCACGAAACGTTAAATCTTTTGGGATTACACTTTTCAACCAATCTGTGTACAGTAGAGCGATAAAAGCCGCTTGGGGCTGATTGTCTTCAAGCGGCGTCTAACAGGTATACATTGGAAGTCCCCATGTCAGATAAAACCAACCCTGCTGTCGCTGAAGGTAATGTCCCAAACGCCTTACCCAAGGACGGCCTTACATCACAAGAACAAGCTTCAACGTCAACGATTGATGACAAGGTTGAAACGAAGGATATTGTCACCCCTTACGCGTTTGGCGTAGCAGACGAGCTTTTGGGGAAACGGTTGGCAACGCCATTTCAACGAGGTATTGCTCAAGTTATTGATTTAGTGCTAGTCGCGATATTAAGTTCTTTAAATGCATTGTTTCTGGCATTGATAGCAGCATTCACGTTTTTTAAAGCAAGTCGCAACCTCGCGCGCAAGAATCACCGTGACCGAACAAGAAAATGGCTTCGATTTGGTGGAGCCGTCATGTTGTTTTGGTCAACATTACTTATCTTGAATGTTGCGTTCGAACCCGAACTTTCACAAGACACCGATGGCGACGGTGATATTGGTGTAGCGGCTCCCATCCTTTACGGGGCGAATTTACTTGCTTGGACTCAATGCGACAGTGACATGACATGTTTAAGTAACTTGGCGTCTGACATGGGCGACGCGTTCGCTCAGGACTCAATGGAAGAGGCGTCGTTTGTTGCAGGCTTAGAGGAATTCTTGGCAGGTACGGCACTGGACGACACGCAGCGAGACCAAATTAAAGCGCAATACATTAGCGCATTTCAGCGCGCACGTGCACAGCAAGCTCAAGAGAGTGAACAAGAGATCGCATCGACCAATGCGGCGGGTGACTCAGGCACGGAAAACGCATCTGGTGAGGCTCAGTCGAATTGGGATATGTCTGAAATCATCACAGAGATAAACAAAGACGAGGAACCCAGCCCGACGTCAAATTACAGTGTGGTTGAATGGATCAAAGGTATAATTGCAGAGTTGGGCTTGGGTTTTGGTTGGGCAGCCTTATATTACAGCGTATTCACAGCGTGGTTTAACGGTAAAACCCCAGGTAAACGCTTAATGAATATCCGCGTGTTAAAGCTCGATGGCAGTGCGTTGTCACTGTGGGATAGCTTTGGCAGATACGGCGGATACGGTGCAGGGCTGGCAACAGGATTGTTAGGGTTTTTCCAAATATATTGGGATCCCAATCGCCAAGCTATTCAAGACAAAATTTCTGAAACCCTCGTAATCAGTGCAGTGGACTGAGCGGGGAGCTGACCTCGGAGTAATATGAATCATCACATCTATCACGTTTTAAAACACTGGTGGCCAAAACGAGAACAAGGTCAGTGGCTTCTTGCCACAGTCATCGGCACTGAAGGCAGTTCCTACCGCAAAGTTGGGGCCATGATGATGTTCAATGATGAAGGGTTTCAACAAGGCGTGATTAGCGGTGGTTGCTTAGAGAGTGATGTGCTGCAACAAGCGCAACGATGTTGGCTGCGCAATCAAGCAAGGGTGATCACTTATGATATGGAAGAAGAGGGTGATGTAGCTTGGCGCCTGGGTATTGGCTGCGGGGGAAAAATTACACTTCTTCTTCAACCGGTTAATCAATCCAACGATTTTTTGTCGCTAAAACGTGTCATCGATGCACTTGAAGCAGGAAAGACGGCGGTCTTTCGTCAACTGGCGAAAGATGGCGATTGTGTTGCTGAAATCATTTCTCAACCATCTCATGATGCAAAAAGCGACGACTGGTTCCAACATACGATTTCACCACCTCCGCGTATCGTTGTGCTCGGCGGCGGCGTCGATGCGCAACCTGTGATAAATATCGCGTCGCAACTTGGGTGGTTAAGCCTAGTGAACGATAGCCGCGCGCGTTATGCCAGAGCGTCTGATTTTTCCCATGCAACTTGTGTCAGTGACTTGTCGGCTGACGCATACCACCAAAGCTCATGGATCAGTGACGCTGAGGCAATCGTGTTGATGCATCACCAAGTGGGAATGGATGCGAAAGCTTTGTCTTACATTGCAAGCAATCCGTTGCCTAATTTGAAATATTTAGCGTTACTAGGCCCCGGTCACCGCTGTCAGCGAGTCCTAGATGAAGCTGGCATTACGCTCAATGATCTGCCAGTAACTCTTCAAGCACCTGCCGGTTTGAGTGTCGGTGGTGATTTACCTGAATCGATTGCGTTGTCTATTCTCGCACAGGCTCACGCTACTCTATTTGGTGGAGATGGCGGACCATTGCAAGGGCGTTTCTAACATGGCAATCCATCTGTGTTCTTTGATCTTGGCAGGAGGCGAAAGCCGACGTTTTAATGGCAATAAATTACTCGCTACCCATCCTCTTGTAAAAGAACACACTTTGTTGTCATACACCATAGAGCAACATCAACAGCTCAACGGAAATCAAGTTTGGTTAGTCGGGGGCGCATACCACGATGTGCTGCGTCCACTGTGCCGAATACAAAATGTTCACTATGTCCACGCAAAAGCATGGCAAAAAGGGCAGTCCGAGTCTATTCGGCAGGGTCTCAGTGAACTCTATCGTCACCACAATCACACACATTGTATTATTGGATTAGGTGACCAACCTTTGGTCGATGCTAGCTTGTTGCTAAAGTTAAAGAGTATGGCTGCAGCGCTTCCTAATACGATCATCGCCGCATCTTCTAATGGCGTTATTTCGCCACCCGTTTTGTTTCCACGACGTTATTTTCCTGACTTAATGGCACTGGAAGGGGATAAAGGGGCGGGTGCACTGCTGGCCTCACTGCGCGAACGCGATTCTACGCTAGTCAAATTGATTGATGCGGGCGATAAGCTTGTTGATATCGACACCGCTTTACAATTAAAAACGTTTGAATCGCTATAAATTATTCGTTTTTATTCTCTTTTAATTTTTGTTAACGCCCCTACGTATTGAGTATAGCCAAAGACGTAGTAGGTGATTTATCAAACCAGCAACCCTAAACAATGACATGCGACGCGCACTGATGATCAGTGTGAGTTTTATTGCAATACTGTGGGTCATTCAGTCCGCTGGTGTGTTGTTTCATTTTGATTTGAACGCCTTTGGCGTTATTCCCGGCGATTGGCCGCGGCTTTATGGTATCGGCACATCTGCATGGGTTCATGGCTCATATGAACACCTAACTCACAACACACTTGCTATCCTAATTTTGTGTACCGCGCTCTTTTACGGTTACCCCAAAGTGGCGACACCGGTTTTTCTGTTGTCTTGGTTTGGAAGTGGCCTGGGTGTGTGGTTGTTTGGACGAGACTCCGTTCACTTGGGCGCCAGTGGTATTACCCATGGGTTGTTTTTCTTCTTGTTTATCGCAGGTGTTGTACGACGGGATAAACGGTCTATTGTTTTATTGATGATTGCGTTCTTTTTATATGGCGGAATGATCATGACAATCTTTCCAAGAGAACCCCATATTTCTTACGAAGCACATTTTTTCGGTGGTGTGGCTGGTGCAATCGCGGCGGCTTTGTTTGCTCGACAAGATGAAAAGCTCGCTGAAAAGCGCTATGACTGGGAAGATGAAGACGAAGAAGATCCGATAATTGGTGATGAATGGCAATCTTCTTCGTCGACGGATTATACCGGTGATGACAGTTGAGTTCGTTTTTGGATGTAATAGAGGCGGATACCCAACATGACGGCAGCACTGCTCAATCCCACAATGAAGCCTATCCAAAATCCCGCGGCTTCCATGGGGTGAGCGGTAAACCAATCTGTTCGGCCCAAAATAATGCCGGTTGGTAACCCAATTAACCAATACGCACAAAAGGTGATAATAGACATCGCGGTGGTATCTTTGTATCCGCGCAGAGCGTTTGCCGAAATCACTTGAATGGCATCAGAAAACTGGAAAATGGCTGCATATACTAATAGCGCACTAGCCAAGGTATAAACAGCTTGCTCACTGGTATACAGCGTAATGATAAATGACTTTGCCAGTACAGTGAACGACGCGGTAAAAAAGGCGACACTCAATCCGACTAACAACGCGGCTTTTACCGCTGTTGCCGCAAGATCGGCCCGTTGTTGACCAATGCGATAGCCGATTCGTATCGACACTGCCATACCCGTACTCATGGGAAACATAAACATTAATGCTGAGAAATTAAGTGCGACTTGATGGGCGGCTACCGTATTCGCACCAAAGGGGGCCAGTAAAAGGGCCACAACAGCAAATAACGTGACTTCAAATAAAATGGTCATCGCAATAGGCAAACCTAGTTTAAAGGTGGCCAGCATTTCTTTACCATTCGGGCGATGGAACGCACTAAACAAACCAAAACGCTTTAGCGACGGCGCTTTGACAGTGTAGAGCAAGGTGGCTGCGAACATAGTATAGATAACGATCGCTGTTGCCAGGCCACAACCCGCGCCGCCCATTTCATCAATAGGTCCCATGCCGTAGATAAAGACGTAGTTGCCCACGACATTCGCCATAAGTCCAACGACAGTGATGGCCATTGTCGGTTTGGTTTTTCCGAGCCCTTCGCAATAATTGCGCAACCATTGGTAGAGGGCGAAACCCGGCATGGCAATCAGAACGAATACGACATAGTCTTGCGTGATATCAGATAGCGCTTGCTCCATTGGAAACACATCAATGATGTTAGGAACAAACGGAATCAACACTAAGACCAACACACTAACAACGAACAGTAGAAATCCTGCTTGCTGCGTAGCATTGGCAATCGCACCAATGTTTTGACCGCCATTTAATCTTGAGATGATCGGTGGTAGTGCTAATGCGATACCTTGGATAAAACTCATTATAGGAATCGTAATACTGAAGCCCAAAGCAACGGCAGCCATGTCTGTGGCACTGTACCGGCCCGCCATAATAGTATCACTGACACCCATCAACATTTGGGTGATTTGCGCCACAAGCAAAGGCCAGGCAAGGGCGACTAAGCGCGACATCTCATGTTTTAAAGTGGGAGAGAGCAAAATGTTCCTCAAGTATTAACAAGATAAGGAGAAAGGCTGAATCAATACGTCTTCACCGGCTTCAATGCGAGCTTGGCTTGCGTCTAACACCAAATAACAGTTGGCTTGAGTCACTGTGCTCATTACACCAGAACTTTGTTTTTGGAGCGGAGTCACCCACATCTTTCCTGATTCATCAGTATGCCAAACGGCTCTGAGAAACTCTTTTCGACCCGCACGTCTTGCATAGTCTTTAGTGACCTGTGCTTTTAATGTGAGGCGATGCGTCTGACTGTGTTTAGTCTCACCTTGCAAGACCCGCAGTAGCGGCGCAACAATTTGTTCAGTGGTGACATAGGCAGACACGGGATTGCCGGGTAAACCACAGAAAAAGGTTTGACTTATTTTGCCAAAAGCAAAGGGTTTGCCCGGTTTTATCGCGACTTTCCAAAAATCGATGTCACCTAGTTCGTCGATGACATCTTTGACAAAGTCAGCATCGCCAACCGACACGCCACCACTGCTAATTAGTACATCAACTTCTTGGGTAGCGCGTTTAAAAATGTCCCTAATGTCGTCGGGATTGTCTTTGGCGATACCATAGTCTTTTATTTCTACCGCCAAAGGCGTGAGCAAAGCGCGAACACCGGTGCGATTGGCCTCATAAATTTGTTGGTCTGTGGCGTCAGTGCCAGGTTGAGCAAGTTCGTCACCTGTCGCTAGCAAACCCACTCGCAATGAGCGATATACCTCGACTTGGGCAAGTCCCAAAGAGGCGATCAACATCAGGTGAGAGGGCGTTAATCGGGTGCCTGCATCGACAACGACGTTCCCTTCAACGATATCGGAGCCTTTTACTCGGATATTTTCACCCGCTTGTGCGGCTTGTTTAATTTGAATATCGCCGCTTTCCAGTTTGTCCGTGTTTTCTTGCATGATAACAGCGTTAGCGCCAGCAGGGATTTGCGCGCCCGTCATGATACGTGCAACGGTGCCTGAGGATAAAGAAGTATCAGCCGCCATGCCTGCGGTGAGTGTTTGAGAAATCGGTAAAACCTTGTCTAAATGTGCGTCAGACGTATTGACCGCATAACCGTCCATTGCTGAATTATCCCAAGGAGGAACAGATACCGGTGCCAAAATGGGTGTAGAGACAACGCGGTTGAGTGCGAGTTCTAAATTAACGACTTCAGACTGCGTGATAACCGTGACGGCATCAATGGCTTTTTGCAAAGCCTCTTCAAGGGATAACCAAGGTGAATGCGACATAATGAAGACCTGTGAAGGAGCGCGAAAATAGGCCAAGATTATGGACTAAAACCGTCACAAAGCCAATGACATAGCAAATGGTCGTACGTTTCAAAAATAAGAATGATATCGATAAAAAAAGGCGTTTAAAAAAACGCCTTTTCCTTACTCGAAATCGAGATTACTGATCCAAACGGTTTGATAAGGTTTTAACTTGAGATAACCACCCACATCATGAATTTCGTCTCTACTCACTAAGTCTATCCAGGAGTCGGTGCCGATTAGGTTGATATCCGACAATAGAATAGATTGCTCGACATCACTGATGTTGCTGATACAAAAAATACTTTGACGTCGGTCTAAACTTTGACGCCAGTAACCAAACACTTGATTACCCAGCTGCAATGTAAACTGGGTAGCATTGGGATGAAACGCCGGTTGGGCTTTTCGAATGCGAATCAACTGTGACATTCTGGTCAATACTTTGTGGTGCTGAGAGTAAGTAGAGTCCAGCAAGGATGCCAACTCGTTAAACTGCCATCGATGACGGTTTATCGAGCGATTTTGCCCGGTGTTTTCGACTTTCTCGTAGTCATTACCCGTTCCCAGCAAACTGTGTATATAGATTCCCGGAATTCCTTCCATTCCCAGCATTACCGCATGGGCACAGATGAATCTGTCGATTTGCCATCTATCTGGGCCTTTGGTAGTGCCTTGCAACGCATCAAATAATGCGATGTTAATTTCGTAAGGTTTTTGTTGGCCGTGGTCCGACGCTCGCCATGAGATTTTGCCACCAAAAGACTGCATCGTATGCACCAAAGTCGACAATTCTTCATCATTGAGCAAACCTTCCGCTGGTCGGAGTCCAATCCCATCATGGGACGCAATAAAGTTGAAGTAGGTGGTGCCGTTTTGAGCGGGTGGCATCGACATCATCCAACTTTTTAAATAACGACAGTCTCCTGTTACCAAGGTATTGACGAGCAATGGTGGTAACGAGAAATTGTAAATAGCATGGGCTTCGTTGGCATTACCAAAGTAGGTCAGATTTTCTCTATTGGGAATATTGGTTTCGGTAATGATGATGACTTCTGGATTGACGTGTTCGATCAACGTACGGAACAAACGCACTGCTTCATGGGTTTGCTCTAAGTTAATACTCGTTGTGCCAATGATTTTCCATAAAAAAGCAACGGCATCCAATCTAAACAGCGTAGCCCCATTGTCTAGATATTGTTTGATGATTTCGACAAAAGTGAGCATTACTTTTGGGTTGCGGAAATCGAAATCGACTTGGTCGTGGCTAAAAGTACACCATACGTATTTTGTACCTTCTGCTGTTTCTACTTCACGTAACAACGGTGATGTGCGCGGTCGTGTGACCTGACTTAAGTCGTCGTCTGGCGACGCAGTGAAGAAGAAATCACTGCCCGTTCCTTCGGCCTTGATAAAATTATCAAACCACACCGAGCGAGCAGAGCAATGATTGATGACAAGGTCAAACATCAAACCATAGTCTTTTGCCAATTCGTCGATGTCGTCCCAAGTGCCTAACGACTCGTTGACACTAGAGTAATCAATAACCGAAAAACCATCGTCGGAACTGTAAGGATAAAACGGCAATATGTGAACTTTGTTTATGGTGTTCTTGCAGTAAGTGTGCAGGAACTGCTTGAGTGTACTCAACGGCGCTTTGTTGTCCTCAAGTACACTGTCACCATAAGTGATCATTACAATATCATTCTGATCCCAATGGTTGGCGTGTGGTTGAGGAACGGTTATCGCATCCTCGCTAACAAGGCCTATAGTTTTGAGTAACGCATCAGCGAGTTCAGAGTAAGCCATCGGCAACTCGACATCGGCGTAGATGAACTCGAGGTGCCGGGTGACTTTATCATGTAAAACGGACAAGTTGGCGCTCATGTTCAACCTTTAAATTCTTTAGTGTCTTCTTCTACGGCGTCTTTAATGCGGTCCAAGATATCAGGTATCGCGCTGGTGACGCGGTTCCAACTTGGTATGAAAGGGGTCTCCATCGGATTGTCTAAGAAACTTTGGCCGGCTTTCATAATATTGCTTGCGAACATTTCAACCGCTTTTTCTTCATTGTGAATGTCGAGTTTTAAACCATTCATGACGGCGTCGTTATGGTAGGTTTCGATGAAATCTAGGGCGATTCTGAAATACGTCGCTTTTATTGAGCGGAACATCTCAGTACTGAACGTAAAGCCTTGTGTGGCCAATTTTCGGAAAAGGGCTTTAGTAATGTCAATCGACATTTTAGACAAGCCGCCTTGATCATTATTGAGTGACAAGTCCTGATGTTTGTGGTCGTAGTTGTCAGCGATATCAGCCTGACACAAGCGGTTATGAGAATAATTGCGGTGCATTTCTGATAATACGCCAATCTCTAATCCCCAATCAGAAGGAATGCGAATATCATTCAATACATCGCGTCTAAACGAAAACTCACCAGCCAGCGGATAGCGGAAACTGTCCATAAATTCAATATATTCATTGTCACCGAGTGTGCGTTTGAGTGCACGCAATAGTGGTGTTACCAACAGACGAGACACTCTGCCGTTAATTTTGCCGTCTGCCACCCGCGCATAGTAACCTTTACAAAACTCGTAGTTGAACATGGGGTTGGCAACCGGATAAATAAGTTTTGCTAGGAGATCACGATTGTAAGTAACGATATCGCAGTCGTGTAATGCCACAGATTCGGCTTTGTTGGACGCAATCACATAGCCCATGCAATACCAAACATTACGGCCTTTACCCATTTCCCTCGGTGCTAATCCTAATTCACTGAGTTCTCGGTCAATGGCTTTTAATCGGGGTCCATCATTCCACAGTACGCGATGATGTTGGGGCAATTTATCAAAGAAATTTAACGCGTGTCGGTATTGGCTTTCATCCGCTCGATCTAAGCCAATAACAATTTCTGACAGATAAGGCACTTCTGTCAGTTCATTTACAATATGGGGCAGGGCTTCACCTTCTAATTCAGAAAACAAGGAAGGTAAGATAAGCGCCATGGGGCGTTTTTTAGAAAATGTCAGTAGCTCGGCTTCCAGCGCCTCTGTAGGACGATTGGACAAATTGTGTAAGGTGGTAACAACACCATTTTGATAAAAGTCGGCCATGTGTCCTCCTAAGGATTTAAAACAAGTAATTTATTAATTATTTCAGCCCATCCCGATGGGCCTTGCAGGGTACTTGTGTAGACATTTTGTGGTTTTTGTAATTCGGGTGGTGGGTGACTAGGTGAGGCGATTCTCACAGCAATTGACGCCGCCTCAAGCATTGCGATGTCATTTTTTCCATCACCCAGCGCGATAGACTCTACGCGTTGATTAAACTGACGTTCGTATTCTTCGACGAACCATGAAAGCGCAGTGCCTTTATTGCAATCGCCACTAATGTGAATAAAGCGACCGCCTTCCAGTGGTGATGCGCCTCGCTCGGTAACCGCTTTAATGAATGCGGCTTTTCTTTCGTCACTGCCAAGCCATAAAACCGGCTCGCCATACTGGCGCATGGCTGCCAAAGACGCGTCTTTTTCATCAAGACCAGTGGCATCTTGAATGTCTTGCAATGACATTTTACTAAACTGTTTAAATTCGCCTTCAAATTCGTCAGCAACAACGTCGAGTAAATTGACCCAGTAATTTTTGCTGTAACTAAAGGATTTGCACCAATAGTTATCTTGCCAAACCGTCCCCGCGGGTTTTTGTTTAAAAAAACCATGTGGAATGCAGATCGCCGCACCATTTTCGATGATAAAGGGTCCGAACAGACCAATGCGCTCGCGCAGAATTTGTAGTTCGGCAAAGGTTTTACTGGTAGTAGGGATAACAGGAATTGCTTTCGATTCTAAGGTGGCGAGGGTGTCTACGACCGGACTGAAATCGTACGTGTAATGATCCAGTAGCGTTCCATCCATGTCAGTAAAAATCAGTGTTTTTGAATCTGTCATTCAGGGGCCTTTGTGATGCTATTTGTTATTTGGCGTGATGCATCTAATTCGAAAACGGTGTCGCAACGGCTGGGCAGAGTCTCAAACCCGTGTTCGGTTAATCGTTGATAGTGTTGTATGAATTGGGCGATTTCTTCATCCGACATAATATTAGTGCCAGGCGTTTTTGCCGCCAGTTTGTGTTCTTGCTCACATCGCCATTGATAAACATGGTCAAACGAAGGACCTTTTAACATTGCCCAATAGTCCATCTTGTCAAACAGCGACTGATAGTGATCGCGCAACTGTCTGTTAACGTACCTGCGCCATGTGCCCACGCTATCATGTTCACTTTCGAGATTGTTTATTGGGTTGTGTAGTTGCGATTCTGACTGAGCGGGTACGCCCCAACACCAGCCCTCAACTAAAACGACGTCTACGGGACCGTTTACAAGTGGCCATTGACTGACGGGATAGGGGTTATCATTTGCTTTGTCGAACCGAGGTATTGATACGGTTCCATAGTTTTGCAGCCGTTCAAACGTTTGTTGTGCAAGGGAAACGTTGTGAGTACCCGGTACACCTCTTGTTTTGAGTAGAGAATGTATTTTAATCGATAGTGCGTTTCGAGATGATTGGTCGAGATAAAAATCATCTAATGACAAGGTGACGCTAGTCAATCCATGACGTTGTGAAAGGTAGTCGACTAAAAAGTCGCACAGGGTGCTTTTGCCAGAGCCTTGACAGCCATTAATGCCAACAAAATAGGTTGTGCTTGCATTATTTTGGTGCATTGCTATTTCATCGCCCAATGGCATGAACCATTTTTGTGCAATGTCGGCGTAGCTAGCCGGAAGCGAATGTCGTTCTAAAAACCCGTTGATGTCCATTGCGTTGCCTTCTTAACTGCGAGTAACGTAATACGCTTTCGATTAAGAGTTACAACTATTGTGCCAATATATGCTGCTTATCAGTCATTGACCTTGGGAGCGCTCAGTAAACCCTTTGCCGTTTTGGTTCATGCGCTTAGTTTGTAAACATTTCAAATTGGCAGTCGCGCTTCGAACTTGAGTATAGACCACAAAACACTGACTGCGACTCGCAAATATCCAAGGCGAGATAATCTTTGTAACTCGCTCGCTGTTCATGTCAAATCAATCACAGTCAACATACAAATCACGCGGTTTCGTAATGTCATACCCGCAACGATTGACGGCGCATGCGGTTTATTCCGAGGAAGCACAGAGGACGTCAACTGCGCGATACCAAATGGGATAAACATATAAACGAGTTAGCACGCATATGGGTCCTTATAGCAAGACCCAGAAATGGTAATGGTTACGGAGTAGCAACAAGACGTTAAGCGCGATGAGTATCACTTTGGGCAATCGCTGGCTAAGACAGTTGCCACTTGCGATAATCACTTGCTGTTAGTAGCGCGCTTCGCTTATTCGTATGCACGCTTGCCCAAAGGGAATTGACCGCGTGACACCTTCGTCGGAGGAAAAGCGCAAGGGCTATACGCCCCCGGCTTTACTTTTTCTTTGCGACGATAACGGCACGTTTGGGGGCAGGGTAGCCTTCGACGGTAAGTGACGTATCGTTAGGATCCAAGAAGTCCTTTAGCGATTGGTTGGTCATCCACTCAGTCGCACGTTGTTCTTCTAAGGTTGTTACATTGACATCAACGGCTTTGCAATCAACAAAACCCAATCGCTCTAACCAAACGATAAGGGCATCGACACTGGGTAAGAACCATACATTGCGCATTTGCGCGTATCGTTCTCCTGCCATTAATACTGTCGTTGCATCGCCATCTACCACAAGTGTTTCGAGAATCAACTCACCACCAGAGCACAATTGGTCCTTTAACTGAGTTAAAAACTGCATGGGGTCCTTGCGGTGATAAAGTACGCCCATAGAAAATACGGTATCGAAGGCGTTGGTGGCTTGCATCTGCTCAATGCCGAGAGGGAAGAAGTGGATGTCATTTCTCGGTATAAAATGCTTGATAGCGTGGAATTGAATAAAAAATAGTTGAGTCGGGTCTATACCGACGACCTGCTCTGCGCCTGCTCCCAACATTCTCCACATGTGATAACCACTACCACAACCGACATCAAGCACCTGTTTACCTGAGAGATCACTGATATGTGGCGCAACTCTGTCCCACTTCCAGTCTGAGCGCCACTCAGTATCGATGTGGATGCCGTGAATGTGATAAGGGCCTTTTCGCCAAGGCATAAACTGCTTGAGTAAGCCGAGTATGACTTTTTGCTCATATTCAACGATGTCGTGGGCTTCACCAACGGATACGTTTTCATTAAGCTCGATTCGACTGGGTGATGTTTGCGGCAGTTTTCCGAGTAGTTTTACCCATTTATCGAGATCACCATGCTTGGCATTGGCCTGCCATTCAGCCATTTGAGCCGGCAAGGTCTGTAACCAAGCCGAAAGTGGTGAATTGAGAATAGATTGATAACTTTCTTTAAATTGGCTTTCAAGCCACGCGGATGTCGCTTTACTCACTCGCGTTGTCCTTGTGTTTTATCGCAATCAATGATGTGAAGTTATAGCACTGAAACCAGGGTACAACTGTATCGAAACCGGCTTTCATCAAACGACTTTGGTGTACTTCAAAGGTATCGGTCAGCATAACGTTTTCTAGCGCTGCCCGTTTTTGACTGACTTCTAATTCGCTGTAACCGTTTTCGCGTTTGAATTGATGATGCAAATCGACTAGCAGTTCATTTCCGTGAGTTGTGTTGTGTCGGATTTTTTCTGATAACACCAACACACCGCCGGGAAGCAGGCCGTCAAAGATGTTTTGAATAATTGCTAAGCGATCTTCTGGCGGTATAAATTGCAACGTGAAGTTCATGATGACCATAGACGCATTATTGATATCGGTGTTCTGTGCTAACTCACATTTTACATCAATGGGATTGTTGAGGTTAAAGCCACTGATCGTGCGTTGGCACCGTTGAACCATGGCGTCTGAGCTATCGACGGCAATAATGCGACACGAGGTATCGGGTGTTGCTCTTGCAACCGAGAGGCTGGCAGCGCCAAGTGAGCAACCTAAATCGTAAACACAACTCCCATCAGACACGTATTTACTCGCCA
Source organism: uncultured Alteromonas sp. (assembly GCA_963922845.1). Lineage (GTDB taxonomy): Bacteria > Pseudomonadota > Gammaproteobacteria > Enterobacterales > Alteromonadaceae > Alteromonas. The sequence continues at coordinate 109,763 of CAWUJV010000002.1, forward strand.
ATTCACCAATGGTGTGAATGATAGTTTGATAGCCGGGAACAGATCGCTGGATCATATCCGGAAATACATCCACAACTCTGTCATCGAATCTAAAGTCATCAACAGATTGCATGGGTTGCGAGTAAATGTTGTCTGCGCCTTTCTTCATAGAGACCTACCTGTTTAAATTGGCCCGCAATTTTACTCTTATATTGTCCTTTGCCAACGGTTAAACCCATTTTTATCAAAAATATTGCGTTTGTGTGGCGGTTTTACTTCACCTTATTAATCTAAAGTATTACCCTATAAAGACAATAAAAGGAGAGGAATCAAAACGCTGTATGAAAAGGTTTTTAGTTGCAGATGACCATCCACTTTTTCGTGAGGCCCTCAGCGGAGCGTTGGAGCCTTACTTTGCGGATACGGAGATCCTTGAAGCGGGTGGACTTGAGCCACTTCAGGACATCCTAAGCTCGGATACGCAAGTTGACTTGATTCTTCTCGACCTCAATATGCCAGGCGGCGAATATTTCAATGGCTTAATCACGGTTAAAGAAATGCGACCTGATGTTCCCGTTGCGGTTGTATCAGCCAGTGAAGGTATTGAGATCGTGGCGCAGGTGATGTCACTCGGTGCGAACGGCTACATTCCAAAATCGCTACCAACAAAGCAAATCGCCGATGGCATAGTCAAAATCATGAATGGCGAAGATTGGGTGCCGGATGCCATGCGCGAGCAATTAGAACAAGTTGATGACGAGTTCAGCCAACTTTTGACGCGCTTCAGAGAATTGACCCCTAAACAAATTCAGGTACTAACATACCTTCGCTCTGGTCTGATGAACAAGCAGATTGCTCACGAAATGAATGTGACAGAAGCGACAATCAAAGCGCACATCAGCGCAATCTTACGCAAACTTGAGATCAACACCCGTACTCAAGCTGTTTTGTTGATGGACAAACTGCATCTAGGTTAATTCCTCTAGGTGCAGTTGTACGGCTCATGATCAATTCAGCGTTACCTCTAGTCGACCTGCATCGTCACCTTGACGGCAATATCAAAACTCACACGATTTGGACGCTTGCCAAAAAGCACGGTATTGCCTTGCCTGTTGATAGTCTAGACGCCTTGCGACCGTACTGTGAAATTGAAGGCAAGACATCTGATTTAATGGCATTTCTGTCAAAACTGGATTTTGGTATTGGCATGCTTGTGAATGAAGATGCGGTCTACGACGTGGCCTATCAAAATATACGGGACGCCAAGGACGAAAATTTAGATTATGTCGAACTGCGTTTCTCACCGATGTACATGAGCAGTGCTCACCAACTCAGTATGGCATCCATAGTAGAAGCGATAATCGCTGGTGTTAACGATGGTCAGGCAGACTTCGGTGTGAAGGTCGGTCTAATTGGTATTATGAGCCGTACCTATGGCACAGAGGTTTGTCTACGGGAACTCGACGCGCTCTTGCACTACCGTGATCATCTTTGTGGGATTGACTTAGCCGGAGATGAAAAAAACTTTCCAGCCACATGGTTCACTGACCATTTTCGTTTGGTACGAGATGCTGGGTTGAACATAACCGTTCACGCTGGTGAAGCGGATGGACCGCAAAGTATCTGGGATGCGATTGAAATATTGGGTGCAAGCAGGATAGGGCATGGTATTGCTGCCCAGCAGGACTCAAAACTGATTGATTATCTTGCTAAACACAAAATAGGCCTCGAGGTATGCCCCACGTCAAATTATCAAACGGGTACTGTGATCAATACAGCCGCACACCCGATTAAACAATTTGTTGAGGCGGGCATTGAAGTGACTTTAAACACTGATGACCCTGGTGTGTCAGCAATTGATATCCAACACGAATATAACATCGCTCGCAATGAGATTGGTTTAACGACCACGCAATTAAATACCATTCAATTAAATGGACTTGCCCAAAGCTTTTTATCAGAACAAGATAAAAATGCGATACGTCGACAATACGAGTAACATCAATCCTAATCGATAGGTGACTCTTCGGCGTGAGCCTTCGATTGAGATGGCAAACCACAGAAATCGCTTTAACGCTCTACTTTTTTACCAATAAAAAAGGCCGCTTTATAGCGGCCTTTTACTGTGCTCAGTAACTTATGCTGCGTTTGCTTCACTCTCATTGATTGAGCTAGCTTGATAGGCGATAAGCTCTTCATGGTCGAAGTCATCAACATTAATTGTACGCAGACGTCCAGCTTCTGTACGTTTCAGTAACGCTGCCTCTTCGGCATTGATCCAGCCATTCTCAAGTGCTTCATCTGCAAGTGAGTCAAGCTGTGTGAATGGCAGCTTAGCGTTTTTATGCTGGCAAATCTTGTCGAATACCGGCTCACTAGCAAGAACATCTTCAAGCGTTTGCTCTAGATCACCAAACAGGTTGCCATCTTCTCTAGTCAGGTATTGACCATCACCTAGACGGCTACGCGCAGTACAAGGTGTTTGCAGCATATGTGCAATCTTGTGTTCAATTTTATCTGACGGCGGCGCAGTGCGGCGACCAAATGGCAACACCATTACCTTAAGGGTTCTTGCTACCGCGCGATTAGGGAAGTTATCGATGAAGTTAACAATAGCCGTTTCAATTTGGAACAAGATATCTTGCATTGCCCAGTGAAGCAGCGGTAAGTCTTCTTGTAAGCGACCTTCTTCGTCGTAGCGCTTAAGTGTGGCACTACCCAGATACAATCCAGATAAGATATCACCTAAACGAGCCGATAGACGCTCTTTACGTTTCAGGTCTCCACCTAGGACACCCATTGAAATATCCGTCATCAACGCTAAGTTGGCGCTGTAACCCTGAAGAGCCTTGTAGTAACGGGCGGTTTCATCGTTAAACGGTGATTTGTGGAACACACCATTGGTAAGAGAGAACCAGAGGCTTCTGGTGGTATTTGCTATGGCAAAACCGATATGACCGAACACGGCTTCGTCAAATGCAGCCAAACGCTCGCGTTTGTCTTCAAGAGCCGCAGCTTGGATTTCTTTTAGTACATAAGGGTGACAACGCATTGCACCTTGACCAAAGATCATCATATTGCGGGTGAGGATGTTCGCGCCCTCTACCGTAATCGAAATAGGTGCGCCTTGATAACCACGACCAAGGTAATTGTTTGGCCCAAGCATGATGCCTTTACCACCGTGAACATCCATAGAGTCATTCACGAGTTGGCGCATGCGCTCAGTGAGATGATATTTACAAATTGCAGAAATAACGGATGGCTTTTCACCTAAATCTACACCTACAGTAGATAAACGGGTGACGGCGTCCATCATGTATGCATTACCACCGATACGGCCAAGCATTTCCTCAACGCCTTCCATATGCCCCACTGGCATGCGGAACTGACGACGAATACGTGCATACGCGCCCGTTGCTAGCGCGACTTGTTTTGCACCGCCGGCCGCAGTAGAAGGTAACGTGATACAACGACCTACCGATAGACACTCTACAAGCATACGCCAGCCGTTGCCGGCCATTTTAGGGCCACCAATAATGTAATCCAATGGGACAAAAATATCGTTGCCGCGAATTGGGCCGTTATGGAATGGCGTATTGAGAGGGAAGTGACGTCGACCGATATCCAGTCCGTCTGTGTCTCGCGGAATTAAGGCACAGGTTATACCTAGATCTTCTTCACCACCTAGCAAGCCTTCCGGATCTTGAAGCTTGAAGGCCAAGCCTATGACTGTCGCGATCGGTGCGAGCGTAATGTAACGCTTGTTGAAGGTAAGTTTCATCCCTAGGACTTCTTTACCTTCCCACTCTCCTTTACATACCACACCAGAATCTGGAATGGCACCAGCATCAGAACCTGCTTCAGGGCCGGTAAGAGCGAAACAAGGTATTTCTAGACCTTGCGCAAGGCGAGGTAAGTAGTAATCCTGCTGTTCCTTGGTGCCGTAGTGTTGCAACAACTCGCCTGGGCCTAGAGAGTTAGGGACACCAACCGTGCTTGATAACACTGCGCTGGTACCGGCTAATTTTTGCAGCACACGAGACTGTGCATAGGCCGAAAACTGTAAGCCGCCAAATTCTTTTTTGATAATCATTGCAAAGAACTTATGTTCTTTTAGGTAATCCCAGATTTCCTTGGGGAGGTCGGCATCTTTGTGGTTAATTTGCCATTCATCTACCATGTTGCATACACGGTCGACTGGACCATCGAGAAAGGCCTGTTCTTCTGCTGTTAAACGTCCCTTGGAAATGGCGTGGAGTTTGTTCCAATCCGGTTTACCACTGAAAATGTCACCGTCCCACCACACGGTTCCCGCGTCGATGGCTTCTTGCTCGGTTCGTGACATTTCTGGCATAACCGCGCGATAAAAAGCGAGCAGTTTAGTGGTGATGTACTGTTGACGAAGCGACGGCGTCGCAAAAGGAACGGCTAATGCTAGGTAAACCACCCAACCGAATAAGCCGATATCTCCAAATAAGGTGCCTAATACCATGACAGCGGCGGACGCTGCGACTGCATTAGTTAGACTAGTGCGTTTGTAACTTGCAATTGCCAGGGAAGCAACGACAAGTAAAAACCAAAGAAAACCAGACATATGTATCTCCTGAGCTTTAAAAATGGCCTAAATTCAGGTCAGACCAGATACAGATAACACTATATTTACATACGCGAAAAATCAAGAAAAACGGGTAGCTTTGAGGGGAAAAAGAGGCGATTTAAGTTTACAAATCACCTCTATAAACTGAAACAATAGTTAACTATAAAAGTTGGTAACGCTTAAGACGAATATCACCTTGTTCGTCACCGTCTTTGAATTGTTGTAGCCGGACCAAATTGTAATCTAGGGTAGGGGCAAACCACGCATAGGTTAGTCGCTTTTTGGATTCTCTTACTAATTTTACTTTTATCGCGTCAATTGTGCCGTAGGGAAGGTCGAGTGATTCTGTTCCTTCAACCACAATTTTATAGTGACGCTTTTCACCGCGATAATTGACGAAATCATAATCGATTTCATCGACACCCGCCGCGAGTTTTTGCGCTAAGTCGAGGCGATAAAGTTGATTATCCCATTCGTTATTCCACTCCATCTCAGTTTTGTTGTCGACATCGATTGTTTGAGATGCAGGGTCAAACTTCAGGGCTAGTGATTTGTCTTTCCCGGTGCCTGAGCGTGAATAGTAATATTCTTTAGGTACAAATGTGCCATCGTCATAAGCGAAAATTGAATGTTCTTTGCGCTTATCAGAAAAGAAGAACACAGATGCTTTTGAAGAATAAGTAAGGGAGTAGGTATCGGCAGCGAGATGCGCTAATTTAAGCGTTGCTTTGCCGACATCGTTGCCCCAACGTATACCCGTATATTCTGCCTCGAAAGGCTTGAGGGCGGGCTTATCTTCATTTGCTAGTGAAGATAATGAAAAGGCCATAAGCGCCGCCACAGCGGCACTTTTAAACCAATTAATCGTTTGCATATCCTTGTTCAGGAAGTACTTGATCATCCAAAATCGCCTTGTTTTGATTCATAGTCAAACGGCCGTCGCAGAACCAGCGCAAGACCAACGGATAAAGGTCTCGTTCTTGCTCTTGTACACGAGATGCGAGCGTACTGGCGTCATCATCTTCAAATACTGGCACGCGGCTTTGAATAATAACCGGGCCACCATCGAGTTCAGGTGTGACAAAATGCACACTGACACCGTGCTCAGCATCCTTGTTGTCGATAGCACGTTGGTGGGTATGTAACCCCTTGTACTTAGGCAATAAAGATGGATGAATGTTCAGTAATTTTCCAAGAAAATGTTCAACGAAAGCGGGCGTGAGTATTCGCATAAAGCCCGCAAGCACCACACAATCAGGTTGAAACTCATTGATGGCGGTCATCAATGCGGCATCGTAGGCTTCTCTGTCTGCAAACGCCGTGTGATCAAGGCTGCGATGTGGAATTCCAGCATTTTCAGCTCTGGTCAAGCCATAGGCATCAGGCCGATTAGAAATAACACACGCGATTTCGGCGTTTAGCTTACCATCGGCAATGTAATCGATCATCGATTGAAGATTCGATCCATTGCCTGATATCAACACAACTAATTTGGGCTTAGTGTTGCTCATGCTTAGTTGATTTCCACTTGTTCATCGCCGTCTCGCGCTTCAATATGGCCTATTTTCCATGCTTGCTCGCCATTGTCTTTAAGTACAGAGAGCGCGCTATCGACATCTTGTTCTTCCACCACGATTACCAAGCCAACACCACAGTTAAAGGTGCGATACATTTCATGACGAGTGACGTTGCCGTTGTCTTGTAGCCAATTGAAAATGGCAGGCCACTGCCAACTTGACTCATCGACGACAACTTTGGCATCGTCGGGTAGAACTCGAGGAATGTTTTCCCAGAAACCACCACCCGTGATATGAGAAATAGCACTAACATTCACCGTTTCCAAAAGTTTCAGTACTGACTTTACGTAAATTCTGGTCGGAGCAAGTAGGTGCTCAATAATAGGCTTGTCATTCAGGTTTTCTTGCACATCAGCACCGCTGACATCAATAATTTTTCGAATCAGAGAATAACCATTTGAATGAGGACCAGATGAGCCGAGTGCGATGATTGCCTGTCCGGGTTTGACCTGGCTTCCATCAATGACGTTGTCCGCTTCTACAACACCAACGCAAAAACCCGCAATGTCATAGTCTCCATCTTGGTACATACCCGGCATCTCAGCTGTTTCGCCACCAATCAATGCACAACCTGAAAGTTCACAGCCTGCGCCGATACCAGACACCACATCCGCGGCAACGTCAACGTCAAGCTTGCCGGTAGCGTAATAATCGAGGAAAAACAGAGGTTCAGCACCCTGAACAATCAGGTCATTGACGCACATCGCAACGAGATCAATACCTACACCGTGGTGCTCGCCTGCATCCATTGCTACGCGCAGTTTAGTACCAACGCCATCCGTTCCAGACACGAGCAACGGCTTGTTATACTTCTCAGGAATCGCACATAGCGCCCCAAATCCGCCTAAACCGCCTTTTACTTCTGGACGATGTGTACGTTTTGTTACGTGTTTGATGCGTTCGACTAATTGGTTACCTGCGTCGATATCGACGCCTGCGTCTTTGTAGCTAAGAGAAGTTTTCTGTTCGCTCACGGTGGGGCCCTGATGCTGTCTTTTAAAAAACGCGGATTCTACCAGCAACCCGCCGCAAGTCCAAATGCACAGGTGTATATTTATTAAATAAATTTGTTTTCGATTTTTATCTACCTGTTGAACAGCGATAAGTCCCATAAATCGCACGTTTTGCTACAAGGGTTTGTTGCCAAATGTGTTGTTTCTCATACTGATCTGTTGATAAAGAAATGGAAAAGTGCTGGAAAAAAGAGAGTAAACTCTTTATCGTTTCTGCTCGAAGGACATTCATTAAATTACGGTAGTTCATGGAGTTGCGACACAAAACTAAGTCTTCTTTTTTGCGTGTGTCTAATTCGTCTGATTCTGGGCGTCGTGCTCGCTTGTCAAAAATAGTGGCTTTGACACTGGCTTCACTGGTGTCGTTGGCAAGTCAGTCAGTATCCGCAAGCATTCTCGTCGACACAACGGTGGGGCGGACACCTGTTAACGATCAATCGTCAAGAACCCAAAAACAAGCGATTAGACGAGCAATGGAAAATGCGCTGATTAAACTCACGGGTAAAAGCGATGTAGTGGATTATCAAGGTATAACTTCCATCGTTAGCAAAGCAGACAACTACCTGCGTTCTTACGCCTATACAGAAGTTGATAATCAACTCTACTATACGGCCGAATTTGATCAGAGCCTGTTAGAAAACGATGTAGCTGCGCTGGGGTTGCCCGTGTGGGGCAAGCGTCGTCCAGACTCGGTACTCTGGTTTGCTTATGAAGATGACAATGGCGAACGCGTCGTGTTGGGCGAATCCGCTACAACGCCGCTTAAGTCTACACTAGTGAATGCGACTTACGACCGGGGCATGCCAGTCAGTCTACCGCTATTAGATTTGACCGATACCTTGCAGGTTTCAATCTATGACGTATGGGGCTTATTTCCTCATTCGTTAGAAAGTGCAAGCGAGCGTTACGGGGTGGATTATTTGTTGGGTGCACGCTTATACCGCAATAGCAGTGCGAAGGTCGCGTTACCAGCGGAACAAGATTTTGGTTACGCGTTACCAAAAATGACGCTGCCAGCCTTTGCCTATGGAGACATGGCGACGGTTGAGTATCACATAGAAATGGCAGACTCAGGTGACGCAGAATCAGGCCCGCTCTTTACCCAATCTGAATTTAATGCCATGTCAAGAAAGGTTAGACAAGGTCGATATACACTGGATTGGCTCGTCGATAGAGAAGGCGTACGAACCACGGGTAGTTTATTTGGCGACAGTCGTGACACCTTGGTAGAAAATTTTATCAATGTTGTCGCTGACGCACTTGGTGATGCCTATGCGATTTTGCCTACAGCGACACAAGGCCAGAATAATACAGTGACCTTGGTGGTTAACAACTTGGATAGCTACCGCAAGTACATTGACGTTCAAACCTACATCAATAGTCTCAGTGTGGTCGATTCCGTTTCATTGTCTAAGCAATATGGTGAAACCTCAGAGTTCACACTAACACTGCTTGGAAGTGCAAGAGATTTAAGTAATGTTTTAAACCTCGAGTCACGGTTACGGCCGCAAACGGACACCTTCGGACAACCGCTAGAAGGGTTCCAGTTCATCTGGCGAGACTAAACTATGCAACTACCGCTACCTGTCAGCTTACCTACCGATGAAACCTTTGACAGTTTCGTCTCCGGCGGTAATGAAGAGTTGGTAGCGGTGTTGACCAATCTGGCGCATCATTTGCCCTTATCGCCTGGCGACCAGCAAAATGATTTGCTGCACCTGTCTTTACCCTTGGTCAATATTGTTGGCGGAGCAGCACGAGGCAAAAGTCACTTGCTTTACGCTATATGCCACCAGTTGGCCAACCAGTCTGTTCCCCATTTGTATTTAAACTTAAATGAATTTGCTGACTGGGTACCATCCATATTTGATGGATTAGAGCTTTTACCTTTAGTCTGTTTGGACAATATCGACGCGATTGCATCCAACCCTCAGTGGGAAGAAGCCTTGTTTGATTTTTTAAATCGGGTTGGCGAGTCAAAAACCTGCGCAGTAGTCAGCACATCCCGTTTAGGTCCGCAACATCCCTTATTCACCCTACCTGATCTGCGCTCTAGATTGGGGTGGGGCGTGACTTATCACTTGCACTATTTGGATGACGACCAAAGGCAGGCTGCGCTCACCTATAGGGCGAAGCAACAAGGCTTATTGTTTTCAGACACCGCTATACAGTTTTTGATAAATCATTGTGACAGAGATATGCGTAGCCTGATGGATTTGTTGGGTCGCTTAGACAAACGTTCGTTGCAGGAACAAAAACGTCTTACCGTGCCTATGGTTAAGCGGGAATTGGGTATAGACGACAATCCTCAATCAACGGATGGCAATTGATTGACACCTTCGTCTTTGGCCATGTAGACAGTTTGTGAAGGGAAGGCGAACCCACTGTATTGATTAATCACCTCGTACATGTCTATCAATAGCTCCTCTTGTCTTGCTAAAAAGGTATCGTAATTGGGGGCTTTGACATAGGCGAAAATTTCCACATCAAGTGAGCTGCCCCCGTAACCGATAAATCGTACTCTTTGCCCGTCTTTGTATACGTGAACAGACGTGTCCAAGTGCTCACGTAACAGAGACAGAACCGTTTTTAGAGCGTCTGGTGAGGTCTCGTAGCGAAGATTTAATACTGTGCGTAACAAGAATTTTTTACGCATGGTGTAGTTTTCAATGCGTTCTGAGGACAGTAAGCCATTTGGAATAGTCACCATAGTATCGGCTAGCGTTCGTATCCGAGTCGACCTCAGCCCTATGTTTTCAATCGTACCCAACACATCCCCAATTTGACAAAAATCGCCCACACGCAAAGGTTGGTCGGCGACTATGATGACGCTACCAACAAGGTTTTCAATCGCTTTTTGCGCACCTAGTGCGAGTGCGATTCCGCCTATTCCCAGCGCCGCGAGGCCAGTCGTGACGTCTACGCCATTAGTGCTTAGCACCAGAATTAACGCAAATATAAATAAGCACGCTTTTGCCGATGCGCGAAAAAACAGCACAATAGACAGGCTTCCAACGCGATTTTTATCCCGTAAAATCTGTTCGCCACGTGTCGAAAGTTTATCGATTAGCGACCAGATAAACACAAACAACGCAATCCACAATACGGTGATAATGATGAAACTAAAGTCTTGCCGAATTAAAATGGAAAACTCTAAATATCGCTCTGCAAACAAAAAGCCAAAAGCAGCAGCTGTGAGGCCAAGTGGCAGTGAGAGGGCGGTAGAAACCTGGGCTAATTTGGAGTCAGGTTTCTTTGCCAGAAAGCGGGAGGTGACGAATTGTGAGCTAATAACAATTAACCAACCGATCATGGCGGCAAGTACGGCTAATATAATCGCGCTAACCCATTGACCAATACTTGCGCCCCGCCATGTAGGTACCTCCAGTGCGTCGGGGAGCAATCGGTTGATCTTCGATGTACTGAGATCATCAACGACTTTGGATATTGCAACAATAGTATCTTGCGAGACAAGCCATTGTGACGTCGTAGGATTGATCGTTACTTTTTCAAGAATGATGTCAAATTGCTTGTTCTCAAAACGGAACGTCCCAATTTTTTCTTTGTTTAACCCGATGGCAGGGTCCATAGAACCTTCCGGTTTGTCTGACACCAGCCCCAGTGGTTGAAGTCCGCCGTGGGTATCCAGTAATTCCGAAAATCTCGCGATCACGACTTGTTCATTGATAAATCTGAGTTTTGCAGTTTGTCGGGTATCGAAAAACTCAGCGAGCGGCACCGCAGATGAACCTGACATGATGTTCAGCATTTCGCGTAATGTTTGTCGCGGCGTTGATTCGACATTTTCTTGAACGGCGTCATTGGATTGCGTTGGTACACCTAATTGTGTCTGTGCACCAATATCATGAGAAATGCCAAGTAAGATAACAATGCATAACGCGCTTACGGTGTTGACTAATTTTTTTATCATGTTTTCGTCTTTGATTACTCACGCTTTTTTCATCAGCTGTTCTTTAGTGTAGTACAGGTTAGATGCGTTAAGTCTCTGAATTTCGCAGGCTTACCTTTTCGTTAACGCCTCATCAAATATTCAGCAACGGCTTGATAGGCCGGTAGAGATGTAGGGTCGATTACACTGTTGGCGGCACTGGGATGTGACGCTAGTCGAACGATAATCATATCGGCTGTCGGATCGATGTAGATAGTTTGACCATGAACACCCCGAGCGGCGTAGGCACCGTGTTTATTATGAAAGTGCCACCACATACTGCGATAGCTTCCATTAGGCATGGTGTTAAATCCACCCTTTGCAAATGCAGCCTTATCTCCGCCGGCCCTGATGCTGTCCAACGCGGCTTGAGGAATGACTTGTTTACTGCCGAGTTTACCGTCGTTAGAAACGGCTAAAGCCAAGCGAGCGAGATCCCGTAACGTTGCACTGAGGCCACCACCGGCGAACGGTGTGCCTAATCCATCAACGGTTATATCTGCACTAAATGCGGCACCAATATTTTGCCACAGTAACTCACTGGCAAGCTGGTTATATTTTTTACCCGACACGCGTGATAGCACCCAACCTAACACATCAGAGTTTACGGTTTTGTAGCCAAAGGCAGTGCCATGATCACCCAGTTTCTTTACCCCTTGTAGATACTCAAAGTACCCAACAGGCCCCTTGTAAGCATCCGGTTTTGGTAACGGGTTGGCGGCATAGCTATATTGCCAGATGTCTGCATTGGGGTCGCTGTAGAGCTCGCTGTAGTCAAGTGATGTTGTCATATCCATCACCTGTCTAACCGTTGCATCGCCAAAAGCGGATTGGGCCAGTTCTGGAATGATAGTTTTTACGGGTTGAGTCTCATCAAGTTGACCATTGGCTATGAGGATTTCTGCCAATAAACCTGTTATGGATTTGGTCATCGACATTGCAGCATGATTAGTGTGTGGGGTTAAACAGCCGCGGTAACGTTCGTAGACGACATCGCCTTTGTGAAGCACAATAATGCCATCGGTATAATTTTTCGATAAGCTTTCTTCCCACGTCATTGCTTCCTGACTGTTAATTGGCACAAAAGTAACATCGCCAATACCGGGGACAGGGGATTCAGTGAGGGAGTAAATGTAATACGGAGCACGGTTTATGCTGGCTGTGGGTAGCAGTTCTCGCATGTGACACACTGACCAACGCAAATTGGGGAAGCTAAAAAAAACAGAGTCGGGTAGCGTGACGCGTTTATCTTGAGGAGGAGGGAACCCTTGCATCAACTTAAGAACGGTCGGGTCTGATGTTTTATCAGAATAGTCTTGATTGACGGTGGTCGATGCATTGGCGTACATCGCAAACCACACTAAAGCAACCATACCTATTCTTCCCACAAGGGATGTTTTGACCTTGTCTCCCATAAGATGTTTCCTTACCGTCGTATTGTTTATATAGGTATAAGTCAGGGACGACGATAAGGATCGTATTTTTAACCCTTTATTTCTTTGCTCCGGGTTTGACGTGTGTCAGGGCAATTTTCGCTCTTTGTGTTGCCATTGATAGTGGTCATCAAGTGATAAAGGATTTTCTGCATTCACTAGGCTTGATTTTAGTGGCGTAGGTGGCGATTCAAAGGTCGCGAAATCGAACCAAGATAACCCTGGAGTCAGTTGTACTGGTTCGGGCAAATCACGTTGAGCACGAGTAATATCAATGGTAGGTAAAATTCGTCTTACGGTAAAAGCGGTTCTGGCGTCAAGCAATGTATCACTTACTCTGTCTCTTTGTCCCCATGAAACGACATCAGTTCCGCTGGCAATAACGGCAACGTCAGAACTGACACCCAATCTGTGTAGCATCATGAAACGTTCGAACAAGGTGGCATAGTCTTCACGTATGGTGAAGTAGGAATAAAACGCAGGGGCTTGGTCGACTGCGAAATAACCTGCGGCATCATCTGCCGTTGTATTTTGCTGCTCTTGTGAGGCGCTTTGACCGCCAAATGCGACTTGTGCCAAGTCAAGCAACTCAGTAGATTGAAGTGGAAAAGACGCAGCAAATTGGGTCGAAACAGCCGGATTGGAACGAAAATGACTCAACGGGTCGTCGTTAGTGGTAAGCGACGCCCATTTGGTGTAATCAAAAAAGTCATTGGCATGAGCAAGCTCGTGGTACATCAACCATGTAAGCGCTGCCTCAACTTGTTCTGGCGTTCGCGCAAGCCGGCTCGCTTGAGTCAGCCCGCGTTGTGGGAAGTAGTACACATCATTTTGAACATATCGCCAGAAAATACCGAATTGTAGATCGCTGCCAAAGCCGCTTCTAAAATCAGGAGCGGTGTTGAGCGTATCCCGCTCTTCGGGCGTTTGCCAAAAATTTGCACCGTCTAAGTAGATAGCCCCGGTCGCCACCCAATAAAAAGAGGGTCTTACATCATAAGATATGACGACGGCTGTGGTTGCGCCAAGGAGTTGCAGCATATCGTCACGTGTTGCTGATGTTTCGAG
>CAWUJV010000003.1:0-107953 GCA_963922845.1 uncultured Alteromonas sp.
GATTTAGCTAACCATAGCATTTAGAAAAAGGCGCTCAGTAGAGCGCCTTTTTTGTGTCTTAAAATCAAGATGACTATTAGTTAACAACTATTATTCCAAACGGGCATAGTTAAATGGTCTATTCAGAGACCTAAAGGCCTGTTCATGCGGTTGTTTGTCGCGACCCTCAAACTAGCTTGCCGCGCGACATCCATTTCCTTTAGTGCGACTAGCCGTTCATGAAAGCGCCCGTTACCTAGTGCAAATGCTCGCGTTGAACGACCATTCATCGTTGCAATGTGGTATGTGAATCAATGATCTCAGCACGGGTTCATATCAGCTATTGAGAATAGAGGGTAAGAGTCTACAAAAAAGCGCTCTTTTTGAGCGCTTTTAGGTGTATTGCTAACGGTGATGTTATTGGCAGTTTGTTGTTACCGTTAAATTGTCAGATTTTACGATGTTTGAACCTGCCACGGTCAACTGAGAAATTGCGTTGCAACGCAATATATTATTTTTGTATATTCCGTTGGAAATGTTGGTGGCGTAGATTCCGAATCGAGAGTGCGCGTTAGGAAGGTCATAGTCATTGCCAACAGTATTGCCCGTCACGATGGCCCCATCAACACCTTGCATGTAGATGCCAATAGAACTAGCAGCGGTATCTACACCATTGTTAATTAACGTATTGCCAGTAATATGCACGCCTTTAACCGACCCATCATTGGCGCCTGTACGAGTTTGTACGGTGATACCTCGGGCGAAGTTTTGTCTCAGTTGGTTGTTTGATATTGTCAAATAACTGATTGCACCTTTGGCCCAAATTGCTGCTTCTGAATAGGATTTAACTCGGGTAACCGATTCGACTATATTGCTATTAATGGTAATGGAGTAATTACTTTCTCCCGTATCTAGGTTGCCGTGTAAAACGATACCGCTATGACGCGTGTCACTGATGTGGTTATTGGCGATAATTATGCTTCTAGAGCCTTCGGCGGCACTGAAAGGAGACACCCCTTTGATGTCAAATCCCATACTCTCGGTGGTGCGAACAATATTGTTACTGATGACCAATCGATTGCCGCCCCAATAGGTATCAATGGCATCTTGTGTATCGGTAGAGTTAACGCCATTGCCAATCTTAACGAACTGATTACCCGTGATCAGACCGTAACCGTCATTTTCGCGTAAACGAACCGCATCGCGCAGCGAATGTTGAATAATATTGTCTTGGATGGTGAAGTTATCAACGGAGTGCAAATAGACGGGACGCACATAACCGTTAAAAGTATTATCTGATAGCATCAGCCCTGCGACCGGTGTGGTATATGCACTGCCACCAACTGCTGTGTCGTTGGCAGCACACACCGCGCTGTAGATTTGGCCGTCAAAATCATTGTTAATAATTTTACTGTTTGTGACACCCTCGCCTAATTTGATGTCGCAATTAGGCTGGCCTGATGTTGTAGTGGGTCTAAACGACACATTACTGACGCTGGTATTGGTTCCAGTGATTAGGATGCCGGCGGCACTTGTCGCAGCTTTACAAAGGGTACCTGGCCCTATAATTTTTTCATTATCTTTAAGTTCTAAACCTGCAATCTTGAACGTTTGCCCTGCGGGTAATTCAAGTACGCCATTTTGGTCTAGCGTGGTGCGAAATGATGCAGTCGAGTCTGCTAAGTTTTCGCAGTTGTTTGCCGTTGCAGCAGTGGATAAACAAAAGAAAGATAGTGCTAAGGATCGGTATAAGGTTGACATGGTCTCGTCCTTGTTGAATTTGTGGACACTATCTAAACGTGTTTTTACTGTGTGATTCAATATAAAAAACGTTAAAAATCAATTTTTTATACGAAAGTATAGTGTTTTGGGTATGTGATATGTCAAACCGGTAGCGCATTTTTTTCGATGCTGGGTAGGATTTATCTAGCTAAAACGCTAAGCTTCACGCACTGACACATTAGCTTAATACGCCTTAGTTAAGTTAACGCTACGTTCCAACTTGAAGAAATCACTATGCATTTTGATTCCATTAAATCGAGATTGGTGTTGATGACACTAATTTGCGTTGTGGGCATGGCCACGCTTATGGCCAATCAACATTATTTTACCCAGCAATTGGTTGCGTTAAATCAGCAGCGAGATGTGTTATTGCGCTTGAGTACCGATTTACTTCAAATGCGACGACACGAAAAAGACTTCTTGTTGCGTCACCAAGTGAGCTATTTCAATCAATTCAACAATCGAGCGGAACAATTTTCTGTTCGCCTTGATGAATTTTCACAGTTTTTTGTAGAGTACGACAATGAAACGGGGGCAATCGGCGGCTTAGCGCAAGCCATGCAAGCCTATCAAAATGGTTTTGAAGAAGTGGTCTCCCTGCAAAATCAGATCGGATTGACTGAAAGTGAGGGCCTTCGCGGAGAGGCCAACGCCATCGCTGCGCAATTGATTCGGCAACGTTTTTTTTCAGGTAACGAACGAGCAAAAGGAATTTTATTGGGAGTCAAACTCGCAGAGCAAAAATTCTTATCGACCTCAGATACGCAATATCGAGAACAATTTTTTTCAGGTATCGGCGAGCTTAAACAACTTGTCCCAGACGGTAGTCTTACCCTGCTGGAGCAATACGACAATAACTTCACCAAATTAAGTGGCGCAATGTCAGCAATGGGACTGTCACATAACGAAGGCTTACGTGGGCAGTTTCGCCGTCAAGCTCATGATGTCGAGGGGAAGCTCAACGAGATTGACGAAGCGTTACAACCCATAATTGAAGAGCAAGAACGGACAGTGCAACTATACAGTTTGTTGATCGCTGCCTTGACATCTATCGTACTGGTCTTAGTGTTGGTAAAGAGTTTTGCCACTTTTCATCGCGCGTTTTCCAACTTTGTGATGTTCTTTTATCGGTGCAAACGGCAATACCAAAAAATCGACCCTCGCCAGTTGGGGTTTGCAGAATTTAAGTCACTGGCTGAGCTGGCGAATGAAATGGTAGAGTCCCGCAAAGCAATAGAACAACGCCTCGCGACAGCGGAGGCCAAGCTTCAGGCGATGCAGCAATCGGATTCGCAAGAAACGCCAGTGGCCAAATAGGTTTAATAGTGAAAAGCATCGCTGTTATGGACAGGCGGTGCGATTGTGAAAAGGTAGAATAAATGCAATATAGGCAGTTAGGTAGCAGCGGGTTAAGAGTATCAGACGTGTGTTTAGGTACCATGACATGGGGTATTCAAAACACGCAACAAGACGCTGATGACCAGATGGCAATTGCGTTAGAGGCTGGTATTAATTTCATTGATACTGCTGAGCTGTATCCTGTGCCACCAGACGCCGACACCTATGGCGATACGGAGCGCATTATCGGTGATTGGGTGTCTCGCCATCAACATAAGCGTGATGACTTGATCATTATGACCAAGGTCGCAGGTCCCGGTTTACCGTATATCCGAGAGGCATCGAATATTACTAGCCAATCGTTGGCACGAGCTTTAGATGACTCGTTAGCAAGGTTACAAAGCGACTATGTTGATGTTTATCAGTTACATTGGCCAAATCGTACAACCCCTCATTTCGCAAAAAATTGGCCTTGCCATGTCGACCCTACCCAAACAGATGTTGAGCGTGAAAAAGACGGTATGCGAGATATTCTGACAGGTATTCAAGCCGCGTTGGATGCGGGTAAGATTCGCCATTGGGGCTTGTCAGATGATACGCCATGGGGGATTCATACCTACTTAACATTGTGTGAGGAAATGG
Source organism: uncultured Alteromonas sp. (assembly GCA_963922845.1). GTDB lineage: Bacteria > Pseudomonadota > Gammaproteobacteria > Enterobacterales > Alteromonadaceae > Alteromonas. The sequence goes on from CAWUJV010000003.1 coordinate 3,742, forward strand.
GCATACCTAAACCCGTTTCTATTCAAAATGAGTTCAACTTACTTCATACCAAAGATTGGCCGTATTTAATTGAGTGTTGCGTATTTGAAGACATTGCTTATTTACCTTGGTCGCCTCTGGCAACGGGTATCTTATCTGGCAAATACCTGAACGGTCAGTTACCAGAGGGCAGTCGCTGGACATTTGCTCAACGTATGGGATTGTTTAGAGATACAGAGCAAACTCATGCCGCCACGCAAAAGTACGTAGACTTAGCACATCAAGTTGGGATCACGCCTAGCCAACTTGCGCTAGCATGGTGCAAACAAGTGCCCGGAGTGACATCATCGATTATTGGTGCGACAACTGTAGCGCAGCTTAGAGAAAATATTGCGGCATTTGATATTGAGCTTGATCAAAACACGCTCTCAGCCATTGCCGATATTATTAAGCAATACCCTGCGACCTATTAACTTCGTCATATCAGTGCTCGCGATAGCGGGCACTTTGATTTCGTAGTCATCTATGTGTCACAAAAGAGTAATAGGCTTGCTAGGAATGTTTTACGTAGCTTGGTATTCTTTTTATGACAGTGTCTTCGACTAATCCAGAGCAACCGATTTCGACACCAGCGCCGCAACATAAAGCGTTTCGATGGCTGGCCTTGGTGGGGCTAATTTACGTTATGTTAGTCGCGGTTGGCACCATTGGTAGCGGCTTTAAGTTTGCGGCAGGTGATCAAGCCCGATCCTTGTTTGAGTTTGCCTCAAATCCTTTTACTGGACTTGTCATCGGGATGGTGGCGACGGCACTGATTCAGTCTTCTAGTACTGTCACATCAATTATCGTCGCTATGGTGGCAGGCGGTTTACCTATCACTATTGCTGTGCCAATGATGATGGGCGCCAATATTGGTACCAGTATTACCAACACAATTGTTAGCCTTGGGCACGTCGCAAAAAAAGACGAGTTTCAACGAGCGTTTAATGCCGCCACAATCCACGACTTTTTTAATGTCTTATCAGTGTTTATATTTTTGCCACTGGAAATTGCCTTTGGTTTGCTGGAAAAGCTCAGCGGCTTTATTGTGTCTCTTTTCAGTACTGGCGCCGCAACCAGCATGGCGGGATTTAACCCGATTAAAGCCGCCACCGGGCCTGCTACTGATCTTATCGCGAGTTCCGTTAGCTCTCTTCCTTCGTTTTACCCGGGTATCGCAAAGATAATCATAGGTATCGCGCTGATAGTATTGTCGATAACCTATATGGGAAAAATCATGAAGTCGCTGATGGTTGGGCGAGCAAAAGACATCCTCAAGCGCAGTATCGGTAAAGGACCCATTTCAGGTATAGCGTCAGGAACAGTGGTCACCGTTTTAGTTCAGTCTTCATCGACAACCACGTCTTTGATGGTGCCTTTGGTTGGAAGTGGCGTATTGAAAGCCCGAGATATCTACCCCTTCACTCTGGGGGCGAATATAGGTACCTGTATAACCGCTTTGATAGCAGCATTTGGCGTGTCAGGAGACAATGCCATGTTTGCACTACAGATAGCCTTAGTACATTTGTTGTATAATGTCCTCGCAGTGCTACTTATCTTCTCTGTTGCGTTTCTTCGCGAGCTTCCGCCTAAGCTTTCTTATTTATTGTCCGTTAAAGCGTCAGACAATAAACTTTATGGGTTAGCTTATATCGCAGGCCTATTTTTCATCCTGCCGTTATCGGTTATTTTCGTCGCACAATAGACTCTAAATGATTGAGCAAGCCCGTCGAAAAGATGGGTTCTCTCTTTGGGAGCGGTCCTTGAGCTAGCTGACTGCGTTACTTCCATTCCCTCTAGCGCCACTAGAGGTTCATGAAAGTGCCTAGACTTCTAGCTAAAATACTCGCGCTGAGTAGATCATTTATCTATGCGGATTGGTATTAGCGTTTAGCGTGGCCGTTTCACACCAAACATGCTTGCGTACAGTATTGGCACCACGCCCAAAGTTAATACAGTGCCAATACCCAAGCCGAATGCGATGACACTCGCCATCCCATAAAACAAGGGATCGTTGCCCAAAATCAACGGCAGTAAGCCCATGATCGTGGTAATCGTCGTCATAACAATAGGGCGTAACCTCGATAAACAGGCATTGATAATAGCGTCATAGGGACTTTTTCCTGCGGCTTGCTCTAAGTCGATTCTATCGATCAATACAATGGCATTGTTGATTATAATGCCAGCCAAACTATATATACCCAGCGTTACCATAAAGCCAAATGGGGCATTCATCACGATCAAACCAATGACGGCGCCAATGAAAGATAAGGGGATGGTTAGCACAATGACAAAAGCACGCTTGAAAGAATTAAATTGCGCGACTAGCAATACAAAGATGACGGCGAGGACGAGGGGCACACTGGCACTGAGCGCTTTTTGAGCCGTAGCAGAATCGACAACGACCCCATCGAACTCGATCGTGTGGTGCGGTGGTAAGTCATCGGCTAAGGCTTTAAGATCGTGATCAATAATAACCGCTAGATCCTCAGCTGCCATCTTGGTATTTCTGGCTTCGACCGTGACGGTTCTGAACAGGTCCTCGCGCTGAATAATGCCGTATTGGTTAAGTGGCAAAAATTCTGCAACCTGAAACAAGGGAATCGCATTACCCGTTGCTGAAGAATACACACTCATTGAACGCAAGCGGTCTAAATTGTGACGCTCTTTTTCATTTGCTCGGAAGATAATGGGAATGATGTCATCTTGTTCGCGGAATTCTGTGATGATGGCCCCTTCAAAATAGCTCTGTAGTGACGAGGCGATATCGCTGGATGTGATACCTGCACGCCTAGCCCGTTGTTGGTCAACATCAACAATCACTTTGACGACTCGATTTTCCCAATCAGAGCGAATATCCAATGTATTGGGTACATCGTGTAACAAGGCCATGACCTCCTGTGATTTCTGGAAGATCACGTCTTTATCTGGCCCTTTTATTTGAATACTGATGGTATTGGAATCAGATGGACCAAGGAACATCTTATTGACTCTCACATTGATATTCGGAAATTTGGCTTCGAGATCTCTGTCGAGTTCTAGTATTAATGAAGACGTATCGGTATTGGGGGCCACGTTCAACACCATAAAGGCTTTGTTATCGGCGGGATCAACAGGGGTCAGTGATAAAACAAACCTAGGACCACCAAAACCAACATAGGCCGAGTAACTTTCGATAAATGGAAACCGGTTTTTGTCGTTAAACCAAGCCATCATATCTTTGACTTGACGGTCTGTTTGTTGCTGTGAACTGCCATTGGGTAAATCTACATAAACAAGTACTTGGGTTCTATCTGAGTCTGGGAAGAACTGTTTGGCGACAAATGACATCGACATAATAGCAAGGATAAAGGCGGCAATGATTCCAAGCCCATACAGTGATTTTCTTCTCAGCAAAACGTGTAGTAGGCCTTGATACAAACGATAGAATCGTCCGCTATATTCGTCTTCAACCACATTATCGACTTTGATGAAGTAGTAACAAAAGATTGGCGTAACACATAGCGCCAATACCCAGCTTGTCATCAAGGTGATCAATATGACCAAAGAGACGGAACGTGTGTATTCCCCCGCAACATGCTCTGCAAGCATCAATGGCATAAAGAATAAAATGGTGGTGGCAGACGAGCTTAGTAGCGGCAGAGCAAGCTCTTTGCCGCTTTGCAACATGGCTTTATAGCGTTCTTGCCCCTGCTCTAAACGCTTTTTGAACTCTTCCGCGATCACAATGCCATTATCGACGAGAAGGCCGAGGGCGATAATTAACGTCGCCAAACTCATACGTTCCAATTTGATATCCATAAACTGCATAATGGATAGGGTCGCTAGCATCACAAAAGGAACAATCGTGCCAACAATAAGCCCAGTCCGCACGCCCAAAAACAGGATGACGACAACCAATACAATCGACAGTGTTTGCAAGACATTAGCGGTGACGCCATCGATGGTTTTTTGGACCTGTTCGGCCTGAAAGGTTGCGACATTGACTTGATAGCCGATGGGCAGACTTTGCTGGAGGGCGTTGACTTCGGCCATAACGCGTGGCGCGTATTCCAATATATTGTATTCTGGCAGCATCGCAATTGTGATCACGATTGCTTGTTCGCCATTAAAATAGGCGGGTTGCTTAGGTGGGTCGATATAATCCCGGCGAATCTCGACGATATCTTTCAGTGCAATGTAGTCGGTTTGATTGGCCAGCCGGATGTAAGTATTACCAATGTCCTCGACAGAATCGAAGTTGCCCGTTGGTTCAATAATAAACGACTTTGCGCCTGTATCCAGGAGACCACCAGAGCTAATAATGTTTTGATTGCGCAATTCCGCCGTCAAGCTGGCTGGAGAGATACCCAGATTGGCCAGCTTAGCGTTGGACGCTTCAAGAAAAATGCGTTCATCTTGTACACCGACCAGTTCGATTTTCTTGGTCCCTGCCACACCATATAAGGTATCTCGGATGTGCTTAGCTTTATCGAACATTTGACCATGGGAGAAGCCATCTGCTGTTAAGGCCAACGTAATAACAGATACATCGCCGACTGTGTCGTTAATCTGAGAAGGGTAGGTGCCGCTTGGCAAGGAAGACTGGGCTTCTTGCACTCGGTCGCGCAGTCTTTGCCATATATTGTCTAAGTTAAAGTAGCGGTCGTATATCTCGACATGAATGACAGACAACCCTGTTGACGAGGTTGAGCGCATGGTTTCAATTTCAGGTAATTGCCGGATTTCTTCTTCAAGGGTTTTGGTAATAAGCAACTCAACCCGCTCTGCAGACATACCTGGATAACTTGTCACTACTGTGGCTTCGCGGATAGTGATACTCGGATCTTCGCGAGCCGGTAGAGTGAAATAAGCAAAAATCCCGTTAATCAGCAGTAATCCAACTGCCATCAACAAGGTGCGACGATAGGTAAACGCAAGTTCAGTTAAATTCATATGCACGATGACCTAGTTGAACAGCTTTACGTTTTTTTCTAGCAAGGTCACCTTTTGGCCGTCCCGCAAAAAGCTTACGCCAGCCACGGCTATAATGTCGTCCGGTTCAATGCCACTTGACACGTAAAGCTTGTTATCAAGTAGGTTTTCCGTTTGAATCGGCGTGCGTTTAACAATGCCTTGGTCTGCATCATAAACAAAGACATAACCGCCTTGGCCGATGTCGGCACCCACTGCTGACAATGGGATAAGCACGGCATTGCCTGAGTAACCCGTGCGGCCTTGACCCTGATAGCTGACGTCGACTTCTGCTGTCATTCCAGCACGCAACTGAGCTGGCGAGTTAGCCAGCACCAAAGTCACGGGAAATGCATTAGCTGTTTCTGCTCTTACGCCGACTTCTGAGACAATACCATCAAGAGTTTCACCCGGCAGCGCAGGGAAATGAATCGGGAGGACAGTACCAACACTGATCATCTGAATGAGGGTTTCAGGTACCGAAATCTGTACTTCTAAACCATCTTGCCCTTCAATTTCAAAAACGGTTTGGCCTGGTGAGATTTGTTGTGATGGCTCGACCATGCGACGCGTTATCACACCTTCGTATGGGGCTTGCAACGTACTGTCTTGGATGTCTTTTAATGACAAATCAAGACGACTTTGGGCAACATTTCGGGCACTCAATGCTGACTCGTAAGCCGCTTTTGCGTTGTCAAAGCCAGATTGTGATACCACGCCTTCTTTGACCAGTTCAGCGTATCGATTGTATTCGTTCTGCGCTTCTTGGAAGGTCGCATTAGCCTGTTGTAGCTGCGCTTCAGCTGTTTGGTAATTCAAAGAAAAACTGCGTTGATCAAGTTTAGCGAGGGGTTGTCCGACGCTGACTTCTTGCCCCAATACTACGTCTACGGAAGCGACTTTACCTCCGACCAAAAAACTTAGATTAGCGGTTTCCACAGGTTCAACGGTACCAGCAAGCCGCCTGACTTGCTCTATGGGTTTGGCTTGCACTTGAACCCAATCAATCGGACGGATATTTTCTTTTTCTGGAGTAGGCTGCTCACTACAAGCAGTAAGAAAAGCGATAGCAACGCACGCGACAAAACGTGTCATCAGTGACTCCTAATGGAAAAGTGAACTAACCTGAATAGTTTAACGCTTATCGCGGCAGATAGCTTGTAGATTGATGTTTTACAGACATAAAAAAGGCCTGCGTTGGGAAAGGCAGGCCAGAAGGTAAACGCTTATTTAGAAAGCGTATTTTGCGGAAAACTGGAGACGGTTCATGTCACCTTCCAAACCTGATTCCACTTCGCGTTTGGCAAAGGTGTATTCGGCGCCAAGCGTAATCGCTTTGGTTGGAGAGTAGAGAATATTCGCTCGTGTACTGTAAGAGCTCTCCGTCACGCTCCCCCCTGTTAACGCGATATCATTATCTGCGTTAAACGCCGAGAACATAACACTGCTCCGCGTCTTGTCATTCCAAACGTGACGGTAGGCAATTGAGTAACCATAGCTATCAATGGCTTCAATTTGTCCCGTTTCAGTCAACACGCCCCCATTAGCAGCGTTCAGTGCGGCGTAACGGCCAAGGCCCGTACCCGTGAAGAATGACATGCGAATATCGTCTTTCGCCCCGACCTTGACCTTACTGGTCAGGGTTAAGCCGAAACCCGCTTCTGTTTCATCAATATTCGCACCATCGTCATAAGCGAGTTGGTGGTATAACCCCGCCACTCTGACATGGCCCCAATCGCCTTTCATTTTATAGGCGACGACGACGTCAGGTGTGGAGTTGTCATCAGTGACAATACGGCCACCACCACCAAAGGGGGTAATCGTACTCTCTGGGTTTTCTAGAGCAAACTCAAACCCACCATTCGTGTATCGAACCATGACTTGGCGGGCGAACGTTATACCGTCAGTTACCCCGATGAAATCTACGGATTCAGGCAAGATGGACACATCCATGAAGGTTGTCCACGTTTGACCGACAAGCCAGTTTTGATACTTTAAGAAAGCGTGACGCATACGAACCGTATAGGAGTTACTAATACGTTCGTTACCGTCAGGTGTGACCAAAAAGTCAAATTCCAACACACCGGTGATTTTGTCACCTTCTTCGGTGTCTGTGTTGGACGTAATACGGAATCTCGATTGTCTTGCATGAGAATCAAATTGTGTGCCTTCATCCGAGCCTGAGACTGGCGTCAATGATGGAATGTAGAAGTCTCTGCCTAGGCTACCTGACCCAAGTGAACCGTCTGAATAGCTACTGGCCAACGCATCTACCTTTACGTAGCCAGTCAATTTAACGTCGGTATTCGCTTGCGCATTCATGCTGATGGCACCGACCGAAACGAGCGCAATACTCGCAGCCAGTTTTGATTTTCTTAGAATATTTTTCATGATAGTTTCCGTTTCGAGTCCCATTGGTTAATATTGTGTAAATATTTAGTTAACGGTCATAATTTGGCCGATGTGTGAAAAATTGCAAATAAGCGGATGGTCTATAAGACCAAAGTCTTACAGAAATTTTCGATAAGACCAAAGTCTCATTTTGCTTTATTTATTAGGAACTAAAGTGTTGATATCACATTTTGAAAGAATCAACCAAGATTGGAGACGAACGCCATGACTGCCACGACAAAGTATCCGGTACCAGAGCAATTAAAAGCAGGCTCACACCTTACCCCTGAGTTGTATCAGGCTATGTATCAGCAGTCTATTGATGATCCTGATGGGTTTTGGGGCGAACACGCGAGTTCACTTGATTGGTACACGGCACCAACGATAGTGAAGAACACCCATTTTTCGAAAGATGACGTGTCGATAAAATGGTTTGAAGACGGTGAATTGAATGCCAGCTACAATTGTATCGACCGACATTTAGCCGACAATGCAAAGAAAACGGCACTCTTCTGGGAAGGTGACTCACCCGAAGACAGCGAAACCGTTTCCTACCAAGAATTGCACTACGAAGTGTGCAAGCTGGCCAATGGTCTAAAAAAATTGGGCGTCGAAAAAGGTGACCGCGTGGCGATATATATGCCAATGGTACCTCATGCTGCTTATGCAATGCTCGCGTGTGCCCGCATCGGTGCGGTTCATTCTGTTATTTTTGGTGGCTTTTCTCCCAACGCCATCGCCGACCGTATTAACGATAGTGAAGCCAAAGTCGTCATTACCAGCGATGAAGGGCGCAGAGGAGGGCGCGCCGTGCCATTGAAAGCCAATGTTGACGCTGCACTTGCTGACAATGCATGCCCATCCATTACCAACGCTATTGTATTAAAACTCACAGGTGGTGACGTTAATTGGAATGCTGATGTCGATGTATGGTGGGACGAACTGATCGAAGACTGTTCGGCACAATGCGAACCCACAGTGATGAACGCTGAAGACCCACTGTTTATTCTTTATACATCAGGGTCAACGGGTAAACCCAAAGGTGTGGTACACACCACGGGGGGGTATTTGTTGTACAGCTCGATGACATTTAAATATGCCTTTGATTATCGGCCAGATGATGTTTACTGGTGTACGGCTGACGTGGGTTGGATTACGGGCCATAGTTACATGGTGTATGGTCCTTTGGTCAATGGCGCTACCCAAGTTTTCTTTGAGGGTGTGCCAACGTATCCAGACGTTAGGCGTATTGCTCAGGTTGTCGAAAAGTACAACGTCAATAGTCTGTACACTGCGCCAACGGCAATTCGTGCCTTGATGGCGCATGGCGAAAAACCTGTAGAAGGTTGCGATTTATCCTCATTGCGGTTGCTCGGTTCAGTAGGAGAGCCAATCAACCCTGAGGCATGGGAGTGGTACTATCGGGTGATTGGCGAGAGCCGCTGTCCCATTATGGACACGTGGTGGCAAACGGAAACTGGCGGGATGATGATATTACCTCTGCCAACGGTAACGGAGCTCAAACCCGGCTCTGCAAGTCGTCCTCTGTTTGGTATCCAGCCCGCATTGTTTGATGCCGAAGGGAACGAGCTTGAGGGCGCGACCGAGGGTAATCTCGTGATCAAAGAAAGCTGGCCCAGTCAGGCGAGAACCGTGTATGGCGACCACGAACGGTTTATCAATACTTACTTCTCTGCATATGAAGGCGTCTACTTCACCGGAGATGGTGCGCGTCGCGACGAAGATGATTACTTCTGGATTACCGGTCGTGTAGATGATGTGTTAAATGTGTCGGGGCATCGCTTGGGTACAGCAGAAATAGAGAGTGCGTTAGTGGCTCATCCACTGGTCGCTGAAGCCGCGGTTGTCGGCTATCCACACGATATCAAAGGGCAGGGGATCTACGTTTATGTGACGCCAAATGAAGGTGTGGAAGCCGATGAGGCATTGACTAAGGAATTGCGCTCTTGGGTGCGTACTGAGTTAAGCCCAATTGCGTCACCGGATTTAATTCAGTGGTCTAAGGGCCTACCAAAAACGCGCTCAGGCAAAATTATGCGACGTATCTTGCGTAAGATAGCGGCTAATGAACATGCTCAATTGGGTGATACCTCTACATTGGCGGACCCGTCAGTAGTTGATACACTGATTGAGGAGCGCTTAAACAAATAACATGGAGTACCAATGATAACGCTACTGATTGCCGACGATCACCCTTTATATCGTGATGCGCTAAGAGGTGCGTTATCGCTCTCCTTGCCCGACCTCGTGCTACGCGAGGCCGGCGATCTCAATACCACGGTCAATATCCTTGAAAATGAGGATGTTGACCTTTTACTACTCGACCTTCATATGCCTGGGAGCAATGATCTGTTTGGGTTGTTGCACATCCGCAAGCTATATCCAGACTTACCTGTCGCCGTCGTCTCTGGAACGGAAGATGCCACCATTATTTCTAAAATCGTGGGTGTAGGCGCTCTAGGGTTTATTCCTAAAACGGCAAGTTCCGGTGATATCGCCAATGCAGTACAAGCCATATTAGATGGTGATATTTGGTTACCTGATAACATCAGTGATCATATCGAGGAAGTCGACGAGGCGTTTTCCCAACTGGCAGACAAAGTGTCCAGTCTTACACCCTCACAATACAAAGTACTGTGTTATATGCGTGATGGCCTGTTGAACAAACAAATTGGCTACAACCTCGATATTGCTGAGGCAACAGTAAAAGCCCATGTTACGGCTATTTTTAAAAAGTTGGGCATAAATAACCGTACTCAAGCGGTATTGATTGCGTCTCAATTAGAATTAGAGCCGCCGGCGTCCTAGTTCTCGTTCGTCGAATGTCGGACTTGATAGTGTGCTGCGATAAAAATCCCTGTGACAATGATGATTGCCCCTAATAATCGGATCCAGAGTGGGCCATTAGCCGTCGATGTATAGTCAATAGCAATGCCCACTAGCATTTGTCCGCTTATGACGAGCGTCATGGTTGTTGTTGCTCCAAGATTGGTCATTAGATAACTGTTGAGGGCAACATAGATGGCACCGATTGCACCGCCCATATAGAGCCACCAGTCGACATGGTGATCTGATGCCGTAAGTTCAAGTTGACTCGATGTTATCAAAACGAGTAGAGACAACACGGCAAACCCAACGACGTGATTAGTGAATGACGCACGAAAAACGCCCTTATAGGTGCTCAATCGCCCGTTTAAAATTCGGCTCAGTGCAATACAAGTACCATTAATCAGGGCGACAAATACGAGAAGTAGCATGTTACGCTCTCCCAACGATGATCAAGAGTGCGCCCAATACCACTAAGAGCAGTGGCAAACTATTGACCGAAGAAATGGACTTTTTAGGTACGCCCAACCAGCCAAAATGTTCACACATCATGGTTGTGAGTAACTGCCCTGCGAGTGCTAGCGCTAATGTGCCGGCTAACCCCATTTGGCTATTGACACTAACGGAGGCCAATACCACGGTAAACGCGCCAGCCACACCACCTAAATATAAATAGCGAGGTACTCGGGGTTGATATTCGGTTGCCTTCGAGGCTGTGCTTTTGCTGATGGGAAGGCAAACGCACGCGATCACATAAGCGACAATTGCTCCGATTCCATGTGCCAACCATGACGTCTCCAATGGTGTGGAGTGAACTGCTAATGCACTATTTATATCAATCATCACAGCTAGTAGACCGCCCGCGAAAAGTGCTAATAAGGAATATTTGCTAAAACTAAACATGTGAGAACTCCATATAAATCGTGTTATTGACTTTACATTGAGTTCTTTTGGTATTTAATGCCTTATATGGAATAACATTTAATAGTAAAAGTTGACAATATGGAGAGTGGTTACGCTGCTTTGCCAGCGTTTGTCGCCGTGGTCGAGCATGGTAATTTCTCAGCTGCGGCGCAAAAATTAAACATCACCAAGTCTGCTGTTAGCAAGCGCATAGTGGGATTAGAAGATACACTTGGCGTGAAGCTGTTTACGCGAACAACACGCACTATGCAGTTAACCGAAGCGGGCGAGCGGCTTGCCGATTATGCTCGTAACGCCATAGACCTTGCATCAGAGGGGTTCGCCGCGATTTCTGATCTACAAGAAAGCCCTAAAGGCACCCTTAAGATCAGCGCCCCAATGACGTTTTCTAGGTTACATCTCGTACCGTTTTTATCCGAGTTTTTCACACGATTTCCCGAAATCGATGTCACGCTCAACATGAATGATGATCTGATTAGTTTGGCCGAAGGTGGGTTTGATATAGGGATACGTATAGGTAAGCTTCAAGATTCTTCTTTGATTGCTAAGCGCATGGTGGATTGTCCGAGTGTGCTTTGTGCATCGCCACGTTACCTAGAAAAAATGGGGATGCCTGAGGACCCGCAAGCGTTAGAAACACATAATTGCCTGTACTACAGCTTGTTTCAAGCTGGTGTCGAGTGGACGTTTACCAAGCACCGGCAGACCTATAAGGTTCGGCCTAGAGGTAACTTCGTTGTTAACAATAGTGACGCGATTGCACAAGCGTTGCTCGACGGAATTGGTATTGCTCAAATGCCGACATTCATTGTTGCGCCTTATTTGCAGTCAGGGGAGCTAGTCCCTATCTTGAACTCGTATGCATTACCCAAACACGCGGTTTATGCAATGTACCCTGAACGAAAACACCTGCCTCAAAAAGTCAGGGTTTTCATCGAGTTCTTGACTGAAAAATGGGGAGAAAACACCGCCTATTGGGATGTCGCCTAAAAGCGCGTCGATCACAAATTCGCCTCTTTGATATGCCGGGTCATACTTTGCAGTAGCGCACGTAACTTGGCGGGTTTTAACGGTTTATTTAGGTAGCTCACGCCATTTGCCTTGCATTTGGCTTCTAAACTCTCTTCTTGAGCGGCGGTGATTAAGGCCGCGGGTAAGGTGACATCGAGGTGTGCTCTTATCGCCTTGATCAAAGATAACCCGTCTCTGTCGTCACCCAGCTGATAGTCCATCAGTAGAATTTGAGGGGAGAAGATATCGGCTTGCTTGATCCCATCTTCCCAATTGTCGGCTAACACCACTTTTACCCCCCAACGAGTCAATAGCGTTTGCATGGCGTCGAGGTTTTCTTGTTGATCATCAACACACAGTACGCGAAGCCCTTTAAAGGTGTTGTGCTTATTCGTTGGTATGCTGACTTTGGCCTGCTGCACTAATGACAATGGAAGGGTGAGTGAAAAGCAGCTACCTTTACCTACCGTTGAGGAAACATTAATTCGGCTGTTCATTTGATGCGTAAGTCGTCTCACTACGCCTAGCCCCAAACCTACGCCGTGCTCTTTACTTTCGTTTGTCCGATAGAAGTCACTGAATATGAGTGCTTGCTGCTCAGCAGAAACCCCAATACCTGTGTCATAGACATTTACCAGCACCCGACTTCCCTGTTTTCTTACGGTAAGTAGTACTTTGCCTTTTTCGGTGTATTTAACAGCATTTGACACCAAGTTTTGTACAATTCGGTATAAAAATGTGCTATCTGCCACCGCCCAACAAGGCTGGATAGCGGCTTTCAACTGTAATCCTTTCTCGTGTGCACGCATGCGCATTTCGTCTACTAATGGCGACAGTAATTCTCGCATGTTTATGGGTTCAGGGTTGGGCTTGAGATCGCCTTGATCGAGCCGAGCAATATCTAGTAAGGCGCCAATTATCGCTTCACTGGCATTCACACTGCTATTGAGTTTAGTCACAATATCTTTGGTATTCTCGTCCAAACCAGACTCGTGTTCTTGCAACGCACTAACGTAAAGCTTGGCCGCGTTAAGGGGCTGCAGTACATCGTGACTTGCCAGCGCCAAAAAGCGCGTTTTTGACGCATTGGCATCTTCTGCGGCTTTGCGAGCACGAATCAGTTCCTTTTCTGCCTCTGAGCGGCGTTCGATTTCAAGGCGAAGCTCGGCGTTGATCGAATGGACTTCTTCCGTGCGCTTTTTGATCCGGTGCTCGAGATCAATATTGGACTCTTCTAATGCTTGCTGGATCTCAACATGACCTGTGATGTCGTTGAAACTGGTGACGAAGCCACCACCCGGTAAGGGGTTACCTACCATTTCAATGACACGGCCATCGCTGCGTTGCCGAGTGAATCTATGAGGCGTTCCTGATTTGAGATGCTCGAGTCTACGTTCAATCTGGCTTTCGACATCACCCGCGCCAAACTCACCGCGCTCTGCGTTATAGCGAATCAGATTTTCTATTGGTGTACCGACGGTTAGCATTCCCTCAGGGAAGTTGTAAATCGCTGCGTACTGTTTGTTCCACGCCACAAGATTAAGATGCTTGTCGACGACACTGATACCTTGATCCATGTTTTCAAGGGATGTCAGCAATGCAGACATGTTGAACTGCATGGCCTGTGTTGTGTCGTCAAAGAAGTTGATTACCTCCGTAAAATCTAACTTCTTGCCTCTGAGAATACTGTCAATTAGCGCCTTTGCACTCGCCGCACCTATGACGCCACCCAATGCCCGTTCACAAAAAGCGAGGAAGGGTTGATCAGGATTACTATTGTGATCAATGTGGCAATTATTCAAAGATTGATACTCGCCAATTAATTGCTCACATCGTCCACCACCCATAAATGTTGATAGCATGGTGATTAAGTCGGCATTAGTGACATCGAGGTTATGTTTTTTGATAAACCCATTGCGCACATCTGCCGGTGAGACAAATGCCTCGGCTTGAATACGGTCAATGAGCCTAGGTGCGGCAAAGCTCGAGAACAGAATATAAGCAGCGGCGTTGGCAGCAAGACTTATCATTGCTCCTTGGCTGAGCACTTCATTTTGACTAGCGAGTGATTGACTCTCGTTGATAACGGGCAAAACTAGCCAAAGTACCCAAGACATAAGCCCCACTAATAAACCGGCATAGACACCATGGGCATGGCCCTTTTTCCAGTATAGCCCGCCAATAATCCCCGGAAGTAATTGAATCACAAGTGAGAAGGCGATGAGTCCAATAGAGTGCAGTGAGCTACTATTGGTCATCTGATGATGATAGGTAAAGGCCAGTAACAGAATAAAACCAATCACAAAGCGGCGTATCAAGCGTATGTGTTGACTGATATCACTGTGGACCGCATCGTGACTACTGCGCACGAACAATCTCGGTAAGATGACGTCGTTGGTTAACATAGTACTGAGGGTTAAGGTCGCGACAATGATCATTGCGGTGGCGGCAGAGAGCCCGCCGATAAACACAATGACTTGCAATAACACAGACTCGGAAAAAATCGCGAGCGAGAGAACATAAGTGTCGGGCTCTATTCCTTGGCCTTCGAATATTGCGTCGCCACCAGCGGAAATGACGGGGATCACGAAGGCAATGAGTGCCAAGTAAAGGGGGAACACCCAGCGAGCGGTTTTCAAATGCCCTAGACTGAGATTATCGACAATCGCTACGTGAAATTGTCTTGGCAAACACACAACGGCTGCTGCGGCCATGATGGTTTGAGCGATAAAGGTCATCGAACTAAATTGCGAAAACGCTTCATGGGTTTTGAATTTTGCTAGGATGTCACCAGACTCAACGCCATTCCAGGCGGAATACGCGACAAACGCGACGAGCACGAGGGCGAGCAGTTTAATAATGGATTCAAAGGCGATGGCCAGCATCAAACCTCGGCGATACTCGGTGACATCAGTTTGTTTTGTACCGAAGTAAATGGCGAAGAGCGCGATAAATCCCGTCGCCATAAAAATAATCAACTCGCTGTTTTCGCGGTTGGTAAGCAGACTGAAAGTTGAGCCAATTGCTTTAAGCTGTAAGGCGATATACGGAATCGTTGCCAATAACGCGATGATCGTAACCAGCAAGGCAACTGGCTGGCGTTTCCCATATCGAGATGCGATAAAATCGGAAATGGTATTGATGTGTTGCTTCTTACTGACTAGCGTCATTTTGTAGATAAAGCGATAGCCAAATAAATACACCAAAATCGGACCGAATAATATTGGCAAGTACACCCAAGTATCCCGAGTGGCCTGTCCAACCGACCCAAAAAATGTCCACGCGGTACAATAAATGGCAAGCGCGAGAGAATATATGATTGGGTGAGAGGTGATTCGCCTTGCTTTAGGTGAATTTTTATCTCCCCAACTGGCGATATAGAACAGCCCTAGTAGATAGATAACAGCTAAACTGACCCAACCGAATGCCATCTCTTTTCCTAACAACATTTTAACAATCCTGTCGTCATTATAACCACAACTCTCTAAACCGACCTACGACCATGGTCTCATTTGTAGAATGCGATTGCGGGTCTAGAGTATTACCAATGCTTCTATTGGTGGGGTTTTTGCGTGAATTTGCCAACGAGAGTAGAAGCGAAAGCATGGTGGAGTTACGCGAAAATCTCCCCGTTAGGAAAATGTAAAAATAAAACATCAAGTTAACCTTACAAGAGGGCGAAAAGATGGCTTTTAAGAGTGAAGACGACAAGTCAGCATACTGGAAGGAGAACCTCTCCCTTCTCGGTAAGCTGCTGGTTGTGTGGTTCGTTGTATCGTTTGGCGCGGGCATATTACTGGTCGATGTACTAAATGAAATTCAATTCTTTGGGTTTAAATTGGGCTTCTGGTTTGCACAGCAAGGCTCAATTTATGTGTTCGTGGCACTGATCTTCGTCTACATGGCGAAAATGAATGCCTTAGATAAAAAATACGGCGTAGACGAGGAGTAATGTCATGGATGTTCAATTATTGACTTTCATTATTGTCGGTGCCTCATTTGCACTGTATATCGGCATTGCTATCTGGGCAAGAGCTGGGTCAACTACCGACTTTTATGTTGCCGGTGGTGGTGTTCCTCCTGTGATGAATGGTATGGCGACAGCGGCCGATTGGATGTCTGCGGCGTCATTTATCTCAATGGCGGGTCTTATTTCATTCATGGGATACGACGGCGCTGTCTACTTGATGGGATGGACAGGGGGTTATGTTCTGCTTGCGCTGTGTTTAGCCCCTTACTTAAGAAAATTCGGTAAGTTCACGGTTCCTGATTTTATTGGCGATCGCTATTATTCACAAACTGCTCGCACGGTGGCAGTATTCTGCGCAATTTTCGTGTGTTTCACTTATGTTGCAGGTCAGATGCGTGGTGTCGGCGTCGTATTCAGCCGCTTCTTAGAAGTCGACATTGTGACTGGCGTTGTAATTGGTATGGGTATTGTGTTCTTCTACACCGTTCTCGGTGGTATGAAGGGGATCACCTATACTCAGGTCGCTCAGTACTGCGTACTAATATTTGCTTACCTTGTCCCCGCTGTATTCATTTCAATGATGGTAACGGGCCATATCCTTCCTCAGACGGGTTTTGGTGCCACCTTGGCTGATGGCTCCGGTATGCATATGCTGGCGAAACTCGATCAACTCTCCGTCGAGCTTGGGTTTACCCAATATACTGACGGCACTAAGAGCATGATAGATGTATTCTTCATTACATTTGCTTTGATGGTAGGTACAGCTGGTCTTCCACACGTTATCGTGCGCTTCTTTACCGTTCCAAAAGTACGTGATGCGCGTAAGAGTGCGGGTTGGGCATTGGCCTTTATTGCCATTCTTTATACCACAGCGCCATCACTCGCAGCGTTTGCACGTACTAACATGATTGAGACGATCAACGGCTCTGAAATGACAGGTACATCGTATGCTGAAGCGCCAACATGGATTAAGAACTGGGAAAAAACCGGGCTAATTTCATGGGATGATAAAAATGGCGATGGCAAAATGTTCTATGCTGGTGATGACCGCAATGAGATGAAAGTGGACCGTGACATCATGGTACTTGCTAACCCTGAAATCGCGAATCTACCGGCTTGGGTCATTGCATTGGTTGCAGCGGGTGGTGTGGCAGCGGCGTTATCAACATCAGCAGGTTTGTTGTTGGTTATTTCGACCTCGGTCTCTCATGACCTATTGAAGCGAAACTTCGCCCCCAATATTTCGGATAAAGCGGAGCTGTTCTACGCTCGACTGGCTGCAGGGGTCGCGATAATGATTGCAGGCTACTTTGGTATCAATCCGCCCGGCTTTGTCGCACAGGTGGTGGCCTTTGCCTTTGGACTGGCGGCATCGAGCTTCTTCCCTGCGATTATCATGGGTATTTTCAGTAAACGTATGAATGATAAAGGTGCGATAGCCGGAATGGTGTCAGGAATTGCCTTCACTGCCGCCTATATCATTTACTTCAAGTTTGTGAACCCAGCGGCAAATGTTCCTGCAAACTGGTGGTTTGGTATTTCACCTGAGGGTATAGGAACACTCGGTATGATGGTTAACTTCCTCGTTGCTTTCGCGGTCTTCAAAATGACTGATGAAGCCCCTGCTGAAATCCAGCAGTTAGTAGAAGATATCCGTTATCCCAAAGGAGCAGGTGAAGCGTCTGCTCACTAGTTCGCTATAAAACGAAACAGGCTCACTCGTTAGAGTGGGCCTTTTTTGTTTACCAATAGTGCCATTTTGCTTAGATAAACTATCGCTTGAAGTCCGCGCCTAACCGCAAAATATATAGTCCTTTATCGTGGTGGCGGATACTTTTACTAGGCTGTAAACATTGTTGTAAAGCTGTGCTTAGCGCCAGAGGTCTAGTGTGCTTTAAGTCAGCTATTTATCTATGCAGATTGGTATAATTCTACGTAACCTGATCTGGCGCATAAACTGACAGGCAAACTTGTTTTACGCTGGACTGGAAAAGAGATGGAAGGATATTGCGATGACGGTAGCACCTCAACAAGTCATAGACTTTCTCAAAACGTCTGCACCTTTTGATGTATTAGATGACATGCAACTGCAGCAGCTGGCGAGCAAAGCTAATCTGATCTATCTCACACCCGAGCATCAAACAACGCTGTTGGCCCAGAACAAGGGACGATTATTTCTCATTAACAGTGGGCAGTTGTCAGTCAAGGATTCAGATAATGCGCAGCGACATTTGAGTGAGGGCGATTATTTTGGATACCACAGTATTCTCGACAATCTAGACTACCCTCTGAGCATTACCATTGATGAACCTGGCCTAGTGTATTGTTTTGAAGCCGCTGCGTTTACGTCTTTGCTGTCTATTCCTGCAGTGAGTAATTTTTTTCAAAGCACCAAGGCCGATGCACTACAAAATCAGGCGGTGTCGGATTCTAATTCCATGTGGCTTTATAAGGCACTGGATGAACTCCCTAGTCGAGTGCCCGTTTCCGCCGAGCATCACATTAGCATTATAGACGCGGCGCAGATCATGACAGAGCAACGCGTATCGTCATTGTTAATTACGCAAGAGGGGTTACTCAAAGGCATAGTGACTGATAGAGACTTACGCAGTCGCGTTGTTGCGTCTGGAGTGGATACCGAAGATCCGGTCAGCAACATCATGACAACGAATCCGGCGATGATTACGCAAAACAAAACCTTGTTTGACGCCATAGCTGTGATGAGTGAAAGAAATATCCATCACTTACCTGTTATCGATCGTGCATCACGTCAACCCGTCGGCATGATTACGACCTCCGACATCGTTCGGCAGCAAAAGGGGAATGTACTGTATGTGATTGGTGAGTTGTCGAAGGCTAAAAACCTCTACGAGCTGGCCAACGCCGCTTGGCAAATCCCGCATTATTTTGCAACTCATGCCAAACGTCCCGGCGATTTCGATATCGCGGGGAAAGTGCTGTCTCAAGCGACCGACATCATGACTCGAAAGTTGATCACCTTTTTCCAACAGCAACATGGTGAAGCCCCTTTTGCGTATTGTTGGATAGTGTATGGGTCGCAAGCTCGCGAAGATCAGACCATGGGTTCAGACCAGGATAATGGTTTATTGTTGGCGCGTACCCCTAACGAGATTGAAGGTGTGTATTTCGCCGAGATGGCAGATTACGTGTGTCAGGGATTGAACAAATGCGGTATCAAGCTTTGCCCTGGGAATATCATGGCATCTAATCCTGCGCTAAGGTTATCTTTGGAGCAGGCCGTTTCCGAGGCAAAAAGTTGGGTCAACGCGCCCACGAGTCAAGCCATCATGCATTTTAATATATATCTTGATGCAAGGGCAGCTGCTGGCGATGCGGCTTTGTTTAGGAAAATGCAGGCCGCGCGTAGGCCTCTGCTGCAACAGAAAATGTTTCTTGCCGCGCTGGCCAGACATGCCAATGATATATCGGTGCCCTTGTCCATGTTTCAAAAATTCGTTTATGAGAAAAATGTAGATGTAAAAGATGCCATCGACCTAAAAGTTAAAGCCGTAGCGTTGATAAACAACTTAGTCAGGCTATATGCGCTGGACAATGGTTTGTCGATGCCATCAACACTTGCGAGATTAGCGGGGCTGCCCGCAAATTCAGGCTTATCACAAAAAGACGCCAACAATTTGCGAGATATTTGGTTGTTTCTCAATCGGTTGCGCTGGCGACACCAGCTTACTAAAAATGTCACGGACAATCGCGTTAGCATGAGTGAGTTGTCTTCAATAGAAAAGCACCAACTTAAAGCTGCATTTAAAGCTATTGAGCGAGCACAGCAATCGGCGGTGATGAAATTTGCAGGGGGCATGAGCTAACTATGGTACAGGCTTGGCTATCAAAACTGGCTTCGTCATTTGTATCCAGCCAGGGTATCGCGGCGTTATTCGATGGTGAAAAAGTCAGTCAGATCTCTTTTTTGGCGATTGATCTGGAACTGACATCTCTCGATCCCAAGCATGCTAAAGTGACGTCAATTGGATGGGTTGGCGGACATGGCGGCAGTATCGAACTGTCGTCGAGTTATTACAAGGTTATCCGCGCTAGCGGCGATTTGTCTCAAAGCCCTGTTATACATGGGTTAACCGCCGAAGACTTAGCGCTTGGTAGTCATATTAAAGAGGCGCTATCGGACTTAGTTAAACTTGCTGAGCAACATGTATGGGTATTTCACAATACCGCGTTGGATATGGCCGTTTTACAGCGAGTTTGCTGCGCCAATGGTATGTCGTTACCCACCATTGTCACCCTAGACACCCTAAAATTAGCCTTGTATCAACTGGAAAAAAGTCAGCAGGTGGTGACCCGCGACGCGGCAACCCTGGCGAAATGCCGAGAGCGACTTGGGTTACCTATCGCGCCAGCCCACAATGCGCTAGATGATGCGATGGCGACACTGCAGTTGTGGTTTGCCCAGAGCCATCAAATGGACAGTACTGGGCAGCTATCGTTGAGTGATTTAAAGCACACGGGCGCGCTAAAAGTTTTTCAACCGCTTTAAAGTTAGGGACGCGCCGCGTTTGGTTTTGTTACTCGATTTTGAAGTTATCCATTGTCAGCTGCAAGACATCGTTGTTAGCTTGCATTTTATCTGATAGCTCTTTCAACCCTTTTGCAATATCCACTTCATGAGATGCGGCTTCTTGTACGCCAAGGATATCTTGTGCGACTTGCGATGCCGTTGTTGACTGTTCTTCTGCTGCTGCCGACATACTATTGGCCATTTGCTCAACATTGGATGCCGCATGCTGTACCTGTTTAGCGGTGGTTTCTCCCACCTCGGTAACAGATACCGAATTACGCGCTGCTTCGGTGTTCTTACTGATCCCTTTGACCACGACGATACTGGCTTCTTGGAGTGTCGACAGAAGTGACGAAATTTTATCCGACGACTCACGACTGCCTTGCGCCAGTTTACGAACTTCGTCAGCAACAACGGCAAAACCCCGTCCGTGCTCACCGGCTCTCGCCGCTTCAATTGCGGCATTCAACGCCAACAGGTTAGTTTGATCAGATAGCGTGTTTATGGTTTCAAGTATGCTACTGATCTCTGACACTTGCTGTTCCATCGCGCCAGCATTGGCTTCTACTTCCTGCATGTCATCTCGTAGTTGCTCCATCGCTTTACGGATATCGTCATTGGCTGCTAATGCATCCATTGCCAATGAATCTAAGCCTTTGCTTGCATCAAGGGTTTCGATAGACGACCTGGCAATTTCGCTACTCGTTGCTGCCATTTCTTCGATGGCGGAGGCAATGCTCATGGCTTTTTGTTGCGTTTCACCCGCATCCTGAAGCATGGAAGTAGAGGAGGTATCTAATTCTTGAGATAACCGAGAACTTGCGGCAATTGATTGGTCAAGGCCACTGATCAAGTCCTTAAGTGCCAAAATAGTTTTGTTGACGGACCGAGAGATCGACCCAAGCTCATTGTCTGAGCGAAGAGACACATCAATGGTTAAATCACCATTGTCGGCAATTTTGTTCAAGTTATCAGTGAGCTTCTGTAGTTGACGGCTCAAAATAGCAAACAGGGTGCGGTATATAATGATAAGCGTAATAATGACAAACGTTACAAGAAAAACGTTTAGCATCAACATCTTGTCTTCATAAGCACGCTTATCTTCAGATTCTTGTTTTATCTTCGCCCATTTGAGGTCGAGCAGACCTTTTACTTTGCCAATCTGCGCGGTTGCCATGCCAAACCACTCACTGCTAGCTGGCAAGGTGTCAAAGTTGGTGTCCTCTGACAACAGTTGCTCGGCTATTTGGTTGATACGCTGCGTATCCGTTGAATTAATAATCGTTTGAAAGTCGTCTTTAAATTCGCCGGTTAGTGAATAATTGAGCTTTTCACTGACGTATTTAATTTCATTGAAGTAGGTCGCAAGTTCCTCTTTTAATGCGCCATTGATTTGCCTTCTTGCCAATACGCCATTAGCCTTGCCGCGAAGTTGCCCCATGCGCTCCTTCAATTGGGCAAATAGTAAAGCGTGGGCCAGATCTTCCTTAGAATCCGGGTCGTTTACACTCAGCATCAGGGCGTTTGCAGCGTTGAGTGCCATGGCATTTAATCGACTGTAATACGTAAAGGCATTTTTACCATTGGTCTGGTCGACTTCGCCGCGAATCATGGCTTTGCGACCAATCTGGCCTTGCAACGCCCGTAGCTTATCGATGACTTTGAGTTCGTCCGGCCACTCATCGTCAAGCAAGCTGCGCATGTTATCAACAGCAGCATCCGCTTTGCCGCGTTGGCCATTCACTTTTTGTTTTGCTTCAGGGGTAGGGTTACCCAAGTATCCTGCTGTTAGACCGCGCTCAACCGCGTGATTGTGCGCTATTTTCTCAATACTATCGAGTAGTGAGATCAACTGAATATCAATATCTGCATCGGCTTTCTCACTAAACGAGCGACTGATGTCTTTGATCACCAGAAACGCCAAAGAGGCGGTGAGAATACCAACACCCACAATGGTGAGTTGCAGAATTGAAAATCGATTAAGAAATTTCAAGAGACCACTCCCTGTTTATCTATTGCCCTTGGACACAATGACAAGGAATGTATAGCCTTCCTTGCATATTCGAGTATAGGCGGGATCACAAAAGATGCCATTTAAACACCTGACTTGTTGAGTATTTACCGAAAAAAGCGCAATTTTGGTTTGAAAATAAGTGGCAATTTCGTTGCTTTCGCACGATTGTGATAGCCTAGAGACCATAAATTAGCAAATGGTTAGTGATTCATTGGTGCCTTTAGATACTTTAGTGACGTTTTCAGTAGCGGTCTTTGTTCTTTGCCTATCTCCGGGCCCATCCAACATGTATATCATGGCATGCACGCTAGGCAGTGGCTGGCGTGCTGGAATAGCGTGCTCATTAGGTATGGCGGTGGGCAGCCTAATTTACGTTGCCTTATCTGCCTTCGGATTTGGCGCGATGGTCGCATTGTATCCGTCAGTTGTTATCGTGATTCAGATACTTGGCGGAATTTACCTGCTGTATCTCGGTTGCAAAGCAATGTATCTAGCACACAAACCTGAATTAAAGACACCGGTAAAAGGTAAGCCACTTAAACTCGCAAGACAAAGTGTCTTGGTTGAACTCTCTAACCCTAAAACCGTTTTGTTTTTTGTCGCTTTTTTGCCGCAATTTGCAGATGCATCACAAGGTGACCTGACGACACAGCTATTGCTATTGGGCGCCCTCTATTGCTTTATCGCATTCTGCAGTGATTTTTCAGTGATTGCGCTTTCTCATCGTATTGGGAAATGGATTAGCCAGTCACCTACGATGGCGATAAGACAAGAACAATTCGCGGGGCTTGTGCTTATCGCCGTGGGCGTTTTTATTTTTACGGATTTAATTCATTAAACAAATCGGCAATCTGGCCACTGATTTTGTGTTTTGGTAAGTAAAAGGGCAAAGGTGTTCGCGCTGAGTGGGATTCTTTGACTTTAACCGTTGCACTCAAGTGATTTTGCAGAACCGGTAACCCTTGTTCGACTAAATTTTGGATCAGCAACGTTGGTAGCTTAGCTTGTGAGTTGAACTGATTAATCACTATACCCATTAACGCTAAATTCTCATTGTGATCGGCCTTTAATTCCATGGCATTGTCGAGAAGTCGATGAATAGCTTGGGCCGAGAAATCATCACAGTCGAACGGCACAATAAATCCATCGGCTGCGATTAACGCCGCTTTGGAATAAAAGTTAAAGTTTGGCGGTGTATCGATAAAAATGTGGTCGAAGGTCTCGCTGAGTTCTTTTAATGTGTCTCTTAATTTGAACATCTTGTAGCGAGATTCTAATTCCCGTTCGAGATCGGATAATGCTGGTGACGACGGCATAACAGATAAATTGTCAAAAGGCGAAGGTTGAACATAGTCGATAGGTTTATTGGGTGTACTAAACCAACCAACGACTTGCTTGAACATATCCGCCACAGTAAGTGTGTCTTCACTTATATCTAATCCTACATAATGCGTGCTGTTACCTTGTGTATCAAGGTCAACTAATAAGGTTTTCAGGCCGGACTTCGCGCTTTGAGCCGCTAAATTTGTACTGATGGTGGATTTGCCCACCCCACCTTTTTGATTGAATACGACAGTTATCATGGCCATTCCCTTTGTATGTTGTCGTATAAAATATGCCCAAATCTGCTGATAGCTGTAAAGCAAAAATCGTGAATTTCGTCGATTAATCCCTGAAATAGTGACAATCACCTCAAATGTTGCGGCTATGTAAAAAAACAGTATTAGACTATACTTTAAGCAAGCCTCAACGTAGTCGAGGAGGTAATATGACTATGCTATCCCGTTTATCTCAGCGCACTCTATGGCGTCGCGCTAGCCTGCTAATCGTTTCATGTGGTCTGTTGGTGTTATCTGGCTGTGCGAGCACGATTAAAGTGTCAGAGGATATTGCAGGCAACCTTAACGATGATCTATTTCCAGAGTTTAAAAAGTACCGTTTAGAATCGCCTGAGAAGATATTTTATTTAGGCGACGATGCTCGAGCATTTGTTGATGAGGCGATCAGTACTAACCCTCATGCAGCGAAAAATATGCGAAATTTGGTCGAAAAAATTTTTGACCGCGCAGACTTGGGTTTGACTTACCTCAATAGTGCTAATTCAGTGGCAAATGAAACCTTTGAAAATCAATTGGCTAATTGCCTTTCACTTTCAATCATGACCTATGCTATGGCGAATTACGCGGGATTTGATTCGGATTTCTACGAAGTTGATATTCCTGAATATTGGACCCGCCGGGACGGATTTAGCCTGCTTAACGGTCATATCAACATGCGGTTGGGCGCAAAAGATGCCCAGTCGATTCAGTTGATATCTGACTACCTAGACGTCGACTTCGATCCACAAAACATGCGCAAACATTTCCAACGTAGGACTATTAGTCAAACACGTGTTATCGCGATGTTCTATAACAACGTGGGTGCGGAAGCGTTAATACGTAAAGACTATGCCAAAGCTTATGCATATTTTAGAGGCGCGGTTAGTACCGATAAAACCTTGTCAGATGCATGGGTCAATTTGGGCATTCTGTATCGAATGAACGATGCCTATGTTGAAGCAGAAGAAGCTTATAAAGTGGCACTAGCGCTGGATGATGACAATCTCACCGCGTGGGAAAATATGGCAGTACTATACCATTTCTCAGGGGATGAAAAGACGGCCGCCGATATTATCGATATGGTCAAACGCCGTCGACACGAAAATCCTTTTTATCACTTTATTTTGGGTGAGCAGGCGCTAGAAGCCGGTAATCTCGAAGACGCGCTTGTTTTTTATAGACGGGCTTACAAACTCGATGCTAAGCGTCACGAAGTGTTATTCGGTATGGGTAAGGCGTATTACGAACTAGGTGATATCAGTCGCGCTGAGCGCTACCTGACACTTGCTGAACGCTACGCTAATGAATTAGACGCAGAACGATATCGCGGGAAACTGTCGTCATTGCAATCGCGTAACTAATCACCGCCAAGTGACAAAAAAGCCTGCAATTGCAGGCTTTTTAATGCACGTTGCTATACGGCGTTTAGGTTTAGATTACACCTAGTTCTCTTAGTCGCTCTTGCAAGTAAGATTCCGCTGTGTAGCGCTCAGACAACTTAACATCGGGGCGTGGGTGTAAGAACAAAGGAAGTGAAATTCGTGATTTCGTCATATCCGAGTTCTCAGGATTCACCACGCGATGTGTCGTTGATGGGAAGTAGTGTCCAGATGCTTCTTGAAGCATATCCCCGATGTTGATGATCAGATTACCAAAATCGCTAGGTACATCTAACCACTCATCAGCGGTTCCTTTGACTTGAAGACCAGGTTCATTGGCGGCAGGTAAAATAGTGATCAAATTAATATCTTCGTGGGCCGCCGCACGAATAGCTTCGGGTTCTTCTTCTCCACTTAGTGGTGGATAGTGAAGTACGCGAAGTAGTGTTTGGTCACTATTTTCAATCATTGATGACAAAGGCGCACTGTATTTGTCACTCACGTCGGTTGGCGAGTATTCTTCAATCCAACCCAGTAACTCTGCGGCCAGCGCATTTGCACTGTCGTAGTAGTCTTGAAGCTGTGCTCGTAAAGCGTCGGGACATTGTCCCCAAGGGTAGAAATGGTAATACTCTTTAATGTCTTTCTTTTTAAAGCCTTTTGCTACTTCAGACACACTTTGCGGGAAAAAACCATCTTGCGTGCCTTTGTTGTAAACGTAGTTGTTTTTGTCTTCGCTATCGAAGAACTGTTGCCACGTATCGTAAATAGCTTGTACTTTTTCTTGCTGAATTGGGTGATTTTTCAGAACACCAAATCCGGTTTCACGCAAAGATTGAACAAACAACTCTTTCGCGTTACTTGCTTGATAATCTACGGCTTCTAATTTCATATACAATCCTGTTACATCTATAGGGGCTGCATTTTTATTAGCCTGGAAGCATAGGAATGAATGAAGGCCAATCGGCCTTCAACTCTATCCCAGCGACAGGTAGAACCCGGCCAGGGCTGCGCTCATCAGGTTTGAGAGGGTAGCAGCGAAGACAGCTTTCAAACCTAGCGAAGCAATTTCTTTTCGACGCGTTGGTGCCATTGCACCTATACCACCCATTAAAATAGCAATGGATGATAGATTGGCAAATCCACACAACGCAAAGGTCACAATTGCCTGAGTAATCGGCGACAATTGATCTTGGTGTTTAACGTAATCCAAGTAGGCAACGAACTCATTCACGACCATCTTTTGGCCGATGAAACTGCCCGCTAAATTCGCATCTTCCCACGGAACACCTATGGCCCAAGCCAAAGGTTGGAGAACGAAGCCAAGAATTTGTTGGAACGTCACATTTTCATAGCCAAATAGCTCGCCGGTCCACCCGATTAGGCCATTCAGCATGGCAATAAGGGCAACGAAAGCCAGAAGCATTGCGCCGACATTCAGCGCTAATTGTAGACCTGATGCTGCACCACTTGCAGCGGCGTCGAATACGTTAGCATAACTGCTATCGTCCGCATTGACTTGATCTAGCTCATTGTTTGGCTCTTGAACCTCTGGTTGCATGATTTTTGCCATCAATAAACCACCAGGAGCGGCCATGAAACTGGCAGCCAATAAGTATTTGAGCTCAACGCCCATGCCTGCATAACCAGCCATTACAGAGCCAGCAATGGAAGCCAAACCGCCCACCATTACAGCGAACAACTCGGAACGCGTCATATGGGGAATAAAAGGACGAACGATTAACGGTGCTTCCGTCTGTCCAACAAAGATATTGGCCGCGGCAGACATCGATTCTGGACGGCTTGTACGCAACACTGTCTGTAGGAACCCGCCGATGATACGGATAACCCAAGACATAATGTGAAGGTGGTACAGCACTGCAATTAACGAAGAGAAGAAGATGATGACGGGTAAAACGTTGAAGGCAAAAATAAAGCCTAGTGATTTATCGCCTACTGGACCAAATAGAAAGTTGATCCCTTCTTGACTGTAATCAATGATGCTGCCGACGAATTTGGTCAACGACAACAGCATTTGTATGCCAGGTTCAAAATAGAGAATGAACCCACCTATCAGTGCTTGAAGTGCAAATGCGCCTCCTACCGTGCGCCAGTTAATATCACCGCGCGCAGACGACATCGCATAGGCAATGCCGAGCAGTAATACTATGCCCAGTAAACCCGTCATATTGTGATCCTTACATTAGCGCTTGTTGGATATGTGATTTGATGACATCCAGAGCGATTTGGTTTTTACCACCTTGTGTAACCACTACATCAGCGGTGAACCGGCTCGGTTCAATAAACTGGTGGTACATCGGCTTAACCGTCGCTTCGTATTGTTTCGCCACAGATTCAATTGTTCTGCCGCGTTCATTAATATCGCGAATCATTCTTCGCATAAGACAGATATCAAGAGGTGTATCGATGAAAATCTTTACGTCAAATAGCGGTAGCAATTCTGAGCGTGCAAGCAGCATTATCCCTTCAAGAATGATGACAGGCGCTGGGGCTAGTCTCTCTGTTTCTGGAAGCCTTGTATGCGTCTTATAGCAGTAATGAGGGTAGTCAATTGGCTTGCCTTGGCGTAAGTCTTCTAAGTGAGACTTAAGTAACTCGTGCTCAAATGCATTTGGATGGTCGTAATTGTTTTTCTCACGCGCCGCCATGGGGAGGTGATCTTGTGCGCGATAGTAATGATCCTCACGCAGTACTTGAACTGGTCTACCCTGCACTGAGAAGTGGCTGAGCAGGTTTTCAGTAAATAATGATTTGCCTGAGCCCGAAGCTCCAGAGATAGCAATAATCAGCGGCGATTGCATAAGCCTTCTGTTTCTGTCTTTCTAAATAATCGTGCAAAGATACGCGTTTCACAGCACTTAATCAATGGAAAATGCGACAAAAGGCTTTTGTAGCGCAAGCTGCAAGCCTGACCAAATGGTCAAGAAAAGCTGAGGGGATACGGGTTTGAAAGGAATTTTAAATCGACAAAAAGCCCGTTAAAAAAATGTTAACTGCCAATAAATTCAATGTCCTCTTTGGTGACACCACAAAGCGCGTAGGAATGTTGTCTCGAGCGCGAACCTTCGCCCTGTGCCCGTGGTGGATAGAACTTCTCTTTATCAATTGGCGAATAAGCAAAGGCCTCATCAAGAGCTGCCCTTATTTCGCTCAACGTCTTATCTAAATTAGCGTTAAAGTCCGGACGTTTGCGTTTGGTGTGACCTAATTCAATCAATCGCGCAAACACTCGGTTAGCTAGACCAACCAATTCTTCAGGGATGTCTTTATGTAAATGCAGAGGCTCGTCGGGGTAGCTAATGCAATAGTTGACTAGTGCTGCGTAGAAACACAAAGGTTTATTTTGCAAGGAAATCGATATGTCAGTCACTGAACTGGCAAGGGTTTTGTTTTGTAGGTCAATAACCAGCTTAAGCGGTTCGTCTTGTTCTGTGGCTTTTGACGTAACAATTAGCGACTCCAGACGGCTTTGGGGTATCAGCAATACACCGAGGCTCACGAACAAAGCAAAGAGACTAAACGACCAGTCGTTATAAATTGGAAGGTGGACGAGCTCTACTTTGATATCCTGATCTGTAGTAAGCAGGTATTGATTTTCGGTCACAGAAAAATCAGGAAACACCGCTCGGTTGCTTGTCACACCCTGAATACTCAACACTCTGACATGTGCATCCGTTTCGATGAGGTGCTCGTTGAGCTTATCGAGATAAAACTTAACGGCGCTTTCGTTAATGACAGTGTTGAGCGCAGAGTTTCCTAAATCGAGGTGCGGCGTATCTAAGCCAACGCGCTGTTTTATCTCTGCTACAGTGGATTGATGATTGAAATAGCTAGACAGGCTCTGTCCCGCAATTGCACTAAGCTGTAAGATGACAAACACAAGCGCGGCTAGAACGTAATTAGTCAGCTCGATGTGTTTAAACTGCTCGCTTCGGTTGATCAACGTACTCATGATTTTACTTCGCCCTCGCAGCTATCAGTGACATTGAGCTTGTGATAGTACGGTTTAGGATGTTGGATACTGACGTCTTTCAAAATTTTGTGAAGCGCGCATTTCAAATCGCTATTGCGCGTTGGGTTTTTCATATACCAACGCGAACCACTCACGCCTTCTTCTAAAGGCGTAATATAGTTTCTAGATAGTGATTCACCGTCTGACGTGTCCCAATACGATGAGATGATGTCTACTTCACCCGCTCTGAGCATATCTCTTAATTCACGATGGGTATTGTAATACTTTATTGTCGTGTTTTCGTTGCTCAGGCCTAAAGACTGTAAAACGGATTTAGGTACAATATGCCCTGAACGGCTACTAGGATAGTCCAGTAAGCCAATTCGTTTGGCAAGAAGGTATTCTTTGGTTAGTTCGGGCTTTTCTTTGAGTGCAATGAAATAAGCACTGTAATCGGGATAACTGGCGACCGATTTCAAGTCTTGTGTGAGTTCCGCAGCAAACGCGTCCACAATATTGGTTTTTACTAGCGCCAAGTCGGCGATGCCGTGATTGATATACCTAAAGGTATCGTAATCGCTGCGCCCGATAATCAGATTAACATTGCCGTACTGGCGCTTAACGACTTCATTTTCGCACAATGCATTGAGCACCAAATTACCGATTCGACCTTCGGTCACATAAACATCGAAGGTATCAGGATTATCAGAAAGTCGGCTACTGCAGGCTGAATTTTGTTCAATTAGCGGCGGGATAGAAAAAAAATTTTCTTTTTTTGCATAAAAGCCAATAGCAAAACTTGCGCAACTAATAAGCAGCACAATCGAGAGCACGAAGCTTTTATTCAACAAAGAAAAGCTCAAAGCTGTTCCTTCCTTAATCTTAATCTGATTGCCTAATTTGAACAGTTAAACTTATTTAATGCAATAAATAAGTTTACTTTTAAAACTTAAGTATATGTAATTTCGTGTTTTTTGATATTTCACTCTGAATGTGGATGAGCACTTTTTACTGACAACAAATCAGGGAATGGTAACACTCGCAACATACCGAGTAATTTCTTGACCGTTTGGATAAGAATTACCTGAAAAGCGCATGCAAATTCAAGCGAATTTTTTTACGAAAATTTAACGCGGCAAGATGCTTGGCTTGGTGTGGTTGTAATAAAAATGAAATGCTTTGCCATAACAATTCTCGTCGTAATTCAAATGAGCGTCGCAGTTTTTGTCAGCTGGTCTATTTTTAGTACAGCTGAAATTGCGATTGCCGACTAGACTCGAATTCGCATTTGGCGTTTTTTTGCAGGTCAGAACGCACCGTTAAGTGAGCAGTCAAGATATCACCACGGCGCAATACTAAGACTGGACCTTGGGCGATAAGTTCAACGAAAAAATGACAAATCGGCTAGCACTTAAAAATTAGCAAAGGGAAACACAATGAGAACATCGACTAAATTTAGCCGTGTAGCATTAGCTGTTGCCATGTCCGTTGGACTAAGCACAGCAGCAATGGCTCAAGAAACCTCATCTGGTATTGAGGGTCGTATCCTTACTCCTACTGGTGCTCCAGCAGCGGGTACTGAAATCACAGTAACTCACTTACCTTCTGGTACAACTCGTGTTGTTACCGTGGGTAACAGCGGTCAGTTCAACCTACGTGGTCTGCGCGTTGGTGGTCCATACAAAATCACTATCGATTCTGATACATATCAAGATACTGATATCGAAGGTGTTTACCTAAACCTAGGTGACCCGTTTGGTCTTGACCTTACGCTAGAAGATACGTCTGATATCGAAGTTATCTCGGTAACGGGTAGCTCTATCTCTGCAGAGTACTTCGGTTCTACTGGCCCTCAGTCAGTATTTAGCCTAGACGCACTTCAAAACATGCCTGCGATTAACCGTAGCATTACAGACATTGTTCGTGCTGACCCTCGCGTATTCGTAGATGAAAGCTTCAACGACGCGATCAGCTGTGGTGGTGCAAGCCCAAGAAACAACAGCTTGACCCTAGACGGTGTTCGTATGAACGACAGCTTCGGTCTAAACAGCAACGGTTACCCAACTGAGCGTATGCCTTTCTCTTTTGACGCACTTCAAGAAGTTGCGGTAGAGCTAGCACCATTTGACGTTCAATACGGTGGCTTCACAGCGTGTAACATCAATGCTGTAACTAAGTCAGGTACTAACGAAGTTCACGGCGGCGCATTCTTCGACTTCACTAGTGATTCATATCGCGGTGACGAAGTTGACGGCGACAAGCGTGACAACGGTAACTACACAGAGCGTCGTTACGGTGTAAACGTTGGCTTCCCTCTTATCAAAGATACCTTGTTCTTCTTCGGTGCTTACGAGAAGCTTGAAGGTAGCCAGTTGTTTGATTACAACGCGCTAGGTCGTATTTCTCAAGACGAGATCAACCGTGTTGTTGACATCGCTCGTGACGTATACAACTACGAAGCAGGTGGCACACCAGCTTCACTTCCAATCGAAGACGAGAAAATTCTTGTTAAATTGGACTGGAACATCAACCAAGACCACCGTGCGTCATTGACGTACAACTGGAACGATGGTTTCTCAATCAGTGCGTCTGACGCTGGTTCAAGCAGATTGTCTCTATCTAACCACTTCTATGAGCGTGGCGCTGAGCTAGAGTCGCTTGCTGTGTCTGTTTACTCTAACTGGACAGATAACCTAGAAACTGAATTCCGTGTTGGTCACCAGAAACTAGATAACCGTCAAACATCGCTTGACGCTGCATCAGGTTTTGCTGAAGCACAAATCAGAACTGAAAATGGCGGTACTATTTACATCGGTCCTGATGACTCACGTCAATCAAACGACCTAAACTGGGATCAAACAACGGTTAAGTTTGCGGGTACGTACTACGCAGACGAGCACACAATCACTGCTGGTATCGAATACGAAAAACTAGACGTATTTAACTTGTTCATGCAGCACACTGTTGGTGAGTACCGTTTCAACAGCATCGACGATTTCGAAGCTGGCCTAGTTGACCGTATTTATTACAACAACGCAGCGGGTACAAATAACCCGAATGATGCAGCAGCGTCATTTAGCTACGACCTGACTACGCTTTACGTTCAAGACGAGTTCTACCTAAACGATGATTTGAAAATCATGGTTGGTCTTCGTTACGACACGTACAGCTCAGACGACGAGCCACGTTTGAACCAAAACTTCACAAACCGTTACGGTTTCGCGAACACGGCAAACGTTGATGGCATCGACCTTCTTCAGCCACGTGTTGGTTTTAACTACACAGTGAGCGATGACCTAGAAGTACGCGGTGGTATCGGTCTGTACTCTGGTGGTAACCCGAACGTATGGATTTCAAATGCTTACTCTAATGACGGTGTTACTAACATCGGTGTTCGTGAGTTCAACATTCCAGATTTCGACGGTAACTTGCTAAGCCCTGACCTAGCGCTAACTGGCCAAGGTCGTCCAATTTATGACATTCCTCAAGCGTTGTTCGATGCTGTTGCTAACACTAGTACTGCAACAGGTGACGGTAACACTAACGCCACTGACCCTGATTTTGAAATTCCTTCAGAATGGAAGTACGCGTTGGGTACAACTTGGGTAGCACCGGGTGATTACGTAGTTACGGCTGACCTAATCTACACAGACCGTAAAGATTCTGCGATTGTTCGTGACGCAAACCTTGTTTACTCTGGTGTGAACCAGTTTGACGGTCGTCCTATCTATGGCCTAATTGACCCAGTACGTGGTGTTGGTAATGACTTCATTCTAGGCAATGTCACTGGCGAAGACGGTAGCTCAATCGTTCTTTCTGCTGGCGTAAGCAAAGATTGGGACAACGGTCTTGATGCGACATTAGGTTACGCTTATGTTGACGCTGAAGACGCTAACCCAATGACTAGTGCGGTTGCGTTCTCTAACTACGTTAACTTTGCGACAACTGATCCAAACAACCCTTCTGCTGCAACGTCTGACTACGCTGTAGGCCACAGAATCAACTTCCAGTTGGGTTATGAAGCTGAGTTCTTTGACGGATACGCTACGCGTTTCAACTTGTTCGTAACTGCGAACGAAGGCCAGCCTTACTCGTATGTTTACGGTAACAACAGCGCATTCCCTTGGGATGAAGCACGTGACCGTCAGTTGCTATATGTACCTGAGTTAAATGACGCCAATGTCGTTTTCGAAGATGCAGAAACTGAAGCAGCGTTCAACGCATGGGTTGAGTCAGAAGGTCTAACTCGTGGTCAAATCGTTGGTCGTAACGACGAGTCTGCTGACTGGTGGTTCAAAGCTGATATCCGTATCTCTCAGGAATTCCCTGGCTTCATGGAAGGTCACAAAGGTAGCGCGTTCTTCGTAATCGAGAACCTTACCAACCTACTTAACGACGAGTGGGGTGACTTCAGACAAGGTTCATTCGTTGGTGAGCGTGTTATCGACGCGTCAGTTAACGACATGGGTCAATACGTCTACAGCGACTTCTTCGCTGCTGAAGAATCTGTAAACCGTGGTGCATCACTTTACGAGATTCGCGTAGGTATCAACTACCGCTTCTAATCACTACTTAACAAAGTAGCTTGAAAAGCCGCTTCCGAAAGGAGCGGCTTTTTTTATGTCCTCGATACGCTCAGTTTCGATGGCTCGGGTGCACATGTGTTATCTCACACCGCATAAGCCCTGCACGTAAACCCCAGCAAAAAATAAACAACACAAAGGTAAAGTCGTATTCCCTTACCTGTTGAACGCGCCTTTTGGTTCGACTACTGGTGTTGGGCAACAGCGTATCGATACGGATTGGTGTGGAGAAAAATATAGATCGAGGAATAAGATGAAGTGAAAAAAGTGATATGGCGGGCTGTGGCGATGGCCACAGCACGTGTTGTTAATTTTAAACGTTGTCGAATAAATCTTCGACGCGTTGCCGTAGTGTTTCGATTTGGGTAACGTCAGCCGGTGCAATAAATATAGTATCGTCTCCAGCAATCGTCCCTAGCACACCGTCTTTTTGGCTTAATGAGTCAAGCAATCGAGCAATCAGTTGGGCTGCGCCCGGGCTCGTTCGTATAATGACCATCACATTGTTGTGGACAATATCGAGTACCAACTGCTTGAGAGGGCTCTTAGCTGTTGGCATGCCGAGTTCTGGTGGTAGGCAATAGACCATGTCACCGCGTGCATTACGCGTGCGAACCGCCCCGAATTTACTCAGCATTCGAGAGATTTTTGACTGACTGATATTCTCAAAACCCTGGTTGCGAAGTGCTTCGACTATTTCGCCTTGTGATCCATAACTTTCCGCTTTGAGAATATCTTTGAAGGACTTAATGAGTTGTTCTTGTTTTGCATTCGCCATAGGAACTGACTTGTAGGGCTCATTTGTTAAATTAATTTTAACTATTGTGCACTAGGCGTGAACTTTCCGCAATTTAAATGCATAATCATGCATGATATTGCATATGGTCTAGCTATATTCGATTTTTTTCATGTCTTAAGACCATAGGGTGATTGAGTTTTGTGCTCAGTTGCATTAGTGTGACTTCCCGTTTAAAACGTGAATATTTCCATAGGAGAAATAGTATGAAAGTAGCCGTGTTAGGTGCTGCCGGTGGTATTGGTCAAGCGCTGTCATTGTTGTTGAAAACGCAATTGCCAGCTGGTTCTGAATTAGCACTTTACGATGTTGCACCTGTTGTACCTGGTGTTGCTGTTGATTTAAGTCACATCCCAACAGCGGTTAAGGTAACTGGTCACGGTAAAGACGACCTAGCCGAAGCATTAACAGGGTCTGATGTTGTTTTGATTCCTGCAGGTGTTCCTCGTAAGCCTGGTATGGATCGTTCTGATTTGTTCAACATCAATGCTGGTATCGTCAAAAGCCTAATCGAAGGCGTTGCGGATAGCTGTCCAGACGCGTGCATCGGTATTATTACTAACCCAGTTAACACAACTGTTGCAATCGCAGCAGAGACGCTAAAAGCGAAAGGTGTATACAACAAAGATAAATTGTTCGGTGTGACAACGCTTGACGTTATCCGTGCAGAAACCTTTGTTGCTGAACTGAAAGGACTGGACGTGTCTAGCGTTCACGTTCCTGTTATCGGCGGTCACTCTGGTACGACTATCCTTCCTCTTCTATCTCAAGTAGAAGGCGTAAGCTTCACTGATGAAGAAGTGGCTAGCCTGACAACTCGTATCCAAAACGCGGGTACTGAAGTTGTTGAAGCGAAAGCGGGTGGCGGTTCTGCAACACTTTCTATGGGTCAAGCAGCAGCGCGCTTCTGTTTGTCTCTTGTTGCCGCTATGCAAGGTGAGAATGTGGTTGAGTACACTTACGTTCAAACTGACGACAGTGATGATGCAGCGTTCTTCTCTCACCCTGTGCGTTTGGGACCAAATGGCGTAGAAGAAATTCTACCTTACGGTGAGCTTAGCGCGTTCGAGCAAGAAGCAAAAGATAGCATGCTAGAAGGCCTACGTGGCGACATTAAAATTGGTGTCGAATTCGTAAACGGCTAATGTGATTTTTGTCACTTAAAAAAACCGGCTTTAAGCCGGTTTTTTTGTGTCTGTGCGACTTTGGATTGAATTGAATCGAGTCTCACTATTACTAGTCAATGATTATGCGATAAAAAAGCCGGCATATAGCCGGCTTTTTACTTCAAGCGATTTAAATAAATTAGCCAGTATTACGCATACCGATAGCGATACCTGCAATCGTGACCATCATGGCACGTTCCAGTACGCTGTTTTGACTGTCATCACCGGCTGCTCGGATACGCTCAAGCAATTCGATCTGCAAGTAGTGCAGAGGTTGTAAGTAACCTGCTCGAATATTCATGGATTCTTTACCCTGAGGGTCGCTTTCCATGATGCTATCTTGCCCAGTAATGGCCAGAATAGAAGCGATACTTTCTTTCAGCTCGGCGCGAAGGGCTTCACCAAAATGCTTCAATTCTTGTGGCACCAAACGGTCATCATATGCTTCACTTATGCGAGGGTCGGCTTTGTGGAAAACCATGTCCAACATAGACAAACGCGACGCAAAGAAGGGCCAGTTAGCAACCATTTCTTCAATCGTGGCTTCGTTCCCATCTGCTTTTACCGCTTCTATAGCACGTGTGACGCCCAACCAAGACGGCAATACCAAACGGGTTTGCGCCCATGAAAAAATCCATGGGATGGCGCGTAAGCTCTCAATGCCACCGGTGGGTTTGCGTTTGGCAGGGCGACTGCCAAGTGGTAATTTGCCCAACTCTTGCTCTGGCGTAGCAACGCGGAAGTAGGGCACAAATTCAGGATCGGAACGCACTACGCCACGGTAGTTGTCACGCCCTTTCGCGGCCATTTGCGTAATCACATCACGCCACTCATCTTTTGGCGCCGGTGGTGGGAACAGCATGGCTTCAATAATGGCGCTGGCGTAAATACCTAAGCTGCGTTTGGCCAATTTCGGCATGCCAAATTTATAGCGAATGGTTTCACCTTGTTCGGTAACGCGGAAGCCTCCATCAAGCGATCCCGGCGGCTGTGAGTGAATAGCTGCGTGCGCTGGAAGACCACCACGACCGATTGTTCCGCCACGACCATGGAACAAGGTCAAGGTAACACCAAACTCGTCAGCAAGCTTTACAAGGGCTTCTTGTGATTCGTATTGTGCCCACCCCGCGGCTATTGCACCAGCGTCTTTCGCCGAATCAGAGTAACCAATCATGACGTACTGACGGCCCTGAACGTAGCCGCGATACCAATCGATTGACAGAAGATTATTCATTACCTTAGGTGAGTTGTTCAAATCATCTAAGGTTTCGAATAGTGGAGCGACTGGCATCGGCCAAGTTACGCCAGACTCTTGCAACAATAGCTGGACAGCCAGTACATCAGATGGCTCACTTGCCATCGAAATAATGTAGATACCAAATCCATGCTTACTGTTTTGAGCAATAACCTTGCACGTATCAAGCACTTCTTTCACATCATCTGATGCATCCCATGTAGCTGGGAACAATGGGCGTTTAGATGCAAGTTCGCGCAATAAGAAAGCTTGCTTGTCCTGCTCGGTCCACTGCGAGTAATCGCCCAGACCTAAATAGCGAGTCAGTTCGCTAAAGACATCGGCGTGACGTTCTGAGTCTTGTCTAACGTCTAATTTTAATAAGTGAACACCAAAACATTGCGCGCGGCGTATCGTATCTTTTAACAAGCCGTTTGCAGTGATCGTAAGGCCAGACTCTAGTAATGAGTCATAGCACAATAATAGGGGCTCAAGAATTTCTTCGTTGGTTTGTACCCATGCTGCCTCGTTGACATCTTTCCCAGCAAGGTAATCAGCAATGCCATCACGGGTTTCACCGAGTTGTTTCACCAGCGGACGAAGCAGTGCACGATACGGCTCGTTCACGTCACCAACGCGTTCACGCAGGGCGTCACTGCAATCGCTCATCGAGAGTTCGACTTGAAGGCGATCAAAATCAGCAGCAAATAATTTTGCCGCGCGCTTACGGGCAAGTAACAACACTTGTTTCGTCACTTTTGCCGTTACGAACGGGTTACCGTCTCGGTCACCGCCCATCCACGAGCTAAACTGTACCGGAGTTGCATCGAACGGTAATGAGACTTGATAATCCGCCTCAAGTCGCTCGTCTAGCTCACGCAAAAATTCTGGCACTGCTTCCCAAAGTGAGTTCTCAATAACTGAGAAACCCCAACGTGCTTCGTCCACAGGAGTGGGGCGAACAGAGCGAATCTCTTCGGTGTGCCATGCCTGACTGATCAGGTCGGCAATGCGTGTTTCGATGCGATCACGTTGACGGTCTGACAGGTTTTCTTGGTGAATATCCTGAAGTAACGCTGCTAGTTCACTGTGTTTGTGAATTAGTGTACGGCGAGTCACTTCCGTAGGGTGAGCGGTCAGAACTAAATCAATATTGAGTTTATTTACCGCTTCTTGGACTTTCGCCGCAGATAGGTCTGCTTTATCTAAGTGCTCAAAAAGAGAATCAATCGTGGCGTCGACATCCATCGCGCTGTTGTATTCTTGCTCTGCAATATTGCCGAGGTTGAGAAACTGAGCGAAGGCTCTACCAACGGTCAACAAGTCTGCGTCAGACAAGTTTTTGAAAGTTTCTTTCAGATTCGCGCTGCAATCCGCGTCGCCTTGATAGGACGAACGGCCGTCCTTTCTAATGGTTTCAATTCGTTCTAACCACTCGGTGCCCAGCTGAGCTTCGATGGTTTTGCCAAGGGTTTTCCCAAGATAACGAACAGTGTCTTTTAGTTGTGCATCATAATGAGATTGCATTGGATCCTCCTAAATATAGTGCCTGACACCATACTGCTTCTAATTTAACTTGTCTAACCTCTTTAGTAATAACTTAAAGCTATCAGTTAGATTACCTTCTCCATAAACGGCTTGGGAGGCACGAATTTTCTCACTGTGGTACACTTATACAGGAAAAGTATTGCAGCGCCGCGACAAAATGGTTTCGGTTGAAAAATGAGCAATATTTGTAATTTAATTTCAGGAGTTATCGTGTCAGAGACATTCAATACAGTCGAAACTCAAGCGAGTTACGGTGTGGGTTTCCAAATGGGTGAACAACTTAAGGCTAACCCATTCGAAGGGTTGGCGATTGATGCCGTTGTCGAAGGCGTTAAAGACGCTTTTCTTGGCAATGACGCAAAAGTAGATAATGAAGCGTTGCGCGTTGCATTCAACGAAATCCATCAGCGCATGCAAGCCGCTAAAGCAGAACAACACAAAGGTGCAATTGCAGAAGGCGAAGCATTCTTGGCCGAAAATGGCCAGCGTGAAGAAGTGACTGTGCTTGAATCGGGTCTTCAATACGAAGTCATTAATACCGGCGAAGGCGATAAGCCAACAGCAAGCAGTACCGTTCGTACGCACTACCACGGTACGTTGATTGACGGCACCGTGTTCGATAGCTCTTACGATCGCGGTCAGCCTGCTGAGTTCCCAGTTGGCGGTGTAATCCGCGGTTGGACTGAAGCACTTCAACTGATGTCAGTGGGTGACAAATGGCGTTTATATGTGCCTTATCAACTGGCTTACGGCGAGCAAGGTGCTGGTGCAGCTATCGGTCCTTACGCGACATTAATCTTTGATGTTGAGCTACTCGACATCATTGCTTAATCGCCCTGGCCAGCGAGTTTGAATCGCTGGCCTTTTTCTTAACCTCTACACATCAGACAACCCACTGTTTTTTGCTAAACCATTGGCAAATTGATCATTTCTTATTACTCTTGAGAGCCTTGTAAACGATCTGTAAATGTCTCAGACCTAATCAACGCCTATATGAGTTCAAGCCAAGTCACTTCAGAAAACCGATTATCCGGTATCGCTAAGTACATCGACAAAGTTAATACAGCGCTGTGTCGCGGAGTAGCATTTACAACGATTGTAATGGTGTTACTGACCTTTGCTATCGTTGCGCTTAGAAAAGGGGCGGATATGGGGTGGATTGCCCTACAAGAGTCTGTGATGTACTTCCACGCGTTGGTGTTTATGGTCGGCAGTGCGTTTGCTTTGCAATGCGATGCGCATGTGAGAGTCGATGTTTTTTACCGTCAATTTGCTCCGACCAAAAAGGCATGGGTCAATATTATTGGTTGCCTGTTATTGTTGGGGCCAACCTGTGCTGTGATTCTCTTTTATAGCTTGCCTTACGTAACCGAATCATGGCGTTTGCTGGAATCGTCTAAAGAAGCGGGAGGACTGCCTTTGGTTTACTTGCTGAAGTCACTCATACCGCTAGCGGCTGTGTTGTTGCTGCTACAAGGGATTAGCGAGGTGATAAAGAATATTCAACTTATCCAGCAAAGTAGGAGCCGATAAGATGGAATGGATGGCGCTATTATTGTTTGTGAGCGTATGCATCGTGCTCCTATTTGGTTTTCCTGTCGCGTTTAGTCTTGCGGGAACCTCGCTTATCTTTGCCGCTATCGGTTTCGGTGTGGGAGCGTTCGATGCGAGCTATCTTGGTGCCTTGCCCAGCCGCCTCTACGGCATTTTATCGAATACGACGTTGCTAGCAGTACCGCTTTTCGTCTTTATGGGAATCGTCCTAGAGAAATCAAAAATTGCGGAAAACCTGTTGATTGCCATGTCTGATTTACTATGGCGATTTAAATCTGGCATGGCGGTGTCAGTTGTCATCGTTGGAATGTTGCTTGCCGCCAGTACGGGTATCGTCGGAGCGACGGTCGTAACAATGGGGCTATTGTCTTTACCTACCATGTTGCAGCGTGGGTACTCACCGTCCTTTGCGACCGGGACCATTTGCGCGACAGGTACGTTAGGGCAAATTATTCCTCCTTCTATTGCCCTTGTTCTATTAGGCGATGTACTGTCTAGCGCCTATCAACAAGCCCAACTCAATATGGGAATTTTCGTGCCTGAATCGGTATCCGTGGGCGATTTATTTGTCGGTGCCTTGATTCCCGGGCTCGTATTGGTCGTGCTGTATTTAGTGTATGTACTTTTGACAAGTTGGTTCTCTAAGACCGCGATTCCGGCCAAATTAGATGATGCGAATCGCCCAGATAATCCAGGGTTATGGGGAGCGTTGTTGCCACCGCTACTGCTTATTATCGTAGTGTTGGGTTCCATCTTATCCGGTTACGCAACACCTACTGAAGCCGCTGGTGTCGGCGCAACAGGTGCGTTGCTCTTGGCGTTGGTCAAAGGTCGATTGACCTTCGATATGATAAAAGATGTGACAATGGAAACGACGAAAGTGACATCTATGGTATTCATGATTCTTATCGGCGCGTCTATTTTCTCCCTTGTGTTCCGTGGTTTTGGCGGTGAGACACTGATTCATGAATTCTTAACTGGTTTACCTGGCGGCGTATTTGGCGCCATGCTCATTGTGATGTTGGTGGTTTTTGTGCTGGGCTTTATCTTGGATTTTATTGAGATTACTTTTGTTGTCGTGCCCATTGTTGCCCCTGTGCTGTTGACTATGGGAGTTGATCCAGTGTGGCTAGGCATTATGCTGGCGATTAATTTACAAACCTCATTTTTAACGCCACCGTTCGGTTTTGCACTGTTTTATTTACGTGGCGTAGCGCCTAAAAACGTTCATACTAAAGACATTTACAAAGGCGTCGTGCCCTTTATTGCCATTCAATTATTGCTACTGGTAGCCCTTGCCGTTTGGCCCGAACTGGCAACCTGGTTACCAGATAACTTGTATAACTAAAGAGACAAGATATGAATACGACAACACGGAAGCTTATTATTGCAGTATCAGCACTAGTCGTTGCGGCCTGTGGCCCAAATAAGCCAGCAGAACAAGGCAATAGCGCCCCAGTTGCCGAGCAACAAACCTATCAATGGAAACTCGTCACTTCATGGCCGAAAAATTTTCCAGGTTTGGGTCGAGCGCCGGAAACCTTCGCTGAAATGGTTGACGACATGTCTGGCGGCCGATTAAAGGTTACCGTATATGGTGCGGGAGAAATTGTGCCCGGGTTTGAAGTCTTCGATGCTGTGTCTCAAGGCACCGCTGAAATGGGGCACTCAG
This sequence comes from uncultured Alteromonas sp., assembly GCA_963922845.1. GTDB lineage: Bacteria > Pseudomonadota > Gammaproteobacteria > Enterobacterales > Alteromonadaceae > Alteromonas. The sequence continues at coordinate 45,922 of CAWUJV010000003.1, forward strand.
GTGCGTATTATTGGAAGGGCAAAATGCCGGCCGCGCCAATATTTTCAGCGATACCTTTTGGTATGAACGTCACAGAAATGAATGCATGGATTCATTATGGTGGCGGTATGGAATTGTGGCGCGAACTCTATGCACCATTTAATGTTATTCCTTTCTCGGGTGGGAACACAGGTGTGCAAATGGCGGGTTGGTTCAAAAAAGAAATCAACAGCCTCGATGATTTTGCCGGCCTCAATATGCGCATTCCAGGACTGGGTGGTGAAGTATTCAAAGAAGTGGGTGGCGTGCCCGTCACGTTAACTGGCGGTGAGATTTTTGTGTCATTGCAAACCGGTGCCATCGATGCAACGGAATGGGTTGGCCCATACAATGATTTAGCGTTTGGTTTGTTTCGCGCCGCGGATTACTACTATCACTCTGGGTGGCATGAGCCGGGTACGGCACTGGAATTTATCGTGAATAAATCTGCCTACGAGGGCTTGCCCAAAGATCTTCAGGCAATCGTTGAAATTGCAACGTTGGCCGTGAATCAAGATATGTTGAATGAATACACCGCGAGAAACAATGCCGCTATGCAAACCTTGATCAACGACCATGGCGTCAATGTACAACCCTTGCCTGCGGATGTGATGATGGCGCTGAAAGAAGCCACAGACAAGGTACTTGCAAAGCAAGTCGCTGCCGATGAAGACTTCGCGAAAATCTACGCGTCTTACAAAACTTTTTATGATGGCATCTCTGCGTATCACGAACTGTCTGAAAAAGCATATTACGAAAATCGCTAGCAAAGGCCAATGTGGAGCAGCCACCTGTAGCTGCTCCGAGTTGTTATCGCCTTAACCCACATTACAATAGCCCGATTATTTTCAAAGGACGTACACTTATGATTATCAAGCCTAAAGTACGAGGCTTTATTTGCACGAATGCTCATCCGGTAGGTTGTGAAGCCTCCGTTCAAGAACAAATCGATTACATCAAAAGCTTAGGCGACTTGGGTGAAGGTCCCAAAAATGTATTAGTACTTGGGTGCTCTACGGGATACGGACTTGCTTCACGTATTACGTCAGCATTTGGATATGGCGCTAAAACCCTCGGTGTGTGTTTTGAAAAAGCCCCAACTGAACGTAAAACCGGTACTGCGGGTTGGTACAACACGGCATCATTCCACGCCTTAACGAAAGACGCAGGTTTGTACGCAGAAACGCTGAATGGAGATGCATTCTCAGCTGCATTGAAAGCACAAGTCATCGATAAAATCAAAGCGGACCTAGGGTCAGTCGATTTAGTGATATACAGCTTGGCAGCGCCGAGAAGAACAGACCCTGTGACCGGTGATGTGTATAAATCGACGCTGAAGCCAGTGGGCGATACCTATACCACCAAAACATACGACACCGATAAAGACTTAGTGCATGAAGTGACACTAGAGCCAGCTAACGAAGACGAGATTTTCAACACCATCAAAGTGATGGGAGGAGAAGATTGGGAGTTGTGGTTGGATGCGCTTGGTGAAGCAGGTGTATTGGCTGACGGTTGTAAAACAACTGCTTATACATATATCGGCAAAGAGCTGACGTGGCCTATCTATGGTCAGGCGACGATAGGAAAAGCGAAAGAAGACCTCGACCGAGCGGCGGCAGCCATCATTGATAAGCATGCAGGTCTTAATGTAGAAGCGAATGTTTCTTCTCTAAAAGCGTTAGTTACCCAGGCCAGTTCTGCTATTCCAGTAATGCCGCTTTATATTTCGCTAATTTATAAAGTGATGAAGGAAGAGGGCACGCACGAAGGCTGTATCGAGCAAATTGCAGGCTTGTATCGCGAGTGCCTTTACGGTGATACACCGACAATGGATGATACAAAACGTTACCGCATGGATGGTAAAGAAACCAATGATGCGACACAGGCTAAAATTAAAGCCTTGTGGGATCAGGTGACGCAGGACAACTTCCATGAACTCAGCGATTACGCTGGCTATCACCACGAATTCTTGAAACTGTTTGGCTTTGATATAGATGGTGTGGACTACGACGCTGACGTCAATCCTCAAATTGACTGGTAATTAACCAAGTTTGATTCGAAAAGCCGCCAATTGGCGGCTTTTTTGTACCTTTTCGGTAATACTTTGGTCTGTAAAGTAGATGGTGGCGCATATAATTGAGATGATGCGCTTTAGCTACTATTTCGGTACTTTTTTACGCCATTTGGCTTCAAAGTTTGACTGTCTCATACAATTTAACGAAGTGTGAAATCGGCAGTTTACACCTTGATGCTAGAAAAAATGTGGTTTATCCATTATTTGCATGGCGCAACCCCCCTGTTAAATGCTAAAATCCCGAAATTAGGTGGGCTGTGTTCACAGCATGCCAAGGAACCGCACGGGTGAAAAATTACAAAAGCCCCACAACGCGTTACGTGCGGACAATCTGTTGTTTTGATTATGCGAGAAGTACACATTTTGCTGACCCTAGTGCGTTGGCAGTCATCTTGCGACTTGTCAGAAGCAAACAGTAAGGCGAAATGAATTGCGCTTATACATGTTTAGGTTCGTAAACCTAACTATCTATAAGGGTATTTTTTTTATTAGAGTAGTGCGATTACATATGATAAAAATCAAGAAAGGTCTCGACCTCCCAATTGAGGGGGCTCCGCAACAGCAGATCCAAGAAGGAAATGCTGTCTCGCGCGTTGCCATTCTGGGAGAAGAGTACGTTGGTATGCGTCCTACCATGCACGTCCAAGTTGGCGATGTAGTGAAAAAAGGTCAGGTTCTTTTTGAAGACAAAAAGAATCAAGGCGTTAAGTTCACTGCACCTGCTGCTGGCGAAGTGGTAGAGGTTAACCGTGGTGCCAAGCGTGTTCTTCAGTCAGTGGTTATTGCGATAAAAGGCGATGACAACGTCGCTTTTGACGCAGTGAGTGCTGATCAGATTGCTAACGTATCTCGTGAAAAATTACAGCAAACATTGGTTGATTCAGGTTTGTGGACTGCGTTTAGAACCCGTCCATTCAGCTCAGCGCCTAGGCTTGATGCTGAACCTAGTTCAATCTTTGTTACTGCAATTGACACTAACCCACTTGCTGCAGACCCTGCGGTAATCATCGCTGATCGTCAGGATGATTTTACCAACGGATTGCTAGCGATTAACCAACTACGTGATGCTAAGGTTTACTTGTGTAAAGCGCCGGGCACGTCATTGAACACGGGGAACGCGAAAGTTGACGTTCAAGAGTTCGGTGGTCCGCACCCTGCTGGTTTGGCTGGTACTCACATCCATCACCTTGATCCGGTTGGTCCAAACAAATCGGTTTGGCACATCAACTATCAAGACGTCATTGCTATCGGTAGCTTGATCACTACAGGTGAACTTGACAGCCGACGTGTTGTGGCACTTGGCGGTCCTGCTGCGAAGACGCCTCGTTTGGTTCGTACTTTAGTGGGTGCGGATTTAGCGGAATTGACAAAAAATGAACTGAACCAAGACGACGTCCGCGTGGTATCTGGTTCTGTATTACACGGTACAAATGCGCATGGCGTACACGGCTACCTTGGCCGCTTCCACACGCAAGTATCACTATTAAAAGAAGGTCACGAGAAAGTGTTCTTGGGCTGGTTAGCGCCAGGTTCGAACATGCACTCAGTGACTCGAGCTTATTTGGGCCACTTAGGTAGCAAGTTGTTCAACATGACAACCTCTACTAACGGTTCAGACCGCTCTATGGTACCAATTGGTAACTACGAACGCGTGATGCCTCTAGATATCATTCCAACGCTATTGTTGCGTGATTTGATTTCTGGTGACACTGATGGCGCACAGTCGCTTGGCTGTTTGGAATTGGATGAAGAAGACTTGGCATTGTGTACTTACGTATGCCCAGGTAAATATTCATACGGCCCGATTCTGCGCGAATGTCTCACAACCATCGAGAAAGAGGGTTAAGTCATGGGTTTGAAAGAGTATTTAGAAAAGATCGAACCAAATTTCGAGCCGGGTGGTAAACACGAAAAATGGTATGCGCTGTATGAAGCCGTTGCTACTATTTTTTATACCCCAGGCAAAGTTAACAAGTCGTCTACGCACGTTCGTGACAGCATCGACTTGAAGCGCATCATGATCATGGTGTGGATGGCGACTTTCCCTGCAATGTTCTACGGCATGTACAACATTGGTTTGCAAGCTCACGAAGCGATTGCGGCTGGCGCAGGTACATTACCCGATGCATGGCAAGCAGGCTTGTTTGCAGCACTCGGTGGTGACATCGCTGGGGATATTGGCGTACTCGGCATGATGGCCTATGGTGCGTGCTTCTTCCTACCCATTTATGCGACTACCTTCATTGTAGGTGGTTTCTGGGAAGTACTTTTCGCGTCAGTGCGCAAACACGAAGTTAACGAAGGTTTCTTTGTTACGTCTGTGTTGTTCGCATTAACACTGCCGGCAACGATTCCGTTATGGCAAGTTGCGTTGGGTATTACCTTTGGTGTTGTCATTGCAAAAGAAGTCTTCGGCGGAACAGGCCGTAACTTCCTAAACCCTGCACTGTCGGGTCGTGCATTCCTTTACTTCGCGTATCCTGCGCAAATTTCAGGTGATCAAGTATGGGTAGCGGCTGATGGTTATTCAGGTGCAACGTCTTTGAGCCAAGCGGCAGCGGGTAACTTAGATTACTCAAACATGGCGCTTTGGTGGGATTCATTCTTTGGTTCTATCGCGGGTTCTGCTGGTGAAGTATCGACATTAGCGATCATGCTAGGTGGTTTGTTCATCATTTACTTGAGAATCGCAAGCTGGCGCATTGTTGCGGGTGTGGCTATCGGTGTTGCTGTGTTCAGTACGCTACTTAACATGATTGGTAGTGATACGAACGCCATGTTTGCAATGCCTGCACATTGGCACTTCGTTGTTGGTGGCTTGGCGTTTGGTATGTTCTTTATGGCAACCGACCCAGTTTCAGCATCATTCACTAACCAAGGAAAGTGGGCATACGGTATCTTCATCGGTTTCATGACGGTTGTTGTACGTGTACTTAACCCAGCTTTCCCTGAGGGTGTGATGCTAGCAATCTTGTTCGCTAATTTGTGGGCACCATTGTTCGATTACTTTGTTGCACAAAGTAACATTAAACGGAGACTTGCACGTGTCGGCTAAGAAAGAATCATTAGGAAAAACGGTCGGCATCGTTGTCGCCGTATGTTTGGCTTGCTCAATTGTGGTATCTGGTGCCGCGGTTGGTCTTCGCAGCCTACAGCAAACGAACGCAGAACTTGATAAGAAAACCAATATCCTGACTGCTGCTGGCCTACTTGGCCAAGCTAACGGTGACATCGCAGGTACGTTCGACTCTTTTGTGGAAGAGCGTTATGTAGACCTAGCCACAGGCGAATTTGTTGATGCGCCTGCGGCTAACTACGATATGTACAAAGCGGCGAAAGAACCTGGTTTAAGCTCGAAAGTTGAAGGCAGCAACGTAGGTTTCCAACGTCGCGCTAATGTCGCGAGTGTTTACCTAGTACGTGGTGACAACGGTGGCGTAAGCCGCGTTATCCTACCTGTACACGGTAGTGGTCTTTGGGACCTAATGTACGGTTTCTTGGCGGTTGATGCAGACGGTCATACTGTAAAAGAACTTATCTATTACCAGCAGAAAGAAACGCCTGGATTGGGTGGTGAAGTTCAAAATCCAGCATGGCAGGCAAAATGGGATGGCAAACAATTGTTTAAAGACGGTGATGTTGCTATCCAAGTTAAGAAAAACGCAGATCCAGCTAGTCAGTACGCGGTAGACGCGTTGTCTGGCGCGACACTAACCAGCAACGGTGTGCAAAACACACTAGATTACTGGGTTGGTCAGAATGGATTTGGTCCGTTCCTTAAGAAACAAGCCTGGCGTTCATAGGGAGTTATCTCATGGCAGATACTAAAGAAATGAAAAAGGCTCTGTTTGGGCCGATTCTAGACAGCAACCCGATTGCTCTGCAGGTATTGGGTATTTGTTCTGCGTTGGCGATTACAACAAAATTGGAAACTGCACTAGTGATGTCACTAGCGTTAACCAGCGTTGTTGCATTCTCTAACCTATTTATCTCGTTAATCCGTAACCAGATTCCATCAAGTGTTCGTATCATCATTCAGATGACGATCATCGCTTCATTGGTAATCGTTGTGGACCAAATCCTTAAAGCATATTCCTATGAGGTATCGAAACAACTTTCGGTCTTCGTTGGTTTGATCATTACCAACTGTATTGTAATGGGTCGAGCCGAAGCGTATGCAATGAAGAGTCCACCTCTAATGAGCTTCCTTGACGGTATTGGTAACGGTCTTGGTTATTCTTTTGTTCTTATCGTTATCGGTACGATCAAAGAGCTATTCGGCTTCGGTACTATCCTTGGTTTCGAAATCCTTCCTCTGGTACAAAACGGTGGTTGGTATCAAGGTAATGGCCTACTTATTCTTCCATTCAGTTCTTTCTTCCTGATTGGTGGTCTAATTTGGGTAATCCGTACTATTCGCCCAGAACAAGTCGAGCCTAAGGAGTAATCATGGAACACTATTTATCATTATTCATCCGCTCGATTTTCGTAGAAAATATGGCGTTATCTTTGTTCCTTGGGATGTGTACGTTCCTAGCCGTATCAAAGAAAGTAAAAACGGCAATGGGCTTGGGTGTCGCAGTTATCGTTGTATTGGGTATCTCGGTTCCGGTGAACCAAGTTATCTACACTAGCGTACTAGCTCCAGGTGCATTGGCATGGGCAGGCTTCCCTGAAGCGGACCTAAGCTTCCTTAACTTCTTGACCTTCATCGGTGTTATCGCCGCGTTGGTTCAGATCTTGGAAATGAGCTTAGACAAGTTCTTCCCAGCACTGTACAACGCACTCGGTATTTTCTTACCACTTATCACAGTTAACTGTGCGATCTTCGGTGGTGTTGCGTTCGCGGTTCAGCGCGAGTACAACTTCGGCGAGAGTATTGTTTACGGTGTAGGTAGTGGTATTGGTTGGGCTTTGGCCATTGTTCTTCTTGCCGCCGTTCGTGAAAAACTGAAATACGCTGACATGCCTGATGGTGTGCGTGGCCTAGGTTCAGTGTTCATGATCGCTGGTTTGATGGCGTTGGGCTTCCAGTCATTCACTGGTATTCAGCTGTAAGTCGAGCTAGGGAGCAACTTTATGAATAATATTGAAATTTATCTTGGCGTCGGCATGTTCATTGCCATTGTATTGGCGCTGGTATTTATCATCATGTTCGCTAAGTCCAAATTGGTACCTAGCGGTGATGTTACCATTACGATTAATGGTGACCCAGACAAAGCAATCACGGCAGCCCCTGGCGGCAAATTGCTAGGTGCGCTGGCAGATGCGGGTTACTTCGTTTCATCTGCTTGTGGTGGCGGTGGCTCATGTGGCCAGTGTCGTGTTGATGTTCACGCGGGTGGCGGTGAAATTTTGCCAACGGAACTAGACCACATCACTAAGCGTGAAGCACGAGAAGGTTGTCGTTTGTCTTGTCAGGTTGCGGTTAAGCAAGACATGGACATCGAGCTTGAAGAGTCTGTATTTGGTGTTAAAAAGTGGGATTGTGAAGTTATTTCTAACGATAACAAGGCAACCTTCATCAAAGAGCTTAAGCTTAAAATTCCAAACGGTGAGAGCGTACCTTTCCGCGCGGGTGGTTACATTCAAATCGAAGCACCTGCTCACCACGTTCAGTACAAAGACTTTGATATTCCTGAAGAGTATCGTGCTGATTGGGAGCGTTTTGGTTTCTTCGACATCGAGTCTAAGGTTGACGACGAAACGATTCGTGCTTACTCGATGGCGAACTACCCAGAAGAAGAAGGCATTATTATGTTGAACGTGCGTATTGCTACGCCGCCACCTAATAACCTTAAATTGCCTGCTGGTAAAATGTCGTCTTACATTTGGAGCCTCAAAGAAGGTGACAAAGCGACAATTTCTGGTCCATTCGGTGAGTTCTTTGCGAAAGAAACTGACGCTGAGATGGTATTCGTTGGTGGTGGTGCGGGTATGGCGCCAATGCGTTCACACATTTTCGACCAACTTCGCCGTTTGAAATCAGATCGCAAGATCTCGTTCTGGTACGGTGCACGTTCTCTTCGTGAAATGTTCTATGTTGAAGACTTTGACATGCTACAAGACGAAAATGAGAACTTTAAGTGGCACGTTGCCCTGTCTGATCCTCAGCCTGAAGACAACTGGGAAGGTTATACTGGATTCATTCACCAAGTACTACTTGAGAATTATCTGAAAGATCACCCAGCGCCTGAAGACTGTGAGTTCTACATGTGTGGGCCACCTATGATGAACGCCGCGGTAATCAACATGCTTAAAGATTTGGGTGTTGAAGACGAAAATATCCTATTGGATGACTTCGGCGGTTAATCTAACCAAATTAGAATGTAAAAGGGGCTTAAAGCCCCTTTTTTATTAGACACAGGGGAGTGTTGTGTTGTCTCAAACTATTAAAACCGCAATGTTGGTGGTGTTGGCTATATGTCTATTTGCATGTGGACAAGCGCCGCAACAGGTTGTACACATTCACGGTAAAACCATGGGTACAACCTACAATGTGAAATATGTTGCTACGAGCCAAGGTCCGCTTGAAGGGTTAGATGCTGAACTGGACCAACGATTAATCGAAATTAATAAACTGATGTCGACCTATGATCCGACGTCTGAGCTATCGCGCTTTAACCAAAATCGCTTTGATGAACCATTCAGTGTATCTGAAGAAACAAGGTTGGTCGTGGAAGAAGCTATGCGCCTTGGTGAATTTAGCCATGGCGTACTAGACGTTACTGTCGGGCCACTGGTGAATTTGTGGGGGTTTGGACCAACGAAACGACCAGAAAAGATTCCTACAGACACCGATATAGACGCTATAAGACATTATGTTGGGTTGGATAAACTTACTGTTCGTGGCAATACCCTACAAAAACGTCATCCTATGCTTTACGTGGATTTGTCGACGATTGCTAAGGGGTATGGTGTCGACCAGTTGGCCTCGTTGTTGGAAAGCCATGACATCCAAAACTATTTGGTTGAGATTGGTGGTGAAATGCGCGTCAAAGGTGTTAGAGGTGATGGTAATCAATGGGTTATCGCAATTGAAAAGCCACTTAGTACTGAACGTGCGGTACAAAAGTTAGTAGCGATTGGTGACAACGCGATAGCGACTTCTGGAGATTACCGCAATTATTTTGAAGAAGACGGCGTGCGCTATTCACACCTCATCGATCCACGCACTGGTAAACCCATTCAGCATAACCTTGTGTCTGTTGCAGTCGTACATCCGTCGTCAATGACCGCTGACGGTCTAGCAACGGCATTTAATGTTATGGGATGGGATGAAGCGAAAAAGCTTGCAGAAGAATCCTCGCTGGCGGCATTACTAATACGCTATAATGGAGAGGATTTTGAGGAATATCAAACACGCCAGTTTCAAGAATTGGTGACGATTTACGAGTAGAGGGCTGTTATGTCTACATTTATTTTAGCATTCGCGTTTTTCTTGATCATGGTCGCAGCGATGGCTGTTGGTTATATGGTGCAGCGCAAAACGATTTCGGGTAGCTGTGGTGGTTTAGGTGCCTTAGGCATTGAAAAAGCGTGTGATTGCCCAGAACCCTGTGATCGCAAAAAAATGCGGATGGAAAAGGAAGCCGCAAGAGAGAAAAAACTCGCGGAATGGAAGCAAAACCAAATTTTATAAATTTGAACATAAAAAGGCCCTAATAGTAGGGCCTTTTTTTGTGTTCGATCTCCTCGCGTCCCATTGCGCTAGCATCAGAACCGATAGGAGCCAGAGACAAATACATTGCGGCTAAGCATCGGATAGTCTTCTGGGAAACCTAAGCCCAGTGCAAAGAGAGCAGAATTGGGAACAGGCTCAACAATACTATCGTCAAATAGGTTTTTGATACCCGCTGATAATGACCAAGAGTCATCAGGCTGCCACAGTAGATTTACGTCAGTTTGGATATAGTCATCAACATCGGGTCTTGTATCCCCTAGTTGGCGCTGACGATTCGCGATAAAGTAGCTTTGTGTGGTCATCACCATGGTTTCAGAAATTTGATAACGAATATCCAAATATGTCATAAATCCCGGTACACGTTCTTTTTCACCATCGGTGAGAGGGAGTTCAGTGTCTAACCAAGACGCATTGCCGCTGATTCCAAGTGACTCCGTTACCCTGAAATCAAACTCAACTTCTATACCTGAGCCGTCTTGTTCACCGATATTTTGATAGGTGAATGTCTGATCCAGCTGAATGAGATCTTCTGATTGATAACTGAATATATTCACATTGCCATGAAAAACATCGTTGGGGCGATAACTAAATGCGACCTCATAGGTCTTAATTTTCTCTGGCTCTAAATCTGGATTACCTAACGTAGTGGGGTTATTTACAAACGCTAACTCGGCAACTTTGGGCGCTCTAAAGGCAGTACCAAACATGACTTTAGTCGAAAAGGTTTCTGATGCATTGTACACCAAGGCAACACGCGGGTTTGTCGTGGACCCAAAATCGGAATACTTGTCGTAACGAATTCCTGCGGTAAGCTCGATTTTGTCACTAATTTTAACTTCGTCTTGTAGTGATACAAACCAGATATCTCGTTCGTAATCCGGCGTGTAGACAAACGGTGTATTACTGACATCGACAATCGTTTGACTAATTCGGTCATCAGGTATGTTGTTAACATCCAAAATACCTGGGCCGAAATTTTTGGTTTCAAATACATCAGTAAGTTCGGCATTCTCTGCGCCAAACCCAACACGAATACGGTGATTCTCGATACCTGAGTATATGATGGCACCATTGTATTGAATCCGTTTTGTCGATCCTCCGGGTTGACCAATGACCCCATCTGGGAAATTAACCAAGGTAAAGGGGGGTAAGAACAAATTGCCATCATCGCCTACAGGCCAAGTGCCGGGAGGGAAAAGTTGAAACGAGGCGTCGTATTTGGCGCTCGTTAAGGCAATATCAAACTGACCTTCAATGTCTTCCGATAGCTCGCCTTGCCAACTGATTTGCGAATGCCAGTTCTCCATGACATCCACGTCAAAGTCATTGCCAATAATCCCCGCTCCGACCCCCATATATTGCTCAGAACGCCACAACCAGTTTTTCATACTGAAGCCGTTATACGACATATTCAGATGAATGTTGTGCATGTCCCGGTTTCGTTTCATGACGCCGTATTGAGTAGTTCTATCTTTATCGTTGTTTTGTGACTCTCGGGTGACTGACAATGATGCTTTGAACGCGTCATCTACCCAGTTAGCGTTGACCCATCCTTCATAGTAGTCAAATGATCCCGTCCGTGCGCCCACTTCAATATCAGAGCTCTCATCTGCTGTTTTGGTAATGATATTGATAACACCGCTGAGGGCATCGGCACCGTATACCGCCGAACCGGGGCCGCGAATCACCTCTATGCGATCGATGGCGTTGATGGGATAATAAAAAGAGTAGGGAACGGATAAAGCTGTTAGCTCTGACGTCTCGACGCCATCTATCATCACCAGCACTTGAGGTGTACTGTCCGTAAATATACCTCTGATGGCAAAAAGTGGTGTCAGGCGATTAATCGACGGCATTATGTGCATGCCAGGAATTTGTTCTAGCGCTTCTGCAAGGTTTCTAGCGCCGGTCAGGACAATTTCTTCTGCGGTGATGACCGATACTATTGCTGGTGCTTCTGTCAGCTGCACACGGGTTCCTGTCGCCACTTCAACTTGAAGAATTTCTTCCAAACTCATTGCCAACAGTGCATCAAGTTTGCCGGCTTCTTCTGCCATGGCAAGGGGGACAATCGTCGATAGCAATAGTGCGGAAGTGAGGACTTTCTTTTTAGTTATGTGCCCGTCTAACATCGATTCACTCGCAAAAAACACCTTTTGTTAGTTTAGTATAGTGGCTGATTGTTGCTAAATAGCAACTAGACTTATGTACCAGATGGAAACGCAAGCATCGCACCCATTCCAACGGTATATAACCAAACGCCATAAAAACAGTGTTCGATAGATACTATCAGAAAGGACCGAGTTTTAAGATAGGTGTATGAAAAGAGCAGACCACCACAAAATGTCAGTATCAATACCAATTGATTGAAGAACATGACATGCGCCAGACAAAAAACAACGGCATTGACGACAATCATTAATGCGTGGTTGGGAAACAAGCTGTTATACCGCTCAATAAAGAAGGTACGGTAGAGAAACTCTTGGGGAAGCACCGAAAAAACACTGTAAAAAATAGAGATGGCAAACCATAGTAAGCCATTGCTAATGATCACGTGAAAAAGGTCATCTGGGCGATTGAAATAGACAAAAGCGCTACTTCCTATGATAAAAAGCCCGAACATAATCGCAAAACGGCTGATCACCTTTTTCCCCATTGTCGCTCGAAAAGAAAAGCCTGCACGGATAGCGCTGGGAAGGTTTCGCCAACGGTTTTTTCCCCACATTGCTTTACTAATCCACAGTACGTACAACAATGCACACGCGACTAGCCCGAGACTTAACCCAAGTAGCGGATTAAACGCTAGTACCAAAGGGAGAATGACGAATAATAGGGTGAGCTCGACATATTTAACGGGTGCTGATGGATTGATGATTTGCATGTTACCTCGTTTAAACGATTTGCTACTTGCTACATCTGTTTGCAGCGTTCACACAGTGTAAGTGATAGGCACAGTGATATTCTAGGGCGTGATGGCGTTTGCGGTATATTTTTGCAGCGAAATACGTGTCATTTTAACAATGAAAACACTGACGTTGTAACGTCACTTAAACAAATGAGTAGTGCGGCTGTATAAATGAGCTCCAAGTAAACGTCAGTGACGTAGGGTTGGATATCTATTTACACTTCATGTAAACACGGCTTTCTACCTCGTACAATCGCGCAGGGCGAACATTTATCTAGGCAAGTGGGTAGTAAACAGTCGTAGCTAAAGCGCAATGAACGATAGACGTATCGCAACGCGTGCGCTTGCCGTCTGCGGCAAAGTAAAATTAAACGAGCAAAAATGAGGTCAATCCGAAGCATTAAGGGTTCGTTTATATTGCTTGTTGCTTTTTCTCCCTCATTTATTGATTCACCGTGATTTTTTTACATGGCATAAAAAATTATGTGTTGGTGCAACAGGTTAAACCTACGGTTTAAGTTCTGTCGTGTTTTGCGATTGCATCTCGTCTAAAAAGTCGCTATATATGTGTTTATATACAGTATAAGGTGAGTTATGCGTAAAATTATTCACGTTGACATGGATTGCTTTTATGCCGCCGTCGAAATGCGTGATAATCCTGCGCTCACACACGTACCTATTGCAATAGGTGGGAGCGCCGACAGACGAGGCGTGATTTCGACCTGTAATTATCCCGCACGAAAATATGGCGTTCGCAGTGCGATGGCTACGGCGTATGCGTTACGCCTTTGCCCAGATCTCGTTCTGGTCAAAGGAAGGATGGATATCTACCAAGCTGAATCGAAACGAATTCGGGCGATTTTTGAGCGATATACCCATTTAATCGAACCTCTATCTTTAGACGAAGCCTACCTGGATGTGTCCGAGTGTCGTCAATTTGGTGGCAGTGCAACACTGATTGCAGAAGATATTCGACGTGCGATTTTTGAGGAGACCGGTCTGACCGCTTCAGCCGGCGTCGCACCGTGTAAATTTGTTGCCAAAATTGCCAGTGATGAAAACAAGCCAAATGGTTTGTGTGTTGTGACACCAGACAAGCTTGATGATTTTGTTCGGACACTGCAACTCGGCAAGATCCCTGGTGTGGGTAAAGTTACTTTACAAAAACTCAATCATCACGGTTTATACACGTGTGAAGATATCCGCCAGTACCCGTTTGAGCGCCTTCAAAAGCTAATGGGGAAGTTTGGTAAAGATTTGTGGAATCGCGCCCATGGTATAGATGAACGTGCATTGTCGGTGCACCGCAAACGAAAGTCAGTGGGCGTTGAGCGGACGCTGAGTGAAGATATTGACTCTATGGCATCTTGTCACGATGTACTTGGCAAACTCATCCCACAATTGACCAGCCGTTTGTATCGGCATCTCAACCTATCCAATGACAGTGAATTACCGAGGATCAAACACCTTGGCGTGAAGTTAAAATTCAGCGACTTTCAGCAAACGACCGTTGAACATCGGCAATCGCGTTTCGACCCAGAGCAATTTATGCCTTTGCTCGAAGAAGCATTTAGTCGTGGTAATGGCCGAGGCATACGCTTAGTCGGTGTCCATGTCGGCCTTGCTGAAAGTAGTGTCAGTGAACAATTAGCGCTACCATTGGACCATTAAACTATCCTTCTTTTTACGTCGTGGAGAATTTATTTTGTTAAAACCCGGTCGATATCGACACTATAAAGGCAATGATTATCAAGTTATTGGTGTCGCAACACATTCTGAAGATGAGTCAAAAGTCGTCGTTTACCGCCCGCTCTATGGAGAAGGAGCACTATGGGTTAGGCCTTACGATATGTTTGTTGAGACCATCGAAAAAGACGGTCAGTCGATACCAAGGTTTGCCTTTATAGAGGATGCGCAGTGATCCAAAACTAGGATTAATGCGAACTCAATTCAGGCTGAGTCCCAAGGCAGTACTATGGGACTGCGTATTCAGTTGTTGCGCAAAGTCACTACATCGCAAAGTAGCACACACTGACAATAGGATAATGATAATGAAAAAGTCACTTGGATGGCTGTTGGCGGCTAGCTCGATAATGAGTGCCACGGTGAATGCCGATGATCGATTTGCCAATGTTCAAATTGAAACCCAACCTGTTAATGGCTCTGTTCACATGCTGGTCGGCGCTGGCGGTAATATTGGGGTTTCTGCGGGGGATGACGGTATTCTCATCGTCGACGATCAGTTTGCACCACTGGCGGGTAAAATTTCTGCGGCGCTTAATGCACTTGGCGGTGACTCACCCAAGTATATTATCAATACGCATTATCACGGTGATCATACTGGTAGTAATGCGGTCTTTGCCGAGCAACACGATGCAACGGTATTTGCTCATGAAAATGTCCGCATCAGACTGGCGTCTGCAAAAGAGGCAAATCCGGCTTCGTTTCCCGTTGTGACGTATCAAGACGGATTGAAATTTCATTTCAATGACGAAACGATTCACGTCTTCCACTTATTCGCAGGGCATACTGATGGTGACAGTGCCGTGTGGTTTGAAAATGCAAATGTGGTTCACACTGGAGACTTATTTTTTAAAGATATGTTTCCTTACATTGACCTAGGTGCTGGTGGCACGGTTACGGGTTATATGGCCTCTGTCGATGCGATTATTTCTCGAATTGATGACGATACTAAAATTATTCCCGGTCATGGTCCTTTGGCGACGCGGGCAGATTATCAAAAGTTCTTAAATATGATCCAAAGCACTCACGCCTATGTCCAAGGTCTGAAACTTGAAGGCAAGACGGTAGAACAGGTGTTGGAAATTGGCTTAGAGGATAAATGGGATGCGTGGTCTTGGCAGTTTATTAACGAGGAACGCTGGATTCGTACTTTGTACTGATTCAATTGCATGATTCAAAAAAGCCACGTCTAGACGTGGCTTTTTAAGGTGTAGTTGTCGGCATTTATCTCCAATGAGATGCAGCAAACCCTAGTTGGCATCAAATACTTTTTCACCTGCGAGCCAGGTTTGTATGACCTGGGTTTTCCAAATATCTTGCGCGGGTACCGCAAAAATATCTTGATCGACCAAGATGAAATCCGCCCACTTACCCGGTACAAGTGATCCGATATTGTCTTCCATATGACCGCCATAAGCGGCATCCAAAGTAAACCCTTTAAAAGCCTGCTCGATAGTTAACGCTTCATGTTCGTACCAACCTTTGACAGGTTGATTGTCACGATTCTGACGGGTTACCGCAGCATGTAATCCATAAAACGGATTGGCAAGTTCAACCGGAAAGTCTGAGCCTAAAGGCAAGGGTATGCCGGATTCGAGAAGTGTTTTCCACGCATATGCGCCAGCCATTCGGCGTTTGCCAATACGCGCTACTGCCATATTCATATCACTGGTGGCATGAGTTGGCTGCATAGAGGGCAAAATACCTAGCGTGACGAATCGATTAATGTCATCGACATTGATGACTTGAGCGTGCTCAATGCGGTGTCTCAGGTGATCGGCATCGATGGTTTTGAATGTCCTTTCAAAAGCATCTAGTGCCAGTCTATTGGCGCGATCACCAATAGCATGATAGTTGAGCTGAAATCCTGCGCCTAATACGGTGGTGAACAGTTCGTCCATATCCTCCGGTTGAGTGAGCAGTAGTCCGTGGGTGCGTGGTGCATCTGAATATGGTTTGATTAACGCTGCTCCGCGGCTACCCAACGCGCCATCACCGTAAGCTTTTACACTGCGGACAAACAACATATCGTCGTGACTTTTGACTAGCCCGTTACCAAGCATCATTTTTAGATTGGGGTCGGTTGCACTGAGCATCGCGTAAACCCGCAGAGGGAGTTGCCCTTTCGCCGCTTGAGCAAGGTAGAACTCATAGACACTTTGGTCTATCCCCGCATCGTGCATCGACGTAATACCCAGAGACAACAAATGCTCGCCAGCCGCATTGAGTTGGTTGGTGTAGACGCTAGCGTCGGCTTTAGGAATGTGTTTCTCAACTAATGCCATCGCATTATCAATCAGGATACCGCTTGGCTGCCCGTTACTATCTTTAGCAATCAAACCGCCAGCAGGGCTGGGTGTCGTCGCAGTAATACCTGCTAATTCGAGTGCTTTTGTGTTAGCCCAGCCAGCGTGACCATCTACTCGAGTTAGCCAAATCGGCTTGTTGCTAATGATACTGTCGAGATCGGCTGCAGAGGGGAAGGCTTTATCAGACCATAACTCTTGGTTCCATCCTCGTCCGGTAATCCAAAATTGATTAGGGTTCGCCAGAGCGTAAGATTTTACCCGCGCCGCGGCGTCACTGGCACTGGTACTTTCTCGCAAGTTTACCTCAAGTAAATTAGCGCCTAATCCCAACAAGTGCCCGTGTGCATCAATTAACCCTGGCAACAAGAAAACACCGCGACCATCAAGGGTACGGTCAGCCTTTACATTATCGTTTGTTGGGTCGAGCGATTTTACCTTGCCATCTTCAATCAATATTGACGTAAAGCTGACTAACTTTCCGTCAGCATTGAGTGTACGCCCTTTTACATTGTTGACGTATAACGTATCGGCCAATACAGATTGGCTAACCAGTGCCGAAAGTAGCATGCTTAGCCCAATCCATTTCCGTGTTGTTGTTTTTATCATTCTGCTTCCTCGCCGTGAATGATGGGGGGTTGTTGAAGGTAATCAACATCCCACACATCCATCATAGTTTGTTGACTGATGTTGCCGCCGGATAACACGACCAGTGCGGTTTGGCCCGGCTCCGTATTGACTGCCCATGATGCAACTGCGGCCATCGACATAGCGCTGGTCGGCTCGATGTGCAGTTTGAGTAAATGCTGAAGCCACTGTGTCCAGTAGGCTATTTGCTGCTCACTCACTTCATAGAAGTCATCCAGTTCTTGTAGAATTGGAAACGTAAACTCTCCAACAGCTGGAGTCGCTGCGCCATCGGCTAGCGTTTTTACCGGTCCAGGCAGACTTTGGATCTCACCTGTCTGTAAAGAACGTGAGGCGTCGTTTGCCACTTGAGGCTCAGAACCAATCACCAAAGCATCAGGTAACAGTGCCCGGGTCGCAAGCAATGAGCCACTGAGTAGGCCACCGCCGCCACAAGGTGCGAAGACCGCATCTACTGCCCCTATCTGTTCAATCGCCTCCATCACTACTGTACCTTGGCCTGCGATGATGTCGGGATGATTGAAGGGTGGTATCCAAACCGTACCGGTTTGACCGGAAGCGTCTTTGACGGCGGCATCGGCCTCAGGACGAGTCGGATAGGTGTTGAGCTGCGCCCCGTAAGCTCGAGTTGCAGCCGCTTTTATCTCAGAGATGGATTGAGCTGCAAAAATAGTGGTATCGATGCCATAAGTGTGCCCGGCTCTAGCTACGGCTTGTGCATGATTTCCCGAACTATTGGCCACGATCCGCCGTGGTAATTGATTCTGTTCAGCGAGTTTGGCGAGATAGTTTGATGCGCCTCTGAATTTAAACGAGCCTGTATGCTGTAAACATTCAACTTTAAACAAAATCCGTTGTCCCATCCATTTATTGAGTAAAGATGAGGACGTAATGGGTGTTTGTTTGACAATGCCATTCAAGCGTGACTTCGCAGATGTTAGATCGTCGAAAGTAGGCAGAGTGACTGCTTCTGTCATGTTTTTTCCTTGTCGTAATAGTCCTCATGACGGCTGGTCTTATCTTGACTATATAGTCATATTTCCGTCATGAAGCCTTAATATACTGCTACGTCTTTTCTGAAATGTAGAAGTTTAATGTCAGAAGCGATAAAAAGGCGCATTTACTGGCTGCCGTTCACGCTGCTAACCTTGTTGTCTGTTTTGTTCTTAAGCCTAGGTTTTTTCATGGCTGAGGAAGAACGTCAAGCAAGAATATCGAAAGCGAGCTCAGTTGCCCAGCAAGTTAAGATCAGTTTAGAGGTCTTCTCACAAGAGCGAGAACAGGCCCTGGTCAATCTTATGCGTACTTGGCCTACCTATGAACCCAATCCAGTCGACTGGTTTAACGCGCAAGCCACCTCTTTGATGGGTATGCAAAGAGGGTTCAGTTCACTCGTTTATGCCGATGAAGAGCGGATTATCAAATGGGTATCGTCAC
The DNA here is from genome assembly GCA_963922845.1 of uncultured Alteromonas sp. GTDB lineage: Bacteria > Pseudomonadota > Gammaproteobacteria > Enterobacterales > Alteromonadaceae > Alteromonas. The sequence goes on from CAWUJV010000003.1 coordinate 64,740, forward strand.
CTGAATACGGCGTATCTACTCGTCTTGATAACTCACTTATCGGTCAAGATTTAAGTACAACTGGCCTTGACGTTCCGGCCCAGCTGGAAAGCTTTTCCCATGCACTGATTAAATCTGAGCACAATGACCACTTCTATGTCACTGTCGGTCGTGCAATTAGTCCACAAGAGCCAGAACACGGTTACATCATCGCCAGTTTCGATATCAATACGATTCTTACTGTGATGCTGGGTGAGCTAGTCGGGCCGCAGTTTGCGTTTGAAATCTCTGATAACCGAGAAATACTGTTTAACAACGGAGAGTTCAAAGACGATAACACAGTCGTGATTCCCGAAGCAATTTCGTTTGTTGAGCGCGAGTGGCAGCTGCGTATGCAATCGAGAGTCACCGGGTTTAATGCGGGGTTCGCCGTTGCACTTGTCGGGGTGTTAATGTCCGTTGTTGTAACGTGGTTTTTTCACAAGCAGCTAATTGGAGCCGTGAAGCTATCGGTTAGTCAACAGCGCTATCAAACCGCCAGTAATGCCGCCCTAGATGCGATCATGATTTATCAGCCGGTTAAAGACGACTTTACCTTGGTGGAGGCAAATACCTACGCGATGCACATGTTTGATGGCGACATTCGACGCATATGCCGACAACCGCTTTCTGAACAACTGCGTGTACTTGGACATTCCGATTTGTTTCGTATCGTCGCCAATGTTGCTGCGACTGGATTACCGCTTGAGCACTACATTGAAATTCGCTCGCGCTTGATTAAGCCACAGTGGTTAAAGTTGCAGGTCGTCAAAGCAGGCGACACCATAGCATTGACTGTCCGAGATGTAAGCGAGCGATTCAAGGCGCAACGCGCGCTAGAAAAAAGTGAAGAAAAATATCGTCGCCTCGTTGATGGAATGAACAGACACTTTGTTTACACCAAAACCGCACAGCACGATTTTATCTACGTCAGTGCGGGTGTGGCCCCAATCTTGGGGTACACGCCAGAGGAGTTTTGTAGACTAGAAAAGACAATTCTATATCAAATCCCCGATGCGACCTTTGATATTCGACACCAAATAAAACAGGGCAAAAAGCCAGAACCCTATCTCGTCAACTACGTTGGCAAAGATGGGGAATCTCGCGTCATTGAATATGCCGATAACCCCGTTATTGATGCTCAAGGCAATCTTACTGCGGTTGAAGGCATCGCACGTGATGTTACAAAAGAGCAAGCCTTACAAGCGGAGGTTGCCTATCAAGCCAATCACGACCAATTGACGGGGCTAATGAATCGCTACGCGTTTGATAGCCAATTGAAAGAGCTGATTGCTAGGGTAAAAAACGGTGAAGAATCTGCGGTTATTTGCTTTGTCGACATGGACAGGTTCAAGCTAGTTAACGACAGCTGTGGGCATCCTGCTGGCGACCGTTTGCTGAAAGAAATCGCGTTGTTATTTTCTACCCATGTTGCTGAAAAAGACATGCTGGCTCGTATCGGTGGTGATGAGTTTTGTATGATATTCCGCAATCAAAGCCTTGAAGATGTTAAAGATAAACTCGACACCTTATTGCACGATATTTCAAACTATCGATTTGTGTTTGAAGACAAGATATTTTTCGTTGGCGCCAGTATTGGTGTAATTGAAGTTAACACTGCCAATCACACTGCTGCAGAGCTGATTAAAGCGGCGGATAACGCTTGTTATCAGGCTAAGTATTTAGGGCGCAATCGCTATTACATTTATCAAGCCACCCAAGCCCAGCAAGAACTCGATGTGGCAGAAAGTCAGACATTAAGTACTCTCCATTTAGCGATTCAAGGCAATGGATTCGAGCTGTATGGCCAGCCCATTCTGCCGCTTAAAGAGGGCAATGAAGGTTTGCATTACGAAATACTATTGCGCTTAAAAGGTAAAAATAATCGACTGGTTAGTCCGGGGTTGTTTATCCCATTAGCGGAACGTCATGGTTTGATGAACAAAATTGATTGGTGGGTCGTTGATAACACACTTGCCCATCTAGAAAGTGTGCCAGAACACGTTGAGTCGCTGGCCAAAGTGGCCATCAATCTGTCTGGTATCACATTGGGAGACGAAGCCCTGCTTCGCAAAATAGTGCAGCGTGTTCAAACGTCTTTAGTTCCAGCGGAAAAGCTGTGTTTTGAGATTACGGAAACCACCGCTGTAACGAATCTCAATGCTGCGCAAAGCTTTATTAAAACGTTAAGAGAGCTTGGTTGTCGATTCGCCCTAGATGATTTTGGTGCGGGTATGTCGTCGTTTACCTACTTAAAACACCTTGATGTGGACTACGTTAAAATTGATGGGTCCTTCGTCCGCAATATGGCCAGAGACCCCATCGATCATGCCACGGTAAAAGCCATTAATAGTATCGCGCACAGTATGGGCAAACAAACCATCGCTGAGTTCGTCACTGACACTGATACCAGCACCGCACTAAAAGCGTTAAAGGTCGACTATGGCCAAGGATTTGCGCTAGGGAAGCCTGCACCAGTGGCGCATATGCTTACCCTGTAGTCTCGACGTTTTTGCTCAAGCCGTTGCCCCTGCTTGGCCACGTTGTATAAGAGCATAAGTACAAGGCCATAAATACGAGGGGCCAGCTGCGCCTCTATTCCAAAAGATTAAGCCTACATTATGCAGTGTATTTATCTGTACGGGTTCCTACTATGTGTTGTCGATATGATACGGCACGGACTATGCTTTAGAGATGAACGCGCGCTAAGAGTTTACCTCTTGCGCTTATCGTTCTACTCTTTAGCATAATGTTGTTGTGTGGTGTAACTGTGAAAGGGCCTATGTCGAATCTGATTGCGTATCTTAAGCTGTATGTATTAAGTACGTTTTTACTAATAATTGCCGATTCGACCCAGGCATCTGAGCCAGTGAAATTGATTTTTGCTGTGAATTCTCCAGGTGCTGCACCTTATCTATATTTGGATGACACTTCGAACGAGTACGTTGGTTTAGTCGTGGACTTTTTCCGAGAAATGGAAAAAGACAAGCATGTCATTGTGGAATACATTGATGCTAATCGCACCCGAAGTGAACAATTTATCTATACCGGTCGGGCCGATGTGTTTTTGTCGAGTCTTGCTTGGATACAGCAACCCGATCTTGTCGTTAGTTCAGAAGAGTTGAGCCCAAATCGAACGTTTTTGTACAGCACATCCCCGTTTGACGATGATTTTGAATTGAGCTCTCTTACCAATGAGCGGATTTGTACTCGAAGAGCGTATGTTTATCCAACTCTGGCGCCACTGTTTGACCTATCTCTTCAGCGGGTCGATTCGTCCAGCCAACAAACAGGCCTTTTTATGCTACAAAAAGGGCGTTGCGACTTTTCAGTGATGAATCAGTTTAACGCGTACAGTTTGTTTAATACGGCTGATTTCTGTCAGCAGCGCTTTTATCGTTCACCGAAGGCCATTAACTCCGTACCCAATGCGTTAATATTTAGTCTCAAGAATGCACCTCTGATACCGTTAGTTAATTCATATCTGCAAGACTTTAAAGCAAGTGGTGGAGTAGAGGCGTCATTAAGTCAACACATGAAGGGCTTCCAAAATCAATGTGAAAGCCATTAAACAGGAGAGTGAAAATGGGGTTGTTAGATACGATAATGGGCAATGCTAGTGAGACAGACAGTGGTGAGATTCAAGACGAGCTGTCTCCAATATTGGCTGATGGTGAATCTGTTGTAAGTGCTTACAAACTAGTGAGGGATTTGATTGTATTTACATCGGCCAGAATTATGTTTATCGATAAACAAGGCTTAACGGGGTCTAAAGTCGAATACCATTCGATTCCGTTCAAAGCGGTGACGCAGTTTAAAGTAGAAACCGCCGGTCACTTTGATACCGACGCTGAGTTGTATATTTGGGTATCGGGAAAGAGCGAACCTTTATCCGTCGAGCTCGGTAAATCGGCTGCAGCAAGTGTACAAAAAACACTCGCGAATGTGTTGTTTGGCTAAGGCCTTTCACAGTGGCCTACGGCAAATTGCTATAGAAGCGTATTCCGCAGCCTACTCACCCAAGCGAGTGGTGAGTAAATAAAAAAACGGGGCATATGCCCCGTTTGTGTTTGTTATTGTTGACCAATATTTCTATCGAAGAAATTGGTAATCGTATGGAATAGATGAATACCGGTATTCTTACCGCGAATACTGTGCTTCTTACCGGGGTAGTCCATGACTTCAAACGGCTTGGCCAAGTCTTGTAAATGCTTATACAGCTTGGTGCTGTGGGTGAACAATACGTTGTCATCAGCCATTCCGTGATAAATCAGCAAAGGTCCTTTTAGGTCTTTGGCATAGGGGAAAACCGATGCTGCATCATATTCTGCTTTGTCTACCGTTGGGTTGCCCATATAGCGTTCAGTGTAATGTGTGTCATACAAACGCCAGTCTGTTACAGGGGCGCCAGATACACCAGCCTTAAAGTAATCGCCAGCTTTAAACATAGTCATCAGGGTCATGTAGCCGCCGTAACTGTGACCATGTACGCCAATACGTTCGGCATCTACAAACGGTAGCGTTCGTAAAAACTCGACACCTGCTACTTGGTCAGCGACTTCTATACCACCCATGGCTTTAAAGATGGGATCTTCAAAACCTTTACCGCGATAGTTTGACCCGCGGTTGTCGATAGTAAAGACAACATACCCTTTGCTTACCCAATGTTGAAACAACAATCCGCGATTGCCAGCCCATTTGTTTGTGACGACCTGTGCATGAGGGCCGCCATATAAATAAACGATAACAGGGTGCTTGCCTTCCAGTTTACTTGGCTTATACAGACGGTACATCAATTCGGCATTGTCACTGGTTGTGATCGTACCAAATTCAGGGGCAACCCAATCACTCATGTAAGGTGTCAGAGGGTGATTATCATCTAGTGCATTTTCTTCTAACCACGTGATTTGCTCACCAGATGCCTTGTTCAGGCTTACTTGATACGGGCTGTTGATAGTCGAGAATTTGTCGATGTAAATAGATGCATCGCCACTGAACACCGCATCGCGGTATGCGCCCAGTTTAGATATACGCGTGATATCGTCGCCGTCGACATTGGTTTTATAAACCTGTTTTTCTAGCGGTGTATCTTTGCGACCACTAAAGTAGATATCGCCAGTCTGCTTGTTGATAGCTTCAACTTCATCTACGACCCAATCGCCGCTTGTCAGCTGTCTTACCAACTTTCCTTCGTTGGTGTACAAGTAAAGATGTTTATAGCCGTCTCGCTCTGATGCCCAAACAAAGTGTTTGTTGTCATCGAGGAAGCGAAGGTCATCGTGGAGGTTAACCCAAGTATCGCTTTGTTCTTTAAGCAGCACTTTTTGTGTCTTCGAGCGCAAATCATAAGCGCGTAGTTCAAGCATTTGCTGCGAGCGATTTTGCCATTGGTAAGTGAATACTTGACTGTTGTTCATCCAGTCACCACGAGCAAAATACATGTCCTTTTCTTTGCCTAAATCAACCCATTCACGAGATTGGTTGGCTACGTCATATATTGCCAGGCGAACGGCAACGTTGGGCGTACCGGCACTGGGGTAACGTTGCTCGATAGTTTTAATTTCATCGGCATATATTTCCGAGCGCGTAATGACTTCAACCGGAGATTCGTCGACCTCGGTGAATGCGATATGAGATTCATCTGGAGACCACCAATACCCCGTCATTCGACCCATTTCTTCTTGGGCAACAAATTCGGCCATACCGTATTTGAGTGTGCCGCCACCTTCTGTCGTTACGGCGGTCTCTTTACCTGATGCAATATGCTTGATAATCAGATTTTGGTCGCGAATGAATGAGATGTAAGTCCCTTTAGGCGATAACTTGATATCCGTTTCAAAGGCGTCAGTATTTAATAGACGCTCGGCACCTTTCTCGCCCAGTTTGTGGTAATACACGTCGCCACCCAACGGAAAAAGTAGTGCTTTGCCGTCGTTTGACCATTGATAGCTAACAATCCCCGAACCGGACAAACGCATGCGTTCACGGCGTGCTTTCTCTTCATCGGATAATTCTTCTTCACCAGTAGATAGGTCGTCTGAATTAAACAGCATGCGCGTTTTACCGCTAGGGATGTGATATTCCCACAGATCCAAGCGGTTATAGTCAGTACTTTTGCCTTGAAGAAAGGTAACGCGTTGGCCGTCAGGTGATACTTTTAGCGTTTTTGGCGCTTTGCCATCCAGCCCAGGAGACTGGAATATTCGTTCGATTGTGAGTGGTTGAGCTTGTACAATGCTACCCAACATGAGGGCTCCCAGAGCAAGATATTTTTTCATTATTATGTACACTGTCGTTTTTGAAGTCTCTGATTGTATTAAACCCACCAAATCATACAAGTATCCAGTGGAGAAATTCGGTTGAAAGCATTAGTTCTTGGGGCCAGTGGACTCGTTGGTAAAGCCTTGGTGAATCAGTTATTGGACAATGAAAACTATTCTGAGGTGGTGTGTTTGGTGCGTCGACCATTGCGGACTAACGACTATCGAGATAAGCACAGTAAATTACGCCCGATAGTGATTGATTTTAATCGTCTTGAAGACTATCAAGGTTACTTCAGTGTCGACCACGTATTTTGTTGTTTGGGCACAACAATCAAACAAGCCGGCAGCAAAGCCGCATTCAGAAAAGTAGACTTTGAATACGTCCATGTTGCTGCACAACTGTCGCGGAATCAAAAAGTAGCGGGATTTGTGTGGATCTCGAGCGTAGGGGCCAGTGCGACGAGCCGAGTTTTTTATTTGCGTGTGAAAGGTGAATTGGAAGATGCCATACTTGCCATGTCACAACTCAAACACGCTGCGGCCGTTCGGCCATCTGTACTACTAGGACAACGAGACGGTGTCCGATTGGGTGAGAAAATCGGTGAATATTGTCTCAAAGCGATATCTCCCATCCTGATTGGAAAGCTTCAAAAATATCGCCCAGTTAATGCTGCAACGGTTGCTAATTGGATGATCAGCTTACAACCTGGTCAAGGTCATGGCTAAGGGAAGGGGCTTTCAATTTAAGCAGTTTTACGTCGCCCACGATCAGTGTGCGATGAAAGTGAACACCGATAGTATTATCCTCGGTGCGTGGGCCGACATGTCCCACTGTAAACGCATACTCGACGTTGGCACAGGTAGTGGTTTATTGGCGCTGATGGCGGCGCAGCGCACCGCCTCGTCATGCGAAGTGCAGGCCGTAGAAATCGACAAAAAAGCGTATCAGCAAGCAATCGCTAACTTTACAGCCAGTCCATGGGCAAATCGGTTGACTGCGATTGAGATGGATGTCGAACAATTGAGCTTGCCTCAGCCGGTGGACCTTATTTTATCCAATCCGCCTTATTTTGCGTCACCGCAAAAGGCATCTAACGCTTACCATCAACAAACTGATCAAAGGCAAACTGCTCGCCATGAATCGGGTTTAACACTCGCTGCCTTCTTTGCACAGTGTCAGCGTTTACTCAGCACTGAGGGCAGTATTGCGATGGTGTTCCCTCATGAGCGATGGCACTATCTGTCGGAATGCGCCGCTGATTTCGGTTTTTCAATAAGTCAAAAACTACGTATTGCTGCGACGCCCAGTGCTAATCCTTATCTCAACGCCCTAGTTTTGCGGCGAGGAAAAAGCGAGATGACGGAATCCTCGCTGTGTATTCGAGATCACCATCAGCAATACACACAATGCTATCGAACCTTATGCCGAGAATTTTATCTGAACTTTTAATCCGAAGTGGCCGGTGGATGTGTATAATTGCCGCGCTTTGACACAGGCCGACACCTTGTTTTACTGACCCGAATAGATAATGCCTATGTATTCTCGCTCGAATAATTGGGTGGGCGATCATTTATCTATGCGCAAGGGGATTAACTATACTAACCCAAATACCTGCACTACCGGCCGCGTGCGTTTATCTTTGTTCGAGTATTGAGGACACATAAATGATGTTATGGATTGCTGAGGCATTTGGTGCTTTGGCTGTTGTACTTAATTTTATTGGCTATCGTCAAAATGATGTAAACCAGTATCGCTTTTATTCTGCGGTCGCCCTGGCCAGTGTGAGCACACACTTTTTTATGCTAGGCGCAATGGCGGCTGGCATCGGGTGCTTACTGGCGTGTATTCGCAACATAGTCGCGATGCGATATCGCAGCAAAGAAATTCTGTATCTGTTTATGGCAACGAATATCGCATTCTTTTGTTACGAGTGGTTTGGTTTAGACCATCCGTGGTACATCTTGTTTTCGTATGTCTCTTCATTGATATTTACTGTGGGCTCAATCGTTCTACAAAACGCGATGCGTATCAGACAGTGGTTTATTTTGGCGGAATCATTGGGATTGGTGTACGCACTTATTGTCGGCAGTATTTTCGGATCTGTTTTTAACGTGAGTAATTTGGTCAGTATCGCAATAAAGCTCTATCAAGAGAAACAGGGCAAAGCGTGATTAGCGATAGGTATATCGACAGAGACTTTAAGACCTGATTTGCTATTGCATAGCAACAAATGACAGGCATAAAAAAACCGGCGCAAGGCCGGTTTTTTTGTAAATGAAGTTCGCTTAAGATTTTACAAGCACAGATACTTTTTCGATACCTGCAATCTTGGCTTGGTTCATTACTTCAACTACAACACCATGCTCCGTATCTTCGTGAGCTTGGATTGCCGCAGAGTCTGTATTGTTCTCAGCAAGATAAGTTTGAATGTTTGCCACAACGCGACGAATGTCAACTTCACGGCCATTCATATTAATCACACCGTTCTCGTCAATACGAATTGATAACGATTGAGAAGGCGTATTATTGCTTTGATTTTCTTTAGGACGATTTACTTCAAGACCTTTCTCTTTCACGAAAGAGGTAGTAACAATGAAGAAGATCAACATGATGAACACGATGTCCAACATGGGAGTCATGTCTACCTGGGCTTCATCATCACCCGATGTATGCTTTTTTCTTTTCATCTGAGTTCTATCTTCTATGAGTTCCGAGCCGATTAGTATACTGCTTGTGACACAAAAAGGTAGCCTTTTGTTCAATCACAAGACAAGAATTTTTACACTTTGTTGGTTAATTGAGCAGATCTTCAAGAGGTCGGAGCTGTAGCGGCGATCTCAGCGATCCAATGCCTTACCAAGCTGATAAAAGTAGGTAAGTAGCTTGTGATTAATATCCGATCGCAGCGATCCCGTTGGGTAAATGCCAATCTTAGCTTCTACTGACTGCTTGGTTCCTTGCACCAAAAACGCATTTTTTCTGGGTTGATCTTGGATACAGGCTTCAAAGGCCCTCGCGGCCATTTCTTGTGGCATAGCGTAGTAGTAGGTTTTTAACGATTTGTCGGCAAGCACAGACGTTTTTAAATAATCACTGGGTCGTTTGTATGAGTCTAAAAACATCAATGAAAACGCACTGCATAGGGTTTCATTTAATGGATGATCGACGGGATCGTCGTGTTCAAGCCATGCTTGAGACGCAAATGCGTCATGACGAGTATCGCTAAAGATCTTTTGACATATATAATGATCAAACGCATGAAACCACTCATGTGCCAACGCCCCACCACCGGCATTTTTCGCTAGCGCTAATTGTTTCTTGGCACTGTTGTAGTGGGCACTACTGTGTTTAGAACCGCCACTACCAAATGCAATTGCAAGGCTACCATTGAGAGAAATCACTTGCTCGTTGACTTGTAGAATGTCAACCAAGTCATACAACGCATCAAAAAACAAATTAGCCGCAATTTGCTGTTCGTCAGGGGTAACCCAGCGCCCGATGGTGATGTGTTTAAAATTAAATAGTTTCTTAATATCGTTAAAGCTGACATCTGCACCGTCTCGATGAGACGGTCCATTGCGATAAAATTCTTTGTGAAGACGAGAAGAGGGCGTTGAACTAGTATTCATAACTTGGTGGACAATGCTGTCGCCATGATAATGGGTTAGGGGTTAAGTACAAACTCACCTTTTCTAAAAAACAATATGTCACCACTATCATATTTGCCCTCGATAACATCGACCACGTGCGTTGACAGATCTTCACATTCCATCGCGTTGGCGTTGGATAAATTTAAATTATCTCTAAATTTGGTATTGATCGCCCCCGGACACAGGCAGTATGCCGCAACGTCATCTTTGGCTAAGCACTTCGTAAATGTGATAACTGCCGCTTTCGAGGAACAATAGGAAGACCAATCGGGATAAGCATTAAACCCAGCTGTGGAAGAAATATTAATGATGACCGATTGGCGGTTTTGCGCCAACGCAAATTTGGTGACAAGAAATGTTCCAATGAGATTAACATTTATGTCATTTATCCATGTTTGTGGATCGGCATCCATAATGCGCTTGGGGTGGATGGCGCCTGCATTGTTGATGACGATATCGTAATGCTTGTCGGCAAAAAATTGTTCGACGCTGGATTGGCAAGTCACGTCGAGTTCCGCTCTTGGCACAACATCAATTTGATAACGGTCGTTGTACGAGGACGAAAAGCTTTTCGCCCAGTCGCCAGCGCCACCTGTAATAAGAATACTAAGCATTGGGAGCGATATCCGGGTTTTCGTGTTTATCCGCATTGTCCAGCAGTTCTTTGTACTGGTTGTATATCTTTGTTTTTAAATTGGAGCTACTGACCCCTTCGCCATACGGAAAATAGAACACTTTAACGCCTAATTCGCGAAGATAGTCATACTTTCCTCGCCAATCGTCGCCTACTACGAATATATCGATATTGAGATCTTTAACTTTTTCAGTGTGTTCCAGTGATCGCTGCGGGATGACTATATCGGGGTACTTAAGCGCTTGCACAATGGCAATGCGTTCTTCAAAGGGAATGATCGGTGGCTTTTTGTAGGAACAAACCAGTTCATCCGTGCTGACACCAACGATGAGCGTATCACCTAATCCGGCACCGTATTGAATCATTTTCAAATGGTTTCTATGAAACATATCAAATGTGCCAGATACATAAACGATTGACGACATTTTGCCCCCTTTGTTGTTACTTAAAATGGCGTTGCAAGTTGACTTTTGTGCGCCAGCACTGAGTCATTTGCGTTTTTGTTATTCGAGTTGTGTACGCAAAAAAGTGTTGCTACGACTTACAATGCACGCTATTTGTACCACGATTTGACTGAGGGTTGTAAGCACAAATAGCGAAGCATGAGTTAAATACTCGACCTCTCGTACAGTGCGTCTGTTGAAACGTACGTGATGTATCGAGATATAAAGTTGGTTCCGTGTTTGACTTAGCGGCTCATTCGTCAGCTAGTTCGACGAGTAATTGCTCGCACCACAAACGAATTCGCTCATCGGTGGCGTCATACTGATTTTCATCATCGAGGGACAAACCCACAAAGTGAGTGCCGTCTGAAGTGAGTCCCTTTGAAGCGGCGAATTCGTACCCTTCATTGGGCCAATAGCCGATTATCTGGCAACCACTGGGAACCAGTGCGTCATGAAGCATCCCCAGTGCGTCTTGAAACCAATCGGCATAGCCATATTGGTCACCCAAGCCAAAGAGCGCTACGATTTTACCGTTTAGATTCAACTGATGCGCGTCGTCCCATTGAGATTCCCAATCTTCTTGCAGCTCACCAAAATCCCACGTAGAGATACCAAAGAGAATAATGTCGTACTGTTCGGCATTTTTTAGCGGTACGTCTTTGATGTTGTACACATGAACAACATCAGCCTCAAACATCTCGTTGAGTTGAGCTTGGATTTTCTCAGCTGCCATTTCGGTGTAGCAGGTGGTCGAACCGTAAAATAAGCCGATTGAAAAGGCTTGGTCAGTCATTTCACAACCTTAGTGTTCGTCTTTGCTTTTTCTGGAGCCGAATTCTACCGTTTCTCCATCATTACACAACGCTCGACAAATAACTTTATCACCGGCTTCGTTGATCAGTAGTTGGCCGATCGCGGGTGTGTTAAGCAAGGTGACACGGCGCTTGCTTGGTGTCCGTGCTCGAATTGTCATGTTTCGTCGTCGAGTAAAATAATTCAAAATGGATTTTGGGCCGTAAAACCAACGGTTGAGCATTTCGAATATACTCAACAAACGATCGGGAAACGCATTTTTAAAACCGCTGCATGTGAATTGCACTATGCGCGGGCTGTTGCGCCTAAATCGCAGTCTAACGTCGTATACAAAAGAGTAGTGCACGTCACCAGAGAGAATGAAAAAGTTTGGTGGTGTTTTATAGTGTCTAAACACGTTCAAGATCACATTTGCCGTGCCTTTGTGGGCCATCCAGTTTTCTGCATCAACCGTGAGTGCCTTACCGAAAAACGTAAACACTTTTTGGACGGCCTCGATAAACTTAACTCCGTAAATGGGGGCGGCAGAGACCACAATAACGGATTGTTGATTGATGATACCCTGTTGAAATTCGCACAGCGCTTCCCAATCCATCAGGCCAGACGGTTTGTTCATACTGGATTCTGAGCGCCAACGGCGGGTGCGAGTATCAAGAACGCTGATGGGCGGACTGGTTTGAAGGTTGTAGTGCCAGTGTTCAAAATCAAACAAGGTATCGATAAAATCATCGTGCTGATTGATACCATCAGGCGTGAAAACCGATTGTGCCTTGTCATACACGTCGTGAAATTTATCTGGTTGGTTTGCCCACCCCTGACACAGCCAATATGCCATCAATGCATTACCAATCATGCGGCGAGAGAGGGGATGTTGATATACCTCTTGTTCCCATCCCACGGTCAGATTCCAATCGTCGGTGACATCGTGATCATCAAAAATCATATACACCGGAATATGAGCAAGGGAACGGCGTACTGAGGGCAGGTCAGCGCGAAAGTCAGCCAATGTCTCGATTTCTTGTTCAAAGCGAGGGCGGTGTTTCTGACCAATTACGCTGGCATCATAGTCGATGAGCGTCCATGGGATCTCAGACCACGACAACAAGTACATCGCCATGATTTCCGAGAAGGTGATTAAATGGTTTTGCGCATGCACGGATGTGAACACCGGCTTTCTTTTGGCGTTGAACAGCAAGCCACTGAGCACATCATTGGCTTCTACCTTGGGCAGTAATTGCTCGCGCTCGTAAAAATTATTCGGGTGCTCCCAGAGGGCTCGGCCATGGGTAATCGTAGCGCCATCTAAGGTTTCGTCGAATAAACCCAGTCGATATGATAGCTGATGAATGGCTTGTAATGTCGGGCCTGCTACATCGTCAGCATAGATTTGATCACCACTGAATATAATGAGATCGGGACGGCGTTGACCGCTATCAAGCGCGGTGCGTAGTTCGTTATCAAGGCGAGCTAGCGCATCTTTACCTTTGTAGTGGGGTTTGCGGCACGAACCGTGCAAAACGTTGGTCAAGTGCGGTTGATAAGAAAACGAGAGCGACGTTTGCCCTGAGTAAAGCAACGGCGCAAGTTGCGTTTGCCATTGAGATTGTTGGTCGGCTTGCGCAAAAATCAAATCATAGTGATACGCTTGATTTTGCGTCCAACTCGTTGTTGTGGTCGCACTGATGGTGTGAACAAAACAAGCCTCGCCTACTTGTACGGACTCGTGTTTCGTATTTATGTCGTGGTGTACACCGTGCTGATCGCTTACCGACACTTCAGGTTTGGTTGCTTGACTCGTTACCAACCACAATACCAGAGTGTCGTCGTCCAGCCGGCGTAACATTGGCCCAGCAATGACCAATGGCAGCTTTTCAGGCGAACTTGTCATCTAAAACCCTTACATGTCGCGCAGTTTATCTTAATTTCGCTTGACCCCAGTGGGTGTCATACGCGACTATTTTCAACATCATACGTGAGATAGTGGCATTAGTTCACAGAGAATAACAGGACAAAATCATGAGAAAGTGTGTAAGTGCACTGATAGTGCTGGCTTTGAGCCAGATGGGGTGTGCTGAAAAGGCATCGGAAAGCCAGAGTAATACCACGTCTTCAGTACTACTTGTTGAAGGGCGTTGGATTATGGAACACGACGGTGGTGTCATGGTCGACCCTCAAACATCTGGTTTAGCGCCTTGGCGGGGACAGTTGGTTTCTATTTCCGATGGCAGTGGTGAAGCAAACCAGCGTCGTCGTATACACATCATTGATCCTGTCTCTTCCACATTGGCGCCCAGACCTGACACCATGACTATGGCCTCTGCGGTGCGTCGCAGTTGTTTCGCGCAATACCTCAGCGACGAACCAGATTTAGAAGCCATCGTTGTCGATCCTCAAGATGATACCGTTTTTTATACGGTTACCGAGGATGCTACTCGTTCAGGCGCCCTGAGCGAACGCTGTCAGCAGCAATTTGAGAACACCGGCTCGACCGATTATCCAACCCTACTTGTGCGAATAAAGCGCGAAGAATCAGGCCGAGCAGTAATGACACACGTCAGACCGGTACAATTTCCTGCACAATTTGAGGTGGGTGACTTCCCCAATGACGGAATTGAAGGCTTGGCTATTTCATCAGAACGGTTGCTTTATCTCGGCTTAGAAAAAGACGCTGCAGGTCAGCCGCGTATTTTTAGTGTCAGTCTCAATGAGGACTTTTGGCAGAAGAAAGGCTTTGCCGTCGTCAACGACGCCAAGTTAAGACTGCCGCGCTTTACATCGGGCAATCATCCTATTAACGGGTTGGAATATTATTTCGATAAGGCGATGAACAAAGGTTACGTACTCGCCGCTGCGCGTAACGACAACCAGCTTTGGGTGCTCGATGCAACGGCGAAATCAGACACAGTAATCGTAGATATGCAGTTCAGTGCTGATGTTGGCGTGGCGGGGGAAGCCTGTGAAACACCTGAGATCATGGATAATGCGTCGATTGAAGGGCTTGCTGTTATCGAAGATACCTTGTGGCTAGTTAATGATCCTTGGAAGAAAAACTACCTCAAAAATATCAAATGCCCTTCGCTCGCATCACACTACAAAGCGATGGCGCCACTGTTGTTTTCAACGCCGCTTGATGCAACTTGGTTCCAATAGTGACGCAGTAGAGACGAAAAAGACGTGTTGATCGTTGCTGCAAAGGCAAAGCAAGGATCAACATGTCGTATTTACTCACTTCTTAAACGTTGAGCAAATGTCTTTTTAAACTTGGCTAATTTGGGCGCAACAACCATCGCACAATATTGATTCTGAGGATTATTGTTGAAGTAGTCTTGATGATAGGCTTCTGCTTCAAAATAGTTATTGATTTGTGTGATTTCAGTCACAATGGGGTCTGGCCAAATACCTTCATCTGTCATTTCTTTGATGATCGCTTCTGCTTCCGTTTTTTGCGCCGCATCGTGATAATAAACGGCACTGCGATACTGGGTACCTACATCGTTTCCTTGTCGGTTTAACTGAGTAGGATCATGTAATGCAAAGAAAATTTCTAAGACTTCGCGGTAGCTGATTTCATCTGCGTCAAAGTTTACTCGTACGACTTCTGCGTGGCCCGTGTCACCTTTGCAGACTTCTTCATACGTCGGCTTGTCTTTGTGACCTCCAGCATAGCCAGATAGCGCAGACTTCACGCCAGACACTTTGTTGAATGCTGATTCGATACACCAAAAACACCCACCAGCTAGTGTTGCTTCTTGTATGTTTGCCATAGTTGTCACCTTTTTCTGTCGTATGACAACAGTGTGGGTATGCGACAGCGAATGTTCAAGTCATCCGATGATGATTTTTCACCGTATAATTCAACAAAATGTGCATAACTCAATTCAAAAAAAACTATGGCAACCCAATCTTATCCTTTGACCTTGTTTTACGACGGTACTTGTCCTTTGTGCATGATGGAAATGCGTCATTTAATGAAACGAAACGACGACAATAAACTGCAATTCGAAGACATTTACGCAGAGGATTTCGCTACTCGGTATCCAACATTAAACGTGGATGACCTCAATGCTCGTATTCACGCTTTGTGGGCAGATGGCACACTTATCACTGGGTTAGATGTGACACACCAAGCATGGCGTGCGGTAGGTAAAGGTTGGTTATATGCGCCTTTACGCTGGCCGCTTATTCGCCCTCTAGCGGATTGGGGATATGTAAAATTTGCCAAACATCGCTACAAAATATCATTTCTATTGACGGGAAAACGCCGTCAATGCGACTCAGGAGTCTGTCGATGATAACTGCACATCTGGTTATTGGATCGAATGGCGGCATTGGCAAAGCAGTGACGCAAGAATTGGCTGACCGCTTTCCCAATGACACCGTCTATGCGCTATCGAGAAGCCAAAGTGAATCTCCTGTTGCGACTAACGTCTCGACGCGCGAGATTGACACTGCCGACGAGTCATTAATTAAGCAATGGTTGGCAAACTGTAAGCAAGATAAAGTGCGCTTCGCGACTGTTATATGCTGCACCGGCATGCTTCATGGCGAAATTGATGGACGGCGCATACGTCCAGAAAAACGCCTTGAAGACATCAGCCGAGAACAACTACTGGCTTATTTTGATGCGAACACTGTGGTACCTAGCCTTTGGTTGAAGCATTTAGTTAATCACATGGTGTCAAGCAATGCTTACATTGCATTACTTTCTGCACGAGTTGGCAGTATTAGTGATAATAAACTAGGTGGTTGGTATGGATATCGAGCATCAAAAGCGGCGCTGAATATGATGCTAAAGACCAGTCAAGTGGAGTATGGACGACGCAGCCCTAATACAACCTTGGTCAGTTATCATCCAGGCACGGTGGATACCGGCCTTTCAAAACCATTTCAAGCCAATGTAAAACCTGAAAAATTGTTTACTGCTGAATTTACCGCGCGGCAACTTCTCTCTCATCTCCCTTATCTCAACCGTGAACTCGCCCCCCATTTTATTGATTGGGATGGTCAAACGGTCAGCTGGTAGTCCGAGCATCAGGGGGA
The DNA here is from genome assembly GCA_963922845.1 of uncultured Alteromonas sp. Taxonomy (GTDB): domain Bacteria; phylum Pseudomonadota; class Gammaproteobacteria; order Enterobacterales; family Alteromonadaceae; genus Alteromonas. The sequence continues at coordinate 81,605 of CAWUJV010000003.1, forward strand.
TCTGCCGTAACCCCCTGACATTTTGTGACACTACTGTTACCATGCGTGCTCAATAAAATTCGCATACTTGTCTGGTTACAGCGTTTTCTAGTAACTGACATCTAGGGGAATCGTCCGCATCTAAATTTTGGTGTGTGCGACGAAGCGAACATAAAGGTGTGTAGATCGCTACATTGCGTTTTCGCTGTGGTTTGGCAGGTCGCGTAAGGCGAGTAAAAAAAGATCAACACGACCAATAACAATAAACAATAATTAACGACGAGGAAGAAGGTATGAGCGGGGCGAGAGAGCAATTCGGATCGCGCATCGGCTTTATTTTGGCCGCAGCAGGTAGTGCCGTCGGTATTGGTAACCTAGTAGGGTTCCCAGTCGGTGCAGCTAAAAATGGTGGTGGCGCGTTTCTATTAATGTACGCCATTTTTGTGTTCGCAATCTGTCTTCCTGTTATGTTGGCGGAAATGTCAGTTGGTCGGCACGCGAGAAAAGACCCGCTGGGCGCCTACAGCACTCTTACCAATGGTTCGCCTCTTTGGAAAATTCCCGGTTGGTTAGCGGTAATTACGCCGTTTATGATCGCCGTATTTTACCTTGTTATTACAGTATGGATATTCGGTTACCTCGCTGAAGCGGTATCGGGTAACCTAGACCAGCTTGCAGACCCAGCGACATTTGGCGCGTTTATCAACGATTACACTATGTTTGCATATATGGCGGTAGTATTGGCCGTGGTTTACCTGATTTTGCAAGGTGGTGTCAAAGAAGGTATTGAAAAAGCAGCTAAATTTTTGATGCCCGCATTGTTCGTCATGTTGTTGTTGCTGGTGGTTTTTGTGTTAACTCGCGATAATGCCATGGCCGGTGTGAAATACTACCTCGTACCAGATTTCTCAAAAATCAATGCATCCGTCATCAATGGTGCCTTGTCGCAAGCGTTTTTCTCGTTGTCACTGGGTATGGGAATCTTGATTACATACGGCAGTTATATCAGCAGTAAATCAGATGTACCTGAAGCGGCAAAACTGGTTGCTTTTACGGATACTGCAGTGGCGTTCACTGCGGGTCTAATGATTCTTCCTGCTATTTTTTCTTACAACCCCAACGTCAATCCTGATGAATTAAGTGAATCATCGGTGAGTATGATTTTCACATTCTTACCGCAGATTTTCCTCGATTTACAAGCCAGTATTGGTTACATAGGCGCATCCATTTTTGCCAGTGTATTCTTCCTTCTGGTGTTTTTTGCTGCGATTACATCGTTAGTGTCTATTTTCGAAGTCCCTGTGGCGGCGTTGATGGACGAGAAAGACGTTGAGCGTAAGCATGCCTTAATGATCCTAGGTGTGTTGCTCGTGGCGTTGGCAGCAATTAGCGCGTTGTCGTTTGGACTCAGCCCATTCTTTACCGAATTCACTAGTTATGCTGGCGCGACAAAATCGTTTTTTGACGTGGTTTACGACGTTTTCTACGACACGATTTTGCCACTCAATGGCCTATTGATTTGTATTTTTGTGGTCTATCGCTGGAAGAAAATTAACTTGAACGCAGAGTTAGAAGTTGGTGCCCCAAACTACAAAGGTAGTTGGTTCGAGCGTTATGTTAACTTCTCTGTTGGCACCTTTATTCCGGTTATTCTACTGGTGATTTTTGTCAACACAGTGGCACTAAAATACTTCGGCATTAGCCTCATCGGCTAGATCATGTCATACGGGCTAGCGTAATTTGGCGTTAGCCCCAATTTCTCCCAGCTTTTTAGGCTGTTAATTCGCTTCCCTGACGGCAACTGCTCGGTGCTATAGCCTTCAAATACTGGCGCTTCCAAGCCTTTTTTACGTGCACAAAACGTGTAGTAGTCAGCGCGTTTAGGCTGTTCAAGACTTGATAGAATGTAATGGTCTTGGCGAGGACCTCTTTTAATCATTACCGCTAGCGCGTCAACGATATCATCGACGTAAATCAGGTTGGTTACTTGGTTACCTTTATCTAAGGTACGGCCTGATAGCGTGTTGATGGGGTGTCTATCCGGACCAACTAGGCCGCTTAAGCGGACAATATCGAAACCCTTTGCGTGGCGAGCTAAGTAGTCTTCTAGCGTCTTGTGGGCAATTCCAGATTCCGTATTGGGTTGTAAAGGCGTGGCCGCATCGACATCGCCGTGTTCAATTGCGCCGTAGACCGATGTTGTGCTGATAAAAATAATGTGCTTTACCCCAGCTTGAGTAGCGGTATCCACAATGCCTTGCATCAACGCTGTATAATTGGGGTTCATGGCACTGCGACGCCCTGGTGGTACATTCAAAACTAGGCAATCTGGCACATCGTTGAATAGCGCAGTCGGCGAATCACCTAAGGAGAACAAAGTAGGTGTTATCCCAAGGGCCTTAAGTTCGAGTGATTTGTCTTCAGTTCGAGTACTACCCGAGACCGTGAATCCAGATGAAATTAGTGATTTGGCAGCATATTTACCAAGCCAACCACATCCACAGAATAAGACGTGTTTTGCCACAACGGTTCCTTATAAACAAAAAAACGGAGGGGATGTCCCCTCCGTTTAGGATACGCTGATGCGATACGAATTACATCTGATGATGGTTGTTGTCGATATCTAGTAAGTCCAAATCTGCTAACTCAGGCACGCTGTCCGCAAGTCTATTTTCGGCGTAATCAGCTTTTGCCAAGACCTTACAAAGTTCTTCTGCTTTAACTTCAAGCTCTTGTGCTCGCTCTTCAACGCGTGCCTCGATAGATTCGCCAAAATTTTCCATTTTTGCTTCAAATTCGTCAGTGTCGCCACCAGACCAAAGCATTTCAGTACCTACGGCAATCAAAATCTTGCCCATCGACTTTTCGATCATTTCCTCGACTTTTTCTTCAAACTCATTTTCCCATGTATCGCTCATCCAACCATCTTCATCGAGATCTTCAGAATCAAATTGAAATTCACCGTTAGCATCATAGAAATTAGCTTGAATCTCATCATTCATTTCGCCAAACAGGGTATGGAAGTCTTCGATTAGATCATCGTCTGTTCCCAAGAGTTCACCGAACACCTCGGTGACGGTCACACTTGCAATTTCCAACCCTTCGGTTGCAATGCTGATCGTTAATGGAATAGCTTCTTGAATGTGGCCGTAGTAATCCGCTGCCCATTCTTGCTGGTCAGCATCGAGGTCAAGTTCATCGCCGTTTAGGCTAACAACGTGATTCTCATCGATGGTCATAGTATTGCGTTTGTCTAGTTCAACCTTAAGCAAGCCTTGGTGATAACTGATGTTACCGCTTAAATCGACATCACACTCATTATCGAATTCGACGTGCGCTGTTGCTGAAGCACTTGCTAAAAGTGATGCACTGATGATTGAAGCCAAAACGTGTTTTTTCATGGTTGCGTCCTCGCAAAAAAATGGGTCTGTTATAAACAACACAAGATATGGAGCAAAAGCCGAACCAGTTTTTTTATTTGCATTTAAATCAATGGTTTATTGTTTTTTGTGATGCTAAGTTAATATAGAAAGTGAAGCGTGAATGGCGAATAATCCAAACAATTGGCAAATTTGACCACTTTTCGGAAAGGCTTCAGCTAATGGGAGTGAAGATCGGTAAATTTGGTATAGATCAATGATCTGACAAAAAAAAGTCTATTGGCGTGGTGATAATTCATTGTTTCGTGCATAATACCGCCAGCAAAAAGTAAGGGTTATATGATTATGAGTGAATGGCTAGACGCAGTATTGTTCGGTGTTGCACTTGTCGCCTTCGTATTGGGTGTCAGCAGCATCATCTTGGGTGTGTTTTCTAACAAAACTGGTGGCGAAGGTATGCAAGAGAAAATCGAGTACGGTTTCTTTGGTGTATCAGGCTTAGTCGTCTGCCTAGTCATGGGCTACGCACTTGCGTAACTAGTCCTTGAAAAGACACACAAAAAAAAGCACCTAATCGGTGCTTTTTTTGTGTCTGCAGGGGACGAGCCGTATGGACTATACCGCTCTGGCTATAGTTTAATTTAGCGTTTCCACGCCCATGTTATACAGCGTAAAGCCGTATATGTCGGCATATTGCTCAATGGTCTTGCTCACTGGCGTGCCTGCGCCGTGTCCTGCATCGGCTTCGATGCGAATAAGCGTAGGATTAGATCCAGTTTGATGCGCTTGTAGGGTGGCGGCAAATTTAAATGAGTGAGCCGGGACCACACGATCATCGTGGTCTGCTGTGGTAATGAGTGTCGCAGGATAGTTCACGCCCGATTTAACGTTATGGACCGGAGAGTATCCAAGCAAGTATTCAAACATTTCAGGGCTTTGCTCTGATGTACCGTAGTCATACGCCCAGCCGGCACCAGCCGTGAAGGTATGATAACGCAGCATATCAAGCACACCTACTGCGGGTAGGGCGACGCGTGCTAGCTCAGGGCGCTGAGTCATGACGGCGCCAACGAGTAAGCCACCGTTTGAACCGCCGCGTAACGCAAGATAAGGGCTACTAGTGTAGTTTTTCTCAATTAAATACTCGGCAGCCGCGATGAAGTCGTCAAAAACGTTTTGTTTTTGCATTTGTGTCCCCGCGCGGTGCCAGTCTTTTCCGTATTCACCCCCGCCGCGAATGTTGGGCACTGCGTAAACGCCGCCAAGTTTTAACCACGCCGCTACGGTAGAGCTGTAGCTTGGCGTTAGGCTAACGTTAAAGCCGCCATAGCCATACAAAATCGTCGGATTTTTGCCATTGAGCTGAGTGTCTTTGTGATAAGTGATAATCATCGGCACTTGTGTACCATCCTTTGATTGATAGAACACTTGCTCTGATGTGTACTCATCGCTATTGAATGCCGTCTTAGGTTTATAGAAAACCGTCGAGTCGCCTGATGCGATGTCCAAGCTATATAGGGTGGAAGGCGTGCTGTAATTAGTGAAGTTGAAGTAAGTGTTGTTGTCTTCTCGCTTGCCAGAATAAATAGCCACAGAACCAACGCCTGGTAGGGTGACATCGCGTAAAAGCTTGCCTTCTAGGTCATATTGTTTCACCTGAGAAATTGCATCGACCATGTACTCTGCATAGATAGTACCGCCCGCCGTCGTAGCGGATAAAACATTGTCCGTTTCCGCTATTAAGTCTTGCCAGTTTTCAATACCGGGATTGTTGGCATCTGCAACGACAATCTTCGAGTTTGGCGCATCGTGGTTGGTCACCATCAAGAGTTTGTTTCCATTGGTGGTCAGCACCCAAACATCAGATGAAATGTCTTCTTTAACGGTTACCCAAGGGCTTTGTGCTTGAGAAAGGTCTTTCATGACCATGCGGTTGCCCGACGTGGTATTCGCAGCGTACACAAACAGAAAGCGATTGTCTTCACTTACACCAGCTGAGATATAGCGGTGTTTTTCTGCTTCATCGTGGCCAAACACTTTGACGTCATTGTCTTGGCTGGTACCCACTTGGTGATAATAAAGCTTGTGTTGGTCGGTTTTTTCACTTAACTCCGAACCGTCTGGCTTATCATAGCTTGAATAGTAGAATCCCTCGTTTTTATACCATGCTAGGCCGCTGAATTTAACGTTATCGAGTTTGTCTGCTAACAGCGTTTTGGTTTGTGCGTTCATCACATAGACATCGCGCCAATCGCTGCCGCCCGTTGATGTTTGATACGCAACAAGTGAACCATCTTCAGAGAATGTCATGCCGGCAAGTGATACCGTACCGTCTTCACTAAATTTGTTAGGGTCGATGAATACTTCTGGTTCCGCATCACCTTTTTGACGATAGACAACAGATTGGTTTTGTAATCCATCGTTTTTGTAATAATAGGTATACTCACCTTCTTTAAACGGTGCACCTACGCGTTCATAGTTGAGTAGCTCCTTAACGACTTCGCCAATCTGATCGCGATAGGTTATGTTGCTCAGAAAATCTTGTGTGGTAGCGTTTTGTGACTTGACCCATTCACCGGTTTCCTCACTGCGATCGTCTTCAAGCCAGCGGTATGGGTCGGCAACTTGCTGATCGAAATAGGTATCAACTACCTCCCCTTTTGCTGTGGTGGGGTAACTAATTTGCATTGTTGTCGGTGACTCCTGTTGTGCGGCTTGTTCAGATTGAGAGTCGGTATTACTTGGCTGGCACGCCATAAGCCCGCCTGCTATCGAGAGTGTAAGAAGGAGCTGTCCCCTAGATTTATTCATTGGTCAACCTTGTTGTTGTGATTATCCGTTAGGTTTTTTTGATTTCCACAGCACACTGTGCATTGCCTTACTACGCCACACCTGAGTGGATGCGTCAATACGAGGCGAGCAAAGTGCGATAAGTGGGGCAATGTCTGCGGTGCAAAAAAAAAGAGCAGGGCAGCGATTTAGCTACCCTTTGAATTATGGTGGTTGTCTCGTTGGTACGCTTTAAGCCCAAACAGCGGAAGCATCGCAAATATATGATCAAAAATGTCTGCTTGTATCCCTTCGTACACTACCCAATCTTGTTTCGCACTGAAACAGTATATTTCCAATGGTAATCCCAACGCCGTAGGCTGAAGTTGACGGACCATTCTGGTCATTTTCGGATGAATGTCTGGGTGCTGGGCAAGATAGGCTTCTAGATAAGCCCTAAACGTCCCTATATTGGTTAATTTTCGACTGTTGAGTAAGTCGGTTTCGTCAATATCACGGTCTTTGTTGTAGCGCTGAAGTTCGTCAATTTTCTTTTCGATATAAGGCGCGATATGACGCACTGTCTTAAACCGACTGAGCATTTGTTCATCACACAAGCACACGCTTTGCACGTCGATATGAATGGCCCGTTTGATACGCCGACCACCCGACTCAGACATGCCTCGCCAATTCTTGATTGCCTCATTGGTCAGCGCGTACGTCGGAATAGTCGCAATAGTCTTATCCCAATTTTGGATTTTGACATTGGTTAGTCCGATTTCGATGATTTCGCCATCCACACTAAATTTATCAATTTGAATCCAATCACCATTGTTAAACATCCGGTTTGCTGCGATTTGGATACCCGCCACTAAGCCCAAGATGGTGTCTCGGAAGATCAACAGAAGCACCGCTGCGATAGCCGTTAAGCCACTGAGCAACAGCAACGGGCTGCGATCAATTAGCAAAGACACACTGAGAAGCAGTACAAGGATGGCAAAGATTAACTTGATGACTTGTATGAAACCAGTTATTGGCGCTCGATTAGCCAGAGGCGACTCGTAGTAAATATCCTCGACAGTATTGAGAAACGCGTACAAAGTCAGTAGCGCGCTGTACATCATGTAAAGTAGCGCAACTTTGCTAACGACTTTTAATGCCAGCGTAGTGTCGCTGAGTAGAATCGGCGCTGCCAAAAACAGCGTCATCGCTGGGATAAGATGAAACATTCGATTGAAGAAACCGTGTTCCATTAACGCGTCGTCCCAAGACAACTTAGTGCGTTTAACCCACTTTTCCAGTTGAGGTTTGATCAACCAATGCCCCATTGCATGAAACACAATAGCGGCTGCGACAACGGCGCCCACTGCCAATAAGTTATAGAGAGGGGAGTCGGTGGGCGTGTTGGGAAATACGCCATCAATAAGTTCCACAAATCCGGTGTGAATGGATGACGTATTCATCATTTACATTCCAAGTAGTTTATTAATTCGCTTGTCTTTGCTTTCCCAAAGCTCGTTTAACCAACTTTGGAATCGCCCCCTGAAACTCGCATCTTCGAAATAATCGCCTTTGGCCTCATTGGGTACGTCAATCACGTTTACATCAATAACAATTTTACGCATGCAACCACTGAGCATTTCTATCATTGGGTGGCGGCGATTCTCGGGATACAGCAAAGATACATCGAGGATGTTGGTAAACAGGTCACCCATTGTCGCGAGTGTAAACGCAATGCCGCCCGCTTTCGGCGGTAGTAGATGAGTAAAAGGGCTCGCTTTTTGCGCGTGTTTTTGAGGCGTAAAGCGGGTACCTTCAACAAAATTAATCACCGTAGTAGGCTGCGTTTTAAATTTCTCACAGTACTTTTTCGTAGTGGCGATATCCATGCCTTTTTTCTCAGGGTGCTTTTCGATGTAGGCTTGGCTATAACGACGCATGAAGGGCATGTCCAATGCCCACGCCCCCAAACCGACGAAAGGCAGCCAAATGAGCTCTTTTTTCAAGAAAAACTTAGGCGCAGGAATGCGATCTGCGGCAAACTCGATCATCAATACAATATCGAGATAGCTAAGGTGGTTTGCCACGATCAAATACCAATTGTCTTGGTCCAGTTCGCCGTGCACTCGGTACTCTATATCGACGGGGTTAAATAGACGTATCATGCTGACACTGACTTTGCCAAAACCACACAGCATGCCATTCATCAGTACAGAAAATAGCTGTTTAAGGCCGTCGAACGGCAACACTAATTTGATCAAGCCAAAACTGATAATCAACATACCCCAAAACGCCAAATTGGTGATTTGCAGTGAGGTATGAACGACGAAAATAAAGGGGGCTAATACTACTCTCATAATGGTTTTTGTGTGGATCCTAGTGAATCGAGTAAATTGTCTTTGGTGTGCCAGCGCTCATTAAGCCATTGTTGAAAACGACTGCGTTGTTCAGGGTCGTCAAAATAGTTGTCGTTAAACACGCCGTTTTCAAACAGGTCTTTTATCGGGGTCACGCTAATATTAACGCGGATGTCTTTCACCTTGCCCGATACAAAATCCCAATAGGTTGGAACGCCTGATGGGTAATCGATAGTGACATCGATCAACTTGTGCAGTTGGTCTCCCATTGCATTTAAAACAAACGCAACGCCGCCAGCTTTGGGTTTGAGAAGGTGCGTAAAGGGTGAGGCCTGGCGCTTGTGTTTTGACTCAGTGAACCTTGTCCCTTCGACAAAATTCATAATACTCACGGGTTTAAACTGAAATTTTTCACACGCTTTTTTGGTCGTTTCCATATCCTTCCCTTTGAGGTGAGGGTGTTTAGCCAAAAAAGACTTGCTGTAACGCTTCATAAACGGAAAATCGAGTGCCCACCATGCGAGGCCTAAGAACGGCACCCAAATGAGTTCTTGCTTGAGAAAAAACTTTAAAAACGGAATCTTACGATTAAATACCCGTTGTAAAACTAAGATGTCGACCCAAGATTGGTGGTTCGCAATAACCAAATACCAATCTTTAGGCGATAATTGGTCTAGGCCATTAACTTGCCAAGTCGTCCGGCTAGTCAATCGTTGATTGAGATTGTTGATCGATATCCAAGCGACTGCACAGCTATCGGCGAGGTAAGACACAAATGTACGCCAAATGCTGATAGGAATGAGTTTAAAAAACGAAAGCAGGAAGATCGGAACAAACCAAAAGATGGTATTGATTGCATAAGCAATGACAGACAAAGTACCAATCGTATGATGGCCGAGCGTTTTTAGCATAGTTAGAGCTCTTGGTCGTAACGGGTTGAGAATATTGCGGTAGTGTATCTTAACTTGGTCTAAAATCCGATATATGCCGTACCTTTTACCGCAAGTCGTCACACACGGAGAATAATAATGGCATTAGCGCCAATAAAATGTAAAGCCGCTGTCGCCTGGGCAGCAGGTGAACCCCTTTCCATCGAAACGGTGGAAGTTGCACCGCCAAAGGCGGGTGAAGTTCGCGTAAAGATCGTCGCCAGCGGTGTCTGCCATACCGATGCTTTTACCTTGTCAGGTGAAGATCCTGAAGGTGTATTCCCAAGCATTTTGGGCCATGAAGGCGGTGGGATCGTAGAAGCCGTCGGTGAAGGCGTAACCTCGTTGAAAGTTGGCGATCATGTTATCCCGCTTTACACACCCGAATGTGGAGAGTGTAAATTTTGTCAATCGGGCAAAACCAACTTATGTCAGAAGATTCGCGAAACCCAAGGTAAGGGATTGATGCCAGACGGCACAAGTCGCTTCAGTATCGACGGCAAGCCTATTTTTCACTATATGGGTTGCTCGACCTTTTCTGAGTACACGGTATTGCCTGAAATTTCTTTGGCTAAGGTTAACCCTGACGCTCCATTGGAAGAGGTTTGTCTGCTGGGTTGTGGCGTGACTACTGGGATGGGTGCAGTGTTGAATACCGCTAAGGTAGAGCCGGGTGCAACAGTCGCTATTTTTGGTCTAGGTGGAATTGGCTTGTCAGCCATTATCGGTGCCGTGATGGCAAAAGCGGGACGTATTCTTGCTATCGATATCAATGACGATAAATTTGAATTAGCGAAACAGCTTGGTGCCACTGACGTCATCAACCCCAAAGAACACGACAAGCCGATTCAAGAGGTCATCGTTGAGATGACGGACGGCGGCGTAGACTACTCGTTCGAGTGTATTGGAAATGTCGATGTGATGCGTTCGGCTTTGGAGTGCTGTCACAAAGGGTGGGGAGAGTCTGTCATTATTGGTGTCGCAGGCGCGGGCCAAGAGATATCAACTCGACCTTTCCAATTGGTAACAGGCCGAGTTTGGCGAGGCACAGCATTTGGTGGCGTCAAAGGTCGTTCACAGTTACCGGGTATCGTTGAACAGTATCTCAACGGTGAAATACCATTGAAAACCTTCATCACGCACAACATGCCGATTGACGACGTCAATGAAGCCTTCGACCTGATGCACGAAGGTAAGAGCATTCGCAGTGTTGTCCACTTCTAAGGTTGCCGTATGAAATTGATTAGTGAAAATAAGGCGTTTGGCGGAAAACACCAACGCTTTACTCATACGTCAAAGGTGAATAATTGCGAAATGACATTTGCCGTTTTTCTTCCGCCTTTTGCTTCCAACCACAATCCCGTCCCTGTGTTGTATTGGTTGTCTGGCTTAACCTGTACGGATGAAAATTTCATGCAGAAAGCTGGTGCCATGCGATTAGCGGCCCAACTAGGGTTGGCGATTGTGGCACCTGATACTAGCCCCAGAGGCGAAGGTGTGGCCGATGATCCTGAAGGTCACTATGATTTGGGCAAAGGCGCTGGCTTTTACGTAAACGCCACGCAAGCGCCTTGGGCTGCGCACTATCAAATGTATGACTACGTGACCCAAGAGCTGCCCGATTTGATTGAAGCGCATTTCCCTGTCACGTCAGAGCGAGCAATCAGCGGCCATTCAATGGGGGGACACGGTGCCTTGATTGTGGGGATGCGTAATCCTAACCGCTATGTATCCGTTTCTGCTTTTAGCCCCATTGCTAACCCCAGTAACTGCCCTTGGGGCCAAAAAGCCTTGACCGCCTATTTAGGTGAAGACCAGACTTTTTGGGCGGATTATGACGCAAGTCGACTGTTGGCCAGTAAAACGCATTTTGTACCTTTGTTTGTTGATCAAGGGACGGCAGATCAATTTCTTAAAGAAGAGCTGCACCCAGAGTCGCTATTACACGCCGCGCAACAATCGGATACGCAAATCACCCTAAATATGCACGAAGGCTATGACCACAGCTATTACTTCATCGCCTCGTTTATCGAAGAACATTTGAACTATCACGCACAGCATCTTGGTTTAATTTAAACGCGGGGTTCATATCACGCCGTGGTTTGAGGTGCGATTGATATCGTCCTTGTCTTGCTTGGTTATAGACGTGGGGTGGCAGGGGATATTTGCCAGTGAAGTGTTTTTTTTCTTTGCTTTGTATTCACCACCAAATATGGGTATGACGTGATGTAAAGCAGTTCATTGGGTAGTTAAAAACAGCCAGCGTGTGCTGGCTGTTTTATGTTGCGGTTTGTTGATGATTTATTGCGGATCGCCGTTTAAGTCCAATACCACTGGCTTGCCATAGCCTAATGACTCAATTCGCGATAATTGTGTTTCACCGTCTCCAACAATGACATATATCATCTGTTGTTCATCAAGATACTGATTAATGGTTTGGTGCACACTCTCCAAATCAACGTTTTGAACGAATGTCTGCTCTGCGTCTATATAGTCTTTCGCTAGATTGTTTCGCGTAATATTCTCGAGCATTCTCAGTTGCTGGCTGGTGGTTTCGAAGCGGCGAGAATTCGCTTTAATGGTCATATTCCTAGCCGTCTCTAAATCCTCTTGTCCGTATGTCGCTTGGTAGTTTCCAATCAAATCTTTGAAAATTTCCAGTGATTCCAAAGTAACATTGGAGCGCACCTGCGATGACGCGATAAACGGTGGAACATAGCTGTTGTCAGGAATGTAGCTATACGCGCCGTAGGTATAGCCTTTTTGTATACGCAAGGTTTGTCCGAGTCGCGCACTCATTCCTTCCCCTAATCGCTTGTTGGCAAACACTACCGAGTAAAAATCCGGATCACTGCCGGCAACGGCCGGCTTACCGACATAGATAACCGACTGTTTTGCACCCGGTAAGTCGATAAAATAAACCTCGGGTTTTTCGCGCGAAGCCACCTCAGGTAATGATGGTAGAGCGACCTTGTCCCCTTTCCATTCATTGAGTGTCGATAGTGCCTTGACTACGTCTTGCTCTGTTACATCACCCACAACGTGGAAACTGGCCATTGAGGGCGAAATGTTATTCGCATAAAACGCTTTGACATCATCAAGCGTTATTGCGGCAACGCTTTGAGCTGTCCCGCCCAACGGCAAAGCTAACGGGTTATCGCTGCCATAGAGCGTCTTCATAAAGGCTTTGTAAGCGATTCGGCTAGCGACGCCGGCCTCTTGCTGAATGCCTGTCAGTTGCGCGGATTTCAATCGCTCGAACTCGGCTTCGTCCCAACGAGGCTTGAGCAGCATTTCACTGACCAGCGCGATCGTCTCGTTGAAGTTTCGGGCCAAGGTTTGGCCTTGTATCGTTATGTTCTCTTGTGAGCTCGAAATACGAATTCCGGCCCCCAATAAGCCAATGGCCTGTTCTAGTTGCTCTGGTGTTTTTAGCGAAGTGCCTTCGTTCATTAACGATGCCATTAAGCGCGCAACACCCGTTTTATCTTGCGGATCAAGTAACTGACCACCTTTGATCGTCATGCTGAACTTAACAATCGGTAGCTCATTGTACTCAATGCCCACAACGTTAATGTTGTTTGGCGTAGTGTAGTCCCATACCGATGGTACGGTTAATGCTGGCAAATCCGTCAACGGTGGCTCACTGCGGTCAAACTGAGTGGGCGTTTTAACAAAACGAATATCGTCATTTTCGACAAAGTCGGGCTCGCTTGCGGGTTTGATTTTCTCTTCTACTACGTTGGCCTTGACCGAATCCGCAAGGACGAGGTCGGTTTTGCCTCTTGGTACAAAACTAGTGAAGATCGCGGGTTTGTTTTTGATATAGCGTTCGTAGACTCGCACAACATCGTCAGCTGTGACGGCTTTGATATTGGCTATATCTTCTTGAATAAAGCTAGGCGAACCTGCGTACTCGTTGTAGATACCCAGCTGTAGTGCTTTATCAAGAATACTTTCAATCCCGTAGTAAAAATCGGTTTCCAATTCCGCTTTGATCCGTTGAAGTTGGTTAGCATCAACACCATTTTGCTCAAAATCCGTCAAGGCAGTTTGAATGGCACCGTACACATCATCCAGTTTTACATCGGCTTTGGCGCGAACAGAAATAGTAAACGTACCAGAGAGTTCGTTCGCGTTATTGTATGCGGAAGCGCGAGGAGCGAGTTTTTGCTCCGATACTATCGTTTGGTACAAGGGCGCAGATTTTCCATCAGACAAGATACGACCTAACACGTCTAAGGCGTAGGCATCTTTGGTATATTGTTCTGGGGTGGGGAAGGTCAATCTCAATTCGGGTAGACGAGCAAAGTTGTCCTCGTGATAGAGCTTCTTTGACTCGGTCAATGTTACCGCCTGAGGTTTCAGCGGTGCAGCGGGCTCACCCGCTTTGATTTCCCCAAACCATTGCTCGACTTTCTTTTTAGTCGACGCAAAGTCGATATCACCAGCAATAACTAGCGTGGCATTCGATGGTGTATAAAAGGTGTCGTAGAATTCGCGAACATCGTACAGCGTTGCCGCCTGTAGGTCTTCTAAGTCACCAATGACCGTCCAGTTGTATGGGTGTGATGTGGGGTATAGCGCCTTTCGAATGACATGACCGGTGTGGCCATATGGTCGATTATCGACGCGTTGACGTTTTTCATTTTTTACGACTTGCTTTTCGCGTTCCAGAGTACCGGCATCAACCGTGTTGATCATGTAACCCAGGCGATCCGAATCAATCCACAAGAGCTTATCGAAGGCGTCTTTTGGCACCACTTCATAATATATAGTACCGTCACTCCAGGTCCCGCCGTTGCGAGAACCGCCAAGTTCAGGAATCATCTTGCGGTTCGCCCCTTTAGGTACATTTTCAGAGTCATTAAACGACATATGTTCGAAAAAGTGAGCAAACCCAGTTCGTCCGGGCTTTTCTCTGTTTGACCCGACGTGAACTACCGTTGCCATAGCAACGATAGGGTCTGATTTATCTTGGTGCAATATTACCTTTAACCCGTTGTCGAGGGTGAACTGTTCATAGGCGACGCTGAGTTCATTGGTTTTTTGACTCGCACTTTGATTGGTTTGTTGCTCTGGCGCGGTAGACGTTGAACAACCTGTGACTGATAAATAGAGCGCAGCGATACACGCCGTCGCTATCTTTTTGCGATGCATGGATTAAATCCTTTTTGTTGTTGTGTCATCAGCATAACTAACCTTGTTTATTTGGCCAGTTAAAAGCGACCATTTCGCATGAATGTCGGTTTAATTAATGTAAACAAACGTGTATCGGTAAGGGCAAATAGATACCGTAATTTATGCTTTGCGAGCGCATGTGCTAAAATGCCGGCCACTTTTGTATGCCAGTGAGCATACAAAACCTAACATATTGTTTAGTAGAGAGATCCCCTGAGTGACCGAGAATAAAGAAATAATGCTTCCCCAATCCATTTCTGCTGCCGACCGCCGATTTTCGGTTGCCCCCATGCTGGATTGGACTGATCAACACTGTCGTTATTTTCTCAGATTGATATCCAAGCGAGCCCTTTTGTACACAGAAATGGTGACAACAGGGGCACTTATTTTCGGCAAAGGTGACTACTTGGCCTACAACCAAGAGGAACACCCAGTGGCATTGCAACTAGGAGGTTGTGATCCTGACGATATGGCCCGCTGTGCAGTGATGGCACAAGAGAGAGGTTATGACGAGGTAAATATCAATGTCGGTTGCCCTTCTGACCGCGTAAAAAATGGTAGCTTTGGTGCCTGTTTGATGGCTCAGCCAGAAATAGTCGGTGCGTGTGTTCAAGCTATGCAAAAGGCTGTCGATATTCCCGTTACCGTAAAATGTCGCATTGGTATTGATGATATGGATGAAGATGCTGACTTCAGTCATTTTATATCTACCGTCGCAGACGCGGGCTGCGATACGTTTATTGTGCATGCGAGAAAAGCATGGCTACAGGGATTGAGCCCAAAAGAAAACCGTGAAATCCCCCCTCTCAACTATCCCAGAGTGCACCGTCTCAAAGCAGCGAATCCAGATCTTCACATCAGTATCAATGGCGGAATAAAAACGTTAGATGAGATGCAAACCCAGTTGGCACATGTTGATGGTGTGATGGTGGGTCGAGAAGCCTACAGCAATCCCTATTTACTCAGTCATATCGATCGCGCGATTTATGGTGAAGATACGCAGCCTCTTAGCCGACGAGAAATTGTGTTATTGATGAATGATTATGTCAGTCGTCAAACTGATGAGCGTTTCAGACCTTGGCACGCTGTTCGACACATGCTCGGTTTATTCCAAGGGCAAGCGGGTGGCAAAATTTGGCGCCGCTATTTGAGTCAACACGGAACCGGACGAGGGCCTCAGCCTGATCTACTGTTAAGAGCACTAGAAGAAGTAGAAAAAGCACAATTGGCCGCTCAAAAATTCAACAGCTCAAAAAGTGGTGAAATTGCCTAATTGTAGTGGTTATTTTAACCACCATTAAAATGCTAACCTGTATTAAGATTAAATGGTGCTGAAATTTAATATATAATAATCAATGGCTTACGATTTTTTGTGGAGTTGGCACACCTCTCGCAATAAGTTAATCATCGAAACGATAACGTTTTATTTTTTAACTTGAAGAGAGAGACACAAAATGAAAAAGGCATCACTTATTATCGCAGCGGCATTGACTACTGGTTTGATTTCTAACGTTGCTCAGGCACAAGAATCAGTACTAGAGAGATTCATGAGTCACGTTGTTACCCAGGCTGTATCGGTTGCAACTAGCGAAATTGAATTAGGTGTTCAACAAAGCATTGCCAACACAACGCATCAATTTGACATTAATGGTGACACAGTAGTAGGTAAAGTTGATATCACAGATATCGCAGCGGTAAATACACAAGGTGAGTCTGCAGATAAAGGCGAGTAATAGGTAACGTTATGCATCAACCGTTAATATTACTACTATTTCTGTTAACACCGGTCGCCAGCTTAATTGTTAGCGCCATTGTATTCACCCGATACCGTCAGTGGTCATCGTCAAGCAGCAAAAGTCGCAGACGATACACAAGACCACTGATGGAATATCAAATAAACAGGTAACGCATCAAATCGTTACCTGTTTTTTTTTGCACCGAACAAATCCACCTCTGTAAACACTTGATAGCCTCAGTCCCGCTTTTTAATTCCAATACGTTTACAACACTGAGTAACCCCCTCGTACCCCTCACTGTTATCACGTTAATCAACAATTGCGTGTTCAATAAATGTGGCGCTTCTTAACGAGATTTATCACCTTATTTTCTAGTGGTTAAATTGACTAAATGAAGTGGTTAAATTCACTACTCTTACGCATTTTAGCGTGGCTATATTTCCAGAAAAAATCGTTAGAAACAAAATATGTTAATAAAAACAATAATTTAAATTTTTGGCACGCCGATTGTAATAGTTATATCAAACATGACTTGAGTGAACTAACTAACCTGGAGGAATAACAATGGGAATGTTTTCAAGACTATCAGATATCGTGCAAGCCAATCTAAATGCAATGCTAGATAAAGCAGAAGATCCTGAAAAAATCGTTCGTTTGATTATTCAGGAAATGGAAGAAACCATGGTTGAGCTTCGCTCTGTGGCCGCGAAATATCTTGCTGAGAAAAAGCAACTAGAACGCGAGTTTGCTAAGGCGGAGAAACAAGCGTCGCAATGGCAAGCAAAAGCGAGCCTTGCTATCGAAAAGGATAAAGAGTCGCTGGCACGTGCAGCGTTGGTTGAGAAACAAACGTTT
Organism: uncultured Alteromonas sp.; assembly: GCA_963922845.1. Taxonomy (GTDB): domain Bacteria; phylum Pseudomonadota; class Gammaproteobacteria; order Enterobacterales; family Alteromonadaceae; genus Alteromonas. Next base: position 98,791 of record CAWUJV010000003.1, read on the forward strand.
GTACAAAAACAGGAAGAAATTCAAACACAACTTGATGAACTGGAAGAAGCGTTAAGCCGCTTGCAAAACGACACCGCAGCACTAGCTGAAAAGTTAGCTGAAGCGAAAGCTAAGCAAAAAGCGATTGTCGTTCGCAAATCATCTGCATCGGTTCGCTTGAAAGCGAAGCAAGTTGAGCACAGCGACAAACTTGCCAGTGCGATGTCTCGTTTCGACGAATACGAGCAACGCATTGAAAGCTTAGAAGCACAAGTTGACGCGTTTGATGTTGTACCTGGTTCACCGGCTTCGGATCTTGAAAGTCAATTTAAAGCTTTAGAGGCAGATGACGCCATCGAAGCAGAATTGGCGGCATTGAAAGCAGCTAGCCAGAAACAACAGAAAAAAGCGGCGTAATTAGCCCTTAAACCATCCCACAAGGAGGCAATAGTGCCTCCTTCGCGGCCCAACCCAATGTATCGGAGAAGTGTTATGAAAACGGTTTATAGTGAAAAAAGAATCAAGCGAAGTGAACATGATGCCATGATCTCTGGCGTATGCGCGGGTGTTGCACGCTATTTCAATATCGATGCAACTTGGGTCCGCGCTGGGGCGCTAGTCGGTGCCTTTTGTTTACCTATGGTGACGCTGATTGCCTATATCGCGGCAGTCATTCTATTGCCGAGGTAGATCATGAAAAACTTTATTTTGGCCGTATTGATAGCGGTCGTCTTGGTAAACTGTTTTGGCTATGTGATTAGTGATTGGTGGGGAGTAAATTTGGTCATGAACGATGACTTGATGTCACCATTTGAAAGTTTTGCCGCGTTGTCTGTGTTAGCAGCAGTGGCGGTTATCGTCGGCTTCATAGTCGCGATTAGTGTGTTTGGCGCCTTCTTTATTGCCATTGGTGCAACATTTTTAGCGTTACTTGTTGCCGGTGTCAGTATTTTTTGGCCAGTGCTTTTGATTGGTGGCGTACTGTACATGATACTCCATCGCCGTAAATCATACGCAAGCTAATAAAAAAGTGGGGTAACGTAAGGACCAAATTCGCGACAAGGTATTGATTAGAGGTTTAGTTTCTTTGTTACCCCAGCTAAACTATTCTTATATAAGAAAGATAGGAAATCTGATGAAACAATACGTAAACGCGAAGTGGATTTCAGTTGGTGCAGCAATACTCGTTGTATTGTTTACACTGATTGGCATGTACTGGAGTACATCCCCTGCTACTTTTGACGTCAATGAAAATGCCCGATTACAAGCGGGTGACCGAGTACATACCGACGTTACAGGATTTACTGTCACCGCGACTATGATTACCGTGGCAGATACCTTACTCGACAAACCAGGTGGTTATCTCTCTAACGATGTTACGCCACCAAGTGTCTTCCTTGATAATATGCCCAGCTGGGAATTCGGTGCATTAGAGATGGTTCGTGACTTAGCCCTGTCCATGCGCAAAGACTTCAGCCGCTCGCAATCTCAATCTATCGAGAATGAAATGCTAGTTCAGGCGCAGCCTAAGTTTAACATTGACCATCGCAGCTGGTTGCTACCTTCTGCCGAATCTCAGTATCAAGATGCCATTGACTGGATGATTCTCTATCGCGATGAGTTGGGGTCTCCCGTTGCTGGTGACAGTCAGTTTTATGCGCGAGCGGATAACCTCAGAGATTACCTCAAACAAGTAGAAAAACGCCTTGGCAGTTTGTCTCAACGGCTCAGTGCCAGTGTGGGTACGGATCGGGTTAACACCGATCTTGCGGGGGATTCGGCGGCAAAAAATTCAACGCCATTGCCAAATCAGTCCTACACTAAAACAAGCTGGTGGCAGTTAGACAATAACTTTTACGAGGCGCGTGGCGCAACGTGGGCACTGTTACATTTCTTAAAAGCCGTCGAAGTTGACTTTAGGGATGTATTGGAAAAGAAAAACGCGTTGGTCAGTTTACAGCAAATTATAAGAGAGTTAGAGGCAACCCAACAAACCGTATGGAGCCCGATGATTCTCAATGGCAGTGGCTTTGGCATGTTAGCGAATCATTCATTAGTAATGGCTAATTATATCTCTAGAGCAAACGCTGCCATCATTGAATTATCTGAACTACTAAATCAAGGATAACACATGAAAAAAACGTTACTGGCAGCTGCATTGATGGGTGTTGCGGCCGTACCTTCGGTCTCCGCTGACACACTGTTAGGTGTGTACGCGGGCGCGCAGTATTGGGATACGGGAACAAGCGGTGGATTTGCAAGCACAAATTCAACGGCAGATTTCAATTTTGACGATGAAGGTGAAACAGCGTTTTACATCGCTTTTGAGCATTTCATACCTTTCGTTCCAAACGTAAAAGTGGCGCACACAACGTTAGAGTCAAATGGTTCAACACTATTGAGCACAAACTTTGAGTTCGATGGCACACTTTATACCGCTGGTAGTACGGTAGACACAGTGAGTGATATCACATCGACAGACATCATTCTTTACTATGAATTGTTTGATAATGACCTGTTGAGCTTCGATGTGGGTATCAATGGTAAGTACCTTGATGGCACTTTGAATGTTGCAGATGACGCGACAAACCTTGCAAGCCAAGAGGACTTCTCAGGCATTATCCCAATGCTTTATTCACGTGTAGAAGTGGGATTGCCATTTACGGGTCTATCTGCGTATGCAGAGGGCAGCTACCTTGCCTTTGACGACCATACATTAAGTGATTTTCAAGTCGCGATCACCTATGATCTGATTGATAGCATCGCAATGGATCTCACACTACAAGCGGGTTATCGCGATGTCACGGTCGATATTGAAGACCTAGATGATATCTACGCTGATCTGAGTTATGACGGCTTCTTCGCGGGTGTAGAAGTTCACTTCTAAGCCCCAACCCCTTAAAATAGCGAGTGAGTTAAACGTTGAATGAATCGACGTGACAACACACTCGCTTTTTTGTTTGCTATATAAGTTGGTTTTTGTGGTATCCAATATAGTGCCATAAGTGTTTTGGATGCTTAGGCACACCTAGGTAAAGCGGTACGACTTTCTCGATGAGTAATCGACAAAGATGGTTTTTTAACGGATCGCAGTACGATCTGATTCAACTAGCTGTTTCACCATTCACACAATCCGTCGTCGACAATAAATCGCGAATTTCATCACAGTTTTTAAATTTATTGCATATATATTAGTAAGTTATACTTCAATATTCTTTTGAATTTTCCGTTTCAATCGGCGCATAAATTTGGTTTTCTAGATAACTTTCATTGAATGTTTGGTTTTTTAATCACGTTCAGTAATAAAAAAGTTGTATTAATTCTTTCCTGTCGAACCACAAAGTCGTTAGCCTTAGCGCACTAAATAGAGGCCAATGATCTATGTCTGTACATTCTAAACAAAATTTAATTCCCTCAGCGATGCTGGGAGAGCAGCAGTGGAACGCGATTACGCAAGCACTGTCTGGACTAAATCGTGACCAACTTACTTGGGTAAGTGGTTATGTCGCTGGCTTGGCGGCGGGTCAAACCGCTGGCGAAGTAGCACCTGCAGTTGTTGCTGAAGAATCACAAAGCAGCGCGGTATTAACGATTTTATATGGTTCACAAACCGGTAATTCAAAAGGCGTTGCTGCTGCATTTAAGGCGAAAGTTGATGCGGCAGGTATCAAAAACAACTTAGTAAGCATGGCAGACTACAAGCCTCGCCAGATAAAAAATGAAACCCACATTGCCATAGCGGTTAGTACACACGGCGAAGGCGATGCACCAGATGATGCCGTCGAACTACACGAATTTGTTGGTGGTAAAAAGGCGCCTAAACTTGCGGGTGTTAAATACGCCGTATTGGGATTAGGTGACACCAGCTATGAATTTTTCTGTCAAACAGCGAAAGATTTTGACGAGCGACTCGCTAAGTTAGGGGCGAACGCAATTACACCGCGAGTGGATTGTGACGTCGACTACGAAGCGCCTTCTGAAGCGTGGGGCGATGCTGTCATTGAAGCTATTAAAGCCGATTTCACGGCGAGCGCACCGGCTGCAGTCGCAACTGCTGTGGCACCGGCTGCAACAGGCGCACAGGTTTATACCAAAAAATCACCATTTGTCGCTAACTTAATGGAAAGCGTTAAGATCACTGGCCGTGACTCGGTGAAAGATATTCGTCATATCGAAATTAGCTTAGAAGAGTCAGGTATCGTTTACCAACCTGGCGATGCGTTAGGTGTGTGGTTCTTGAATGACGAAGCGTTAGTCGAAGAAATGATTGCCCTAGTGGGGGCGAATGCCGATACGCAAGTGACGGTGGCGGGTGAAAGCTATACGCTGAAAACGGCACTACAGCGTCGTCTTGAATTAACACTGAGTTATCCGGGTTTTGTAAAAGCGTACCAAGCGGCGACTAATAATGACGCCCTCGGTAAACTGCTGGCTGTACCTGCGGATTTGAGAGCGTATCTCGCTGACAGACAAATCATTGATATTGTTCGCGAACACCCTGCAACCGTTGACGCACAAGTCTTTGTTGATGCACTGCGTCCGCTTACGCCGCGTTTATATTCAATTGCGTCTAGCCAAGCCGAAGTCGAAGAAGAAGTGCACCTTACTATCGCACATGTTGACTACAACGCGTTCGGACAGCGTCACCAAGGTGGTGCATCAGGTTTCTTGTGTGAACGTCTTGAAGAAGGTGCTGACGTGGAAATCTTCGTTGAAAACAACGACAACTTCCGTCTACCCGCAGATGGTAATACGCCTGTGATTATGGTGGGGCCTGGTACAGGTATTGCGCCATTTAGGGCCTTTATGCAAGAGCGTGAAGCGCAAGATGCAGAAGGTAAAAACTGGTTGTTCTTCGGCAACCCTAATTTTACCCAAGACTTCCTGTACCAAACTGAATGGCAGGGCTACAAAAAATCTGGCCTTTTGACCAATATCAGTTTGGCATTCTCTCGAGATCAAGAACAAAAGATCTACGTCCAGCATCGCTTGTTAGAGCAAGGTGCCGAGGTATACCAATGGTTAGAAGAGGGCGCCCACTTCTATGTATGTGGTGACGCTAACCATATGGCAAAAGACGTTGAAAATGCGTTGCTTGAAATCATTCAACAGCATGGTGGTAAGTCAGCCGACGAAGCCAAGCAATACGTTACTGCACTGCGTAAGGCAAAACGTTATCAGAAGGATGTTTATTAATGAGCAACGAAAAATCACCATTTACGGTTGAAGGCAAACTTGCCGACAACGAGCGTATTAAAGGTCAAAGTAAGAACTTACGCGGTACTATTGCCGAAGACATCACTGATGATCTTACCGGTGGCTTTACAGCGGATAACTTTCAGTTAATTCGTTTCCACGGCATGTACCAACAAGACGACCGCGATATTCGCGCAGAGCGCACTAAGCAAAAGTTGGAGCCATTGCACAATTTAATGCTCCGCGCTCGTTTACCTGGCGGAATCATCAAGCCAGAGCAATGGTTGGCGATTGATGAGTTTGCTGGCGAAAGCACCATGTATGGCAGCATCCGCTTGACTACCCGTCAAACATTTCAATTTCACGGTGTATTGAAGCCGCATTTGAAAAAAATGCATATGACGCTGAATAAAGCGGGCATCGATTCAATTGCTACGGCAGGCGACGTTAACCGCAACGTGCTATGTACGTCTAATCCCGTGGAATCTGAAGTGCATCAAGAAGCCTATGAGTGGGCGAAGAAGATAAGTGAACACTTACTTCCTAGAACGCGTGCTTATGCAGAGATCTGGCTAGACGGTGAAAAGTTAGAATCTACTGAGTTGGAAGAAGAACCTATTCTCAGTGGTCAGTACTTACCTCGTAAGTTTAAAACGACAGTCGTGATCCCACCGCAAAATGATGTGGATGTTCACGCGAATGACTTGAGTTTTGTTGCCATTGCTGAAGAAGGCAAGTTAGTAGGCTTTAACGTGCTAGTCGGTGGCGGCTTGGCTATGACACACGGCGATAAGTCTACCTATCCACGCAAAGCTGATGATTTGGGCTTCATCCCACTTGAGAATACCTTGGCAGTGGCCGCTGCTGTGGTGACGACCCAGCGTGATTGGGGTAACCGTGTTAATCGTAAAAACGCGAAGACGAAATATACCATCGAACGCGTTGGTCTTGAGAACTTCAAAGCAGAAGTTGAGAAGCGAGCTGAAATTACGTTTGGCGAGAGCCGTCCTTACGAATTTACAAGCCGAGGTGATCGCATCGGTTGGGTTGAGGGAGTTGACGGTAAATTTCATCTGACATTGTTTATCGAAAATGGTCGAATTCTCGATTATCCAGATAAAACGTTGAAAACCGGTTGCCGCGAAATTGCCAAGATTCACCAAGGTGATTTCCGTATGACAGCGAACCAAAACTTGATTGTAGCGGGCGTACCCGCGGATCAGAAAGAAACAATTGAAGCATTGGCTAGACAGCACGGTTTGATTCGACCAGAGGTGTCAAATCAGCGCCTTGATTCCATGGCCTGTGTGTCACTGCCGACATGCCCACTAGCGATGGCAGAAGCGGAGCGCTACTTACCTGATGCTGTGACACAGCTAGAAGGTATCTTGGCTAAGCACGGTTTGGCAGACGACAGCATCATCTATCGCGTAACGGGCTGCCCGAACGGTTGTGGTCGTGCAATGTTGGCTGAAGTCGGTTTAGTCGGTAAAGGTCCAGGCAAATACAACTTCCATATCGGTGGTGATCGCGAAGGTACACGTATTCCACGTATGTACAAAGAAAACATCAGTGAAGCTGAAATTATGCAAGAGATGGACGAGTTGATTGGTCGTTGGGCAAAAGAACGCAATGAAGGCGAGTCGTTTGGCGACTATGTCGTCCGCGCTGGCATCATTGCTCCGGTAATTGATTCTGCAAGAGATTTTTATGACTGATAGCGTATTCACGCGATTGGATGAGACGCCCGTATCTCAAGATGTCTTGAGCAATGTGGCGGCCATCAATCGGGACCTAGAGGCAATGTCACCAATCGCCCGCGTTGAGTGGGCGCTGGAAAATTTACCTGGCAATCACATAGTGTCGTCGAGTTTCGGCGCACAGTCGGCGGTCATGCTGCACCTGCTTACTCAGGTCAAGTCAGACATTCCGGTAGTGCTGACCGATACTGGTTACCTCTTTCCCGAGACGTATCAATTTATCGATTCGATGACAGATAAGCTCAACCTAAACTTGAGAGTCTATCGCGCGGAAATGACAGCTGGCTGGCAAGAAGCGCGATTCGGCAAAATGTGGGAGCAAGGTGTCGACGGTATCGAAAAATACAATCGCATGAATAAAGTTGAGCCGATGCAAAGAGCGCTCAAAGAGCTTGATGTGGGTACGTGGTTTGCTGGTTTGCGTCGTACGCAGTCTGACACACGAGGCAAACTACCTGTGCTGCAGCGAGTCGGCGGTCAATTCAAGGTTTACCCGATTATTGATCAAACGAACAAAGACCTGCACTACTATCTAAAAGACAACAATCTTCCCTACCATCCTCTGTGGGATGAAGGTTACGTGTCAATTGGTGATTGGCACACAACACAGTCTCTGCAAGAAGGAATGAGTGAGCAAGATACGCGTTTCTTTGGACTAAAAAGAGAGTGTGGTCTTCACGAATTTGGTGATGGCGACGGTATCTAGTTACATGTCAATCGCCCCACTATTGGGGCGATGTCATTTAATCTACTTGGAACGCTGGCGATAAAATTTGTTTAAGCCCTTCAATATAGTCTGAAGGGGTTGATTTTGATGACAGCCGAAACAACTCTGCACCCACTGACGTAAACTTGTAGTAAACCAACGCAATACCCTGTCTCCGAGGGGCGAGATTAAAAGTGGCACTGCCACATTTCCACAGACTGCGTTTACTAGGATCTAATTCAGCACTCTCAATTTCACTGGCATAAATCAATTTCATATCAATAAGCGCAAGCAGATCAGGGTAGCTCAAACCATACTTAGATAAGTTTAGTTGAGTGAAACCCACGGGTCGTAACAGTGAAAAGAACCCTTTGCGTTGATGGTAACCCACCAATATTTTAGGAATGGCATCGGTTTGCCTACGGGACGCTAACGACGCAGCCTTGGTAAACAGCTTTGCATCTTTTTGGGTTAATACTTTTAATGTTTCTAACGTTCGAATAGAAAAACTACCTGGTCGGCTTACCTCGACTGCGAAAATCTTGCCCCATAATTCTTGCATGGTCGGCGAATACACGTTCTCTGCCATTTCGATGAAAGTAAAAAACCAGTCTGGATCAAGGTTATCTGTTGCGCTGTCTTGCACACTTACAGACATGGCCATCGACAAAATCGATTGCAGGTTGTTGATTTTATTACTCGCTTGAATTTGCCTTCTGCGTTCGATCGTTTGGTGACGGCCCTTTGCGTCTGACATTGCCATATTGGCAGTAATACCCGCTTTGGCAAACCAAGATTGAATTTGATGTTGGATAGTCCCCGATGTTTTCTGCGTGTTGGATGGCTCTGCAGGTTGGACGGGAACCTCTTTGTTTTCAGCCGGTTTGACAGGCTTTGTGATTGGCTTGGCAACAGCGTCAGTGTTTATTTTCATTGAGTAAGGGGCGTGTGACGCCTACGCTCGGGATTTTACCGCTGCGATCACACTGTATTTATCAACTAAGTGGATTGCTTTCACTATTACATTGCTTGATCAACTTTGCAAATGGCGACAGAAGGGTTAGGATTAACTTACAAAAGCAGTAAGGATTAGCACTAATCATGTCGCCGACTGATTACGAAAATGATGAGCTTATATTTCTGGATGAGGACGGTCATACAGAATTAGAAGACAAGGTCTACAAACAGTGGAACGTCTTGGTTGTCGATGATGACGAGGAAATTCACACTGTGACAAAGCTGGCGTTGTCGGATCTGGTTCTCAATGATCGCACGTTAAACTTCTTGCACGCTTACTCTGGAGAGGAAGCGAAAAAAGTGCTGGAAGAGTACGGCAGTGATATTGCTATTATTTTACTCGATGTTGTCATGGAAACCGATGATGCTGGCTTAGACGTGGTCAGGTACCTCCGTGAGTCATTGAACATCCCAGAGCCGCGAATTATTCTTCGAACCGGTCAGCCTGGTTATGCGCCAGAAGAAGATGTCATAAAAAACTTCGACATCAACGATTATAAAACGA
>CAWUJV010000004.1:0-107131 GCA_963922845.1 uncultured Alteromonas sp.
ATTCATCGAAACAAAGGAGTTGGGCTTCTTGTGCCAATTGTTGCGCAATGATGGGGAGCGCATCATCTCTTGGGTGCTTTTGTTTGTAGACAAAGACTCGATGATGGACGTCTAGCATGAATTCATGAAAGTGGACGCGGCGTTTGGTTATTTTTGCGTGTTTGTGGCTGTTTTTATTACAGTAAGAATCATCATCAGGAGCAGTAACTGACGCGTAAAAGAGATCCATTAGAAAGCTCTTGCCGACCCCGACCGGTCCATGAATATAAATGCCTCGCGGTGGTGGATTGGAAGGCCACAAGTGGAACTTCTTTCGAAGAAAGGACCGGGCGGATGCCAGGGATTTCGGCAGTAACAGTGGACCGCTGTTTCTATAGCTGTTCTTTGTCAGATTTTCGGTGCGCACGGGTATTGGTGGGAGCGAGGTAAGAGACTCATGCAGGGCATCGAGTTTTACCGCCAGAGCGACTTGCACGTCATCTCGTCGTACTCTCCCTGCATCTACCTTGATTTCATATGCCGCTGTCACTGGGCCAGTCGGAAGGGACCGCCGAGCGACGCGATCTTGTGCTGCCATATTCTTCATCACCGTCTTCATCATGTACCTGATGAATTTATTAACATGGTGGTAAGGTACGATAGATTTCTGTATGAGTATCAAATGAATTTGTAATAGAGGCTTAAGTGTCGGAATATAACTTGTGCAAATTTAGTGTAAATGTATGAATAATATAAATAAAAGTAGCTTCTTGTGTTGCCATCTATGTAATGTTCTTAAGAGAGTGAAAGTCGGCTATTTTCCTTCCATTAATCAACGTTTTCCCGGTAATCAAGCAATCAAGGCAAGCGGCTGCTAGCGATGTGCAAACCTGGTTGAATATTACTTTCATTCAAACCGACTTATCTGCGGCCAAGTTAGATTAACCGTATGAAGATACTTCTTCAGTCATTGCTCATTTGGAGTAACCAAACTACACGCCTCGTTTATTGCCTGAGATTCGTTTGATATGGACAAAAGCGTGACCGCAAAGGTCAGCCTCCCTATTTTTTTGAAAAAATAAAAATTTGATGGCTTAAACTTTTTAGTACATTCGTGCGACCAAGGTCACATAAAAAACAAAAAGCTCATTGCAGTAAGATGTTTAAGTACTTTCTCTGAACACACAATTCGTTGTGATCGGTGAAAAGGCGGCTGTGATGTCTCAGTATTAAGAGTTTAAATTCAAGGATAAAGTGTGCCTAGGTTAAATGGATCAGGAATGAAAAAGAGATTATGCCTAATCTCAATACTCACCGTGTTTGCTTTTATGGCAGGATGTTCAAAGTCTAGTTCAATCAATGAAGAAGTGAATAAGTTACTGTCAAATTCAGAAATGACAGCTTTATCTGTGACGTTTGTCACTGAAGATGGTGTCAACACATACCATTTCGGAGAGTTTATTGACGGTTCGAAGCCATCTGACGATACCATTTATGATGTAGGCTCAATTACCAAAACACACGTAGGGTTGCTCTTAGCACAAGCCGTATCTGACGGGCTTATTGGGTTAGATACGCCAATCTCTCAATACTTGGATACGATAAATAGCGATGCGTTAACGTTTCAAGATACAGAGATTACGGTTCGGCATGTAGCGACCCATACGTCTGGCTTACCTACCGATCTTGCGTGTGGCTCCGCCGATATGTCACCAAACGAAAGACTAATGTGTTTAAACAACCATGATGATGAAGATCTGCTTAGACGCTTAAATGAATATAAACTCAACGCAATACCGGGAAGACGATATCAATACTCAAACGCAGGAATTCGATTACTCGGTCTCATTTTAGAAGATTTGTATGAGACAACGTTGGAGAATTTGCTTCAGTCAATCGTTTTCAAATCAACAGGCCAAACTGAAACGTACACCTCCCTTACCGAGAGCCAACACGCTCGGTGGCGACGCGGAGCTCATGAAAATGGCCTTCCAACACCTGATGCTTCTGGCTACTTCAATGCTGCTGGAGGTTTAAAATCTACAGCGCAAGATATGGGAAAGTACATCAGTTTCTATCTCAACGATGACAATAAACTCGCAAAAAAGGCGTTGACGCTGCTGGCAGGAGAGGAGAATGGGCTTGGTAGGGCCTATATATGGAATACTTTCAGATTAGATTCAGAGGGCCAGTATTATCACGGTGGTGGGACGTTCGGTACATCCGCTTGGATATCAATCTACCCTAAAGAAAAACTCGGCATATTCCTCGTTACGCCTTATGTATCAGAAACCGCACAACAACAACTGAACGTGGCATCCAATAACATTATTGAAATATATCGTCGACAAAGATGACGTTAATAAAATATTTGAATATCAAGGAAAATACGTTGAAGCTTTTGTTTTTAAGATTCATTGCAAGCGTTACGCTAGCTGTGTCGTATTCAACCTCGGCATCCGACATTTTACAGTGTGTTTCGGACAGTTATATCTCCCCTGAAACACCGACAAGTGGCCTCCCGAATCCAGCAACAACAGGAAAATATAAATACGATGTCATTACCTATGGGGAAAAGCCTCATATATTTTCTATCGATAAGCCAGATCTAGTAACAAGTAACGTTACGCTTCCCGACTTTCTTGCCGCTTATTCCAAAAGCCAAGATTACCAATATGACGCGTACCATAGATTTGATAGCACAAATTTACCCTTAGACGCGAAAGTATGGCTGCCATACACCGCAGAAAAGAAGCCTGTCATTTTGTTAGTACATGGCAACTCAGATCCTGGTTTTGATTATTTAGGAGAGCTGTTTTCCAGCCGTGGTTTTGTGGTTGTTCAAATCGACCAGACTTATTTAAACGGCTTGTGGGGAGAGAACGGTGCTCGCGGATGGATTCTATTAGAGCATCTAAAGCTACTTAGCGTATGGAATAACCAACAGGAGCACAGGTTTTACAATAAGCTGGATTTAGACAATGTTGCTCTCATTGGCATGTCTAGAGGTGGCGAAGCCGTCGCCTTAGCCTCGACATTTAACCGTTGGGAAACGATACCAGACAGTGGCAAATCTACAGAATTTGGATTTGGGATTAAATCGGTCGTGGCGTTAGCGCCCATGGACGGCCAATATCAACACGCACATGGCAAAAACGTTCTTAAGAATACAAATTATCTTGTATTACAGGGCGGGCATGACGCCGACGTTTACCAGTTCTTAGGGAGCCAGCAATGGCAGAGGGCTGAATATGATGACGGCAAAAAATACGTTAATCATTCCATCTACATCCATCAAGCAAACCACATAAATTTCAATCAAGATATGTCTGATGATTTTCATTGGGGAGGTGCGAAGACGTTTTATAAAAAGCTCTTAACGGCTAAACAGCAAGAGCAACTAACCAAAGTATTTGTTTCAGCGTTTATTGAACTGACCCTATCTGGAAAGAAAGAATATCAAGATATATTGAGGCATCCTTCAAATTCAGAGTTTGGCTTACCCGATGATATCTATGTACCTCGGTTTGTTACTTCAGCATTTAGGTCTATTGAAAACTTTGACAGCGTTAAGGCAGAAAATAACAACTTTCAAGTTTGGGTTAGCGGCCAAGATCAGCCAGTGCCATATTCGATTAAAAAGGAACAATTAAGAGGCGGGGTGGATACACCAAATAATGTCCTGAAACTGGAGCTAAAGGAACAAGTTGCAACGACGTTAGAACTCGTAATACCAAACATTAATACTCTTGCTGACGATAAACAGAATCTAACTTTTTCTATCGCGATAGAGACATCGGAAGAGCATGAAGCATGCAGACCCTATAACCTAGCTTCCGCCATCAAAATAGAGTTACGTGATAAGAGTGGTGTTGTAGTAAATAAAAAGGCGAAATCTAAGGGCAGTATTCCTCCGTTACTGAGATCTGACTACTCAGAGTTAGAAAATGAAGAGGTAAAATTTGCTCCAACGGAACCCACGTTACAGACAGTGGTTTTTCCGATTGAGTTTTTATCTGAAGTTAAACAAGACGATAGCTTGGTTCTCAATATAATATTCACGCCAAGCCATGATGTCTCTGTTATTTTGGATGACATCGGCATTATTCGCTAATGCGGATAAGGGCTTAAAAAGACCTAACGCCTGTTGTGCTGACTTCAAAAAGAGTAAAAACGAGTCAGGGGGACGTTCGGGGTTCGCTCATTGATGTTATTAAAGCTTCAATGAAACAATGACCGCTTTGCGTACGATTTGGCTTGATGGAGTTAGGGCTCTTTGTGAAAAAGAACGGACGCTAAATTTTCTGTTATTAAGTTTCTCGTTATAGTCATACATGAACGTATAAATGACATGGGCCGGTGCCAGTAACCAATGCTCATCAATAAGTGCGGCCGCCCCCTCAAAAGGCATATCAACGAAGAAGGCTGGGATGGTATCAGACAGGTATCGTTCATCGGCAACATCGTGACGCCTGACTACGGCATCGACGTAACAGGTCGCAAACAGAAAGCATATCGCTATCACATATTTCACTACTCATCCCTTAGTTGAACGTTGTGTCTTTAACCCCAACGTTACCGACTTTTTTTCGTGGGTACAAACAACAGTGATTCTTCGAACTAACGCCAAATCGGCAGGAGTTACCACGATGCACTATTGGCAAGAGTTGTCATTGGTTTCTTTATACCGTCAGTAAATACAATAGGTTATCGCTTGAAGGTGACGGGTTTCAGGTTTTTTCAGGGGCTTTCAGTGGTGTTTTATCAAGGTCCTGACAAGCTGGAGAGCAGGGTAATTGTCAATTTTATTTGGATCTTGTTTTTATGCAAAAGTTAGTACGCGTCTTTAGTCGCTTTCCTTTGGGTAGTGCCATTGTAATGGTATTTGCGCTGATATTTTTCACACAAGTCGGCACCGTGATAATGGGCAGTGTTTTTCCGCAGATTGGCACGGATTACTTCGGTACGCTCTTTCGAATGAGCAGTGGGTTGGTGGTCATTTTTTTACTGTATCGCTTGTCGTGGGAACGCGACAGTTTTATCACTACACCAATGCATCAATGGGGAGAAAAATGGTACTGGTTTGCCTTGCCTTTGATGAGCCTTGGTTTTATCAATCTGTTTAACGTAAATTGGGACAATGTCGTGTTTAGTTGGTCGACATTTGTGTTTTGGGGGATTGATAACCTTAGTACTGGTGTATTTGAAGAGACCATGATGCGAGCCATTGCATTTGGTATTTTGTTAAAAGCGTGGGGGGGCACTAAAGCCGGGATCTACAAAGCCGCGATAGCTCAAGCGGTTATCTTTGGCTCGGTACATCTGCTTAATCTCATTAACGGCTTTGCGTTTGAAGTACTAGCGCAAGTCATCTACGCCACCTTCATCGGTTTTGGATTTGCCGGCGCAGTGATTTACACCCGCAGTATTTGGCCGGCGGTCTTTATCCACGGTTTCATCAATGCGATGGCCAATATCAATTTATACTTCGAACCAGATTACGTCCGCACGCCTAATGAGCCTTTAGTGTTAGCTGCGCTGGTTGTTTATATCTTCATTATGGGGGTAGGCGTGGGTCATTGGGGTATTCGTCAATATTGGCAAGATGCCAAACTCCGTGACGCGTAAAGCCGAGACCGGTGTTGTTACACCGTCTCGGTCTGTTTTGATGCTATTCGATTTGAGCCTCCAAAGAGTTAGGCCTTGGGACAATAAAGTCTGACATCATGTTCATTTTATGAAGTATCGTCGGGGCCGAATCGACTAAGGTGCCCCGCATCTTTTCCCTACTGGGACAATCGTGCCCACCTTTGTGGGCACTATCATAGGTTATTTTGTCGGGCCAAAAGGCATAAGCGACGTACATGCCATTTTCAGACTTGTGTAGCCTTGAACCCAAACTGCCGTGGTGTGCTAAAAAATATTGGGTGGTCTGATTCCAGTAACGAATAAAATCCCGTTCACAGCTTTCCTTTACTCTAAATTCGATCACGATGGCATACATAGGCTTACTCCTTAATGATAAATAATGGAGTCATGCTAAGCCCTCAAGTACACTTGAGGGCAACCCGTTTTTAATGTAGAGGATTACACAATGCTGACAGTCGGCAGGGTGGCAAAAAGAACAGGTGTAAAAGTCAGTACATTGCACTACTACGAATCGATTGGCCTGATTAAAAGTGCGCGTAATCAAGAGAATCATCGAGTTTATAACAAAGAGGTATTGCGCCGCGTGTCAGTCATCAAAGCGGCCCAAAAACTGGGGGTATCGTTGGCCTCGATAAAACAAGCCATGTCTCATCTACCACCTCATAAAGCCCCTTCTGCAGAAGATTGGCAAGATTTAGCAAGCTATTGGCGGGGTGAACTTGACGCTCGAATTGGTTATTTACAGAACCTACGTGACAATTTAACGGGCTGTATTGGCTGTGGATGCCTGTCGATGGACAAGTGCCCTATATACAATGAAGACGACAAGTTGGCCGAAAAAGGCGCGGTAGGTCCGTTGTTGTTGGATAACTCGATAGAAAAAGCGTAGGCAATATGCAGGTTCACTACCCCAGGGGGATGAACCTGCACGACTAGCAGGACGCGCTAGATTAAATCCACTTTAAGCTGTTTTCCATTTTGCTTTGGAACGCTTTGAGTGGCTCGCCTTTTTCACCGACAATCACCATGTCGGCATTGCTATAGCGAGTCGCCTTGCCATTAAAACGGTCGTCACTGAACTCATTCCAATCGCCAAGCTTGTTTTCTTTGGGAAAAATGTACAAGTTGATATTGCCGGTTTCACCACCGACCACCATACGTAGCACATTCATCTCATTGAAATTACAAAAGTACGAGTCGGCAAAGAGAACATCACCGATTTCTTTTTCCATTTGCACACCGTAGCTAACCAATTTGGCATTCACCTGCTCAAGTGGCATTTGACCAGTGATTTGCCCACCATTTGGTAAGTCTTTATAGGTGTATTTTAATGCATACTCGCCAGCACCTAACCCTGAGTTGGGTACCAAACCGTTAAGGTTTAGCGTGATGCCTAAAACAAACGCGAAGCAAGCGGCCGCAGCCATTTGCCAATATTTGTTGTCGTTTGCCGCTTTGGCTTGTATTGGCAATTCACTCACCGTACTGACAGGCTCGTCCAGCCCCTCAACTTGATTGAGCAATTTGCTTGCTAACCCATTTGGAACATCGACTTGTGCTGCTGCTGTTAGCTTGGCATCAAAGTCGAGTAGTTCATTCACATACTCTTTTTTCGACGGATCGGCCGCGATGGCATCGTTGATCTCATCTGATTGTACGTTTGGGTCAGCTAATAATGTGCGGCGGAATTCTAAATCATCCACTAGTTTGACCTCGCTTCTATCGTGTCGTTGTCCAAGGCGTCTTTGAGCATATTTCTCGCCCTAAACAATCGGGTCATCACAGTATTTTTGTTTAACTCTAATAGTTCAGCGATTTCTTCACCGCTGAACCCCCAAATTACTTGTAACGTAAGGGGTTCTCGATACTCAACGGCTAACTTGCCAATCTGGTTTCTCAGCCACTGTTGCTCTGCAGTTTGCTCATTACTCATGCTTTGCTTATCAGGCACGCTGTGGTCGTCAATATCAACAAGGTCCAATTGTTTTCGTTCGAATCGACGGGCGTTTTCACGTCGTAATATCGTAATCAACCACGACTTCGCCGCTTTTTCGTCCTGTAGCGAATCCAGCGAGCGCCATGCTCGCAAAAACGTTTCTTGCACTATGTCTTCCGCCACATGTTTGTCATTCACTAGCCAATAGGCATAGCGATACAAATCTTTATGAAGGGCATTGACCAGCGCCTCATAGCGTTTTTCCTTACTCACCGTAGTTGAGAAGACCGCACTGTCAGCCTTTTTATTTCGCTGAGTTGTTTTATTTTTAAACAATTGTGTGACCACAGGCATTACCTTGGTTGCGACGACATTCATTCTGTCCGTTAGTAGAGTAACAGATTTTCTTCGCGAATTGTTATGTGCCAGTGTGTTTGTTGTCGGATGTTCGTGTCGAAGACATGACTGGAAAACGGTTGTCGAGCTCGGTGTTGTTGTTGATTTTCAGTTAGATAGTATAGTGATTAGCGGTGTGTTTAACTCGAACGGCCAGACTCATTACAAACAGGTGTTATGAGATTACGGTCACATTAGGAGCCCCAAATGAGATGCTCGGTTTTTATTGCCACCAGTGCCGATGGCTATATCGCCACTGGTGATGGTGACGTGAGTTGGCTAGAGACGTCTGGTGATGCTACTGCGGAGTTGGGCGACAATGCGGATATGGGATTTGAACACTTCTTTTCGTCAGTGGATTGCATGATCATGGGACGCAAAACGATGGAAAAGCTGTCGAGTTTCAATTTAACTGCTGAGCAATGGCCTTATGGTGATACCCCCATATTTGTAATCAGTCAGTCGCAAAACGTTGCCCCCGACAACCTTCGCGATCATGTAATAATGTGTGGCGGTACTATCGATGATGTGGTGGCAGACTTGCGAAAAAAAGGGTTTACGCACGCCTACGTAGACGGTGGAGCACTTGTCACTGCGTTTCTCAATTTGGGTTTGATTAATGAAATGACGATAACACAAGCCCCGATTTTATTGGGTGAGGGCATTCCCCTATTTGGTCATTTAACCGTACCTGTTCATCTTGAGCAGGCCCAAGTAAAGGCGTACGCCAACGGATTTGTACAGACGCATTATTTGGTCGCAACAGACCTAACAGATAGAAACTTATGACAATAGACTTTTAGTACTAGAGTCAGGATTTGCGGGTCTGGCCCTCCACAGATAAACGCTCAGGCTAAAGAGTAAAAGTGAACAGAAAATACTCCCTTCTGGCCCTTCACTGCCGCCGCTCAAAGCGTCATGTCCCAATGGTGTTGCATCAAACAACAGGGCCGGGACATTGAGGTCAGCTCCTGTGATTGCAAGCCCAAAACCCGTACCCATTAGCCAATTCCAACCTATATGCCAGCCCGCAGCAACCAGTACGCTTCCTGTGTTGATGACGAGTAAACAGGCAAAAAGCGCAAACGTTACAGAACTCGCAATTTCAAACCAGGGTTGATCTGGACTCCAGTGCAAAAATGTAAAGACGCCAACGTTTATCGCTATCGCCCATTTTTGGCCGACTTTGTAGCAAGCTGCGGACAAGAGCCAGCCTCTAAATAAAAATTCTTCCACGCCTGATTGCACGCTGAAGCAGAGTAGTAAGACGAAAATTTGGAGTAAAAAAGCCGTGTCTTCAAAAGCTGGAAAGGCATCGCCAGTCCCTAAATAACCTAGCGCCACCAGTGTCAATACAAGCATAAATGTGGTGCCCAAGCCTAGAGAAAATCCCATGATTAGTTTTTTTGTGGCATTGTGATAACTGAGGTTTAATGTTGAAAATGAGCGCTGCTCTACAAATTTTACCCAAACAAACACCGTCAACGCCATGGCAGAAAACGGTGCTATCAGAAAACTCACGAAACCCCAATATCCGATTGGGTCGCCGATTTCGTCTACCAAATTAAAATTGGCTAGTAGCTCAGAAACGAGTAATAGAGGAACAGCGACAAATAAGATGGCAAGAATTGGGAGAAGAGGAGCCCATGGCATCCAACCCTTGTGAAATGGCCGATCTTTTAGAGTCATGAGTTTCCTTTTTCATGTGGGTGTTCCATTATTACTCTGCCGTTAGCCATGCCGGATATCAATCAGAACGGCAGGTTGTCTTGGAATTGTTTGTAACAAGGCATGTGAATTGGCTATTGTTGCCTGTGATATGGAGAGTTTTGAATAGCACTGCCCGATACCAGTATCGGAGTGAGGGTGTTTATTCGGCTTAATTCTATTTGAGTACTAGGTGAGGGGTTACTAATGGTAGGCAATGTGCTGCGGTTTTTCATTCTGTGTATGATTAAGTTCAGCCGTTATTGGTGTTACCCCACAACAAAACAATGGGTATCTCCTCCCGCTGACAAAGATTGGCGCAACGTCAGATTAATCCTCATTCTCAATCACACGAGTCTAGTCGAGTTTGTCTATTCAACGGTGATGCCGACCAAGTTTTTATGGCAAATGTCCAAACGTCTGGTGTTTCCTGTTGCTGATACCAGCCTAGATAAACCCCAAGGCAAAATGCTCAAACTGTTTGCCCCTCGGGTTGCCAGTTTAAGCCGAAAAAGAGACGACACCTGGCAAGATTTCGTTGATCAGCTAGCGTCGGATTCTATTTTGATTTTTATGCCTGAAGGGCGCATGAAACGTCCAAACGGATTAGATAAAAATGGCCAACCTATGACGGTCAAAAGTGGAATTTGTGACTTATTGCCAATGTTCTCTGGTGAAGACATGATCATCGCTTACAGTGGTGGCTTACATCAAGTCATGGCGCCGGGACAGGCTTTTCCACGTCCCTTTCGCAAGCTTGCTGTCAACCTTGAGTCCGTCGACGTAGACGCGTATTTAGCAAAGTTTGCCCATATTACGGACGAGAAAGCGCGTCGTGACGCAATCTGCCGAGATCTAGAGGCCAAGCGTGACACGCACTGCCCAGCGCTCTAGTGTTCGTTCACTATTCAGTATTAACTGAGATGCTAGCACAAGGATGTAAACTATATGGGACGACTCGTGTATCGTTACACCTGTATCCACTGCAATGCACCGGTCAAGAAAGGCCAGCGACAATGTCACCGCTGTGAACGTGTTTTTACCTCACAAGATGTAGAAACGATGATTGCAAACTATCGTGAAAACTACGCAAGAAATTGGCAAGACATCGTGTATCTTGTTGTGTTTGTAGGTGCACTTATTGCCATCATTTTGTTTAATTAAGTAACGCTAGCTGTCGTTGATAGGGCTATAGTGTCGCCATCTCTAGGAATCACATACCTGTTTCTCACGCCCTGTGTTTCAAGGAGGGACGCGAGGCTGCTGCGGTCGATTCGGCAGTGATCTAACGCTCCCATGTGATTGCAGATGATGGTTCCCGTGCTCAATTCTGCCAATTCAATGATTTCGCTTTCATCCAGCAGTAGGGGGGCGCCTAAGTCAAACTGGGCTTTACCTGTTGGAGCAACAATGTAGTCAGGTTGGGAATGTCGAATGAAATCGCGAATCGAGTCGGTTAGTACGGTATCACCCATTAAATAAATACTGGGCTCGTTTGGTAACTGGATAAAGTAACCCGTGCCGTGCTCCATAAACGGTGTCAACCACCCTCGAGTATGTGTTGCGGGTACGCGCTCGATAGTACCGTCAAAAAAGGGGCTCACTTTGTGCGGTAACACCCGAGTCGATATGTGCTTTTTACTCAGATATTTCTCGTCTCTAGGCGTGCAAAATGTCGGTATTTGACGCTTAACTAACCAGCGGACACCCGCGCGATCGAGGTGATCAAAGTGGCCTTTTTGGCAGTGTGTAATAAGTGCATAGTGAATACTGTCTTTGTGCTGAGTAAATAAATCCGGTAGTTCTACCAAAGGGTTTCGCACATTACTTTTGTAATAACGTAGCTTCGGCAGTGCACCTTTGCGAGCCAACATAGGATCGACAATGACATTGCCATGGGTCAGTTCAATCAAAATAGTGGCATTTCTAATCTGTGTAATCTTCATAAGCTCTCCTTTTTTGACTATGCTAAAGTGTGGAGTAACTCTATAGTCAATCGATACTTTATGAAGATTTCACAATTTGAAAAAAAGTCGGGGCTGCCGCGCGATACGATTCGTTACTATGAAAACATCGGCTTGTTGCCAGCACCCCATCGCAGTGCGAATGGCTATCGGATTTACACTGATAAGCATTTGTCTATTCTGCAATTTATCTCACAGGGAAAAGCTATTGGTTTTTCATTGAAAGAGATTCAAAAAGGGCTGCAACGATATTTGACGTTGGGGCATCTATGCCCAGAGTTTAAGCAAGCGCTCGAAACAAAAAAGCACTTTTTCACTCAACGTATTCAAGACGACAAAGCTGCAATAACGCATATCAACAAGATGTTGAATAACTAAGTATGCCGAAATGCGCGTAACGCAGTGACATTTACTTGTGGTGAGACAGCCATAGCATCAGGTTTAATAGGAATCGTTCATTTTGCTTAGCATCAGGTGAACGAAGGCCAAATGTTTGCCCAGTGCGCGTGTCAATTTGTGAAGAAAACATCATTCCCTCAGCAAAGATCGCTACGCGGCCTTGGCCTTTTAGTAACACGGCACCTTGGCTCCAACCCGCAACATTGCGACGTTTCGTCTCAGGGGTAATCTGAAATGCCACCTCAGGTTCAATAGAAACGGCACCTTGGCGTAAGGTTAACAATGAGATGGCGTCATCGGGAACTTGAAATGCTGAACCCCCAAAGCTCTTTACTTTATCTATATGGCGACTGTTAGACAGAAAAGGGGTGAACCCCTGAAAATCAGAGGGCGCTTGCTGTGATGGGGTTGGTTTTTCGTAAGTAATTTCGTGTGCTTTTAACGTCTCGTTAGTCGACACAAAAATCGCCTCGCTTACGTGGCCCTGACTAAACTTGAAGCCCAATGCGACAGACAGGTTTTCTACCACATTGGGGAAGGGCACGTGATCGGCAATAAGTAACAGAGAGCCACCGTCCTCTACCCAATTGATTAAGGCATTGACCTCATTTTGTGACAATGCTTGCTCAAAGGGGGGCTGCCAATCACGCCTTGATTTATCCAGTGCATTTGCGATTACCACTATGTTGACGTTTTGTAGCGTTTCGGTGGTAAAGGGCTTGGTGTTGGCGCGAACGGTATATCCGTCACTCTTGAGCACGCTGGCAAATGGCGCATACCGACCTTCTAATGTCAGAAAATTGTGATGTGCTTCATCGATGACAACGACGGGGCTGTTTGATGAGCTGAAGGTCGGCGTTAAATTTCGCGGTGAAAACATTGGATCTGCTTGCTGTGGACCGTCTGTGCACGAACAAATACCTGTAAACAAAAAACATAAAGTCGCGACTTTTAACAGGTTTCTCAAGGCGCCAATCCTATTCTTTGATTTAATCTCTGGTTGATTGAGGGGCAAATGCTACAGCACAAGTGAGTGCTATCGCTAGACTATTTTTAAGCGAAATTGTCTTCGCATAGTGCCTATTAGTGTTTTGGTCTACGCTTTCTATCGGGTGAATCATCCGTCCATATACCGGCGGTGCTCAGGGGTTGCTGTTTTAATCACAAGCAAGAGTCAGTAAGACAAAGGGAGGCATAAAAGGTGACCACGTCTGATAAAACGCCACAAAGGCATCCAATACTTGTGCTTTTCACCGGTTTGCTCTTGTGTTTTGTTGGCAGTATATCCGCGATGATGTGGTTGATAACGTATAATCTTTGGGCCATGTTACTTGGTTTAGTGTTGGGCTTGCCATTTCTTTTCAATGGAGTGGGTTTGATACTTGGGCATAAAAAACAGACCATCACTTCTCGGCGTACTATGCGTACTATCGGAATAGTTTGCTTACTGATCTATGCTGGGAGCTTAGCGGCAAATTTACTCGTCGCCCCGCTATTCTTAGTGCTTGCGGTGGTGTGTTATAGAGCTGCCTAGCACCTTTGGCCGACCAAATTAGATAGACCTCCAACTCGTATCTTGCCTGTGCGTCGAATCCCATGTGAACTCGGATGAGTAAACCGTGACACCCATCCTTAGCTTGGCTATAGTGCTGCAACGTGTCACGGTTAATCCAGTGGCCTTAAAACAACAATAAACAAAATAAATCGCCCAGCAAATGGGGAATTGGGGAGAAAAATCGTGTCAGAAACGATTCCTAACGAACAACAAGTAAACGCGCCGTCTTCGGCAGATGGACCACTGAGTTATGGTCCATATCCTGAACTATCCAAACAAGCTATCTTGGTCGGGTATTTTCTTGGCGTGATCATCGCTATATCAATTGGCTATGCATCTTTAAAGCTGGGTTTTTCTATTGAGGGATCGGAATTAGCCGCTATTTTGGGCTTTGGTATCTTACGTGGCATTTTGCGACGCCGATCTATCGTTGAAAACAATGTGACGCAGACTATCGCGTCTGCCGTGAATGGTGCCTCGTCTGGTTTGATGTTTTCGGTTCCTGCCATATTTATTCTTGGTTATGGCAGCGAACTCAATCCCTATATCGTCACATTTGGTGCGATTGCCGGTGCTTTTTTAGGCATTGCTTTTATTATTCCTCTGCGTAAGCAAATGATCGATTTCGAGCGATTAACCTATCCCGGCGGCGTGGCCGTTGCGACGATATTAAAATCTCCGGGGGCAGGCATCGAAAAAGCCAAATTACTGGTCGGCGCCATGTTGTTCTCTGGTGTAGTGCACGTGTTGGCTTTGTCATTTGGCATACACGATCTCCACGTCGGAGACTGGCTGGGGATCCCGCCTGACTTTGCATACTTGAATCTCATGTTTTATGCATCCTTGATGACAGTGGGTGTCGGTTTTATCGCTGGTCGCGGCGGTATTGCCTTTATCGTCGGTGGTTTTGTGTGCTATTTCTTCCTCGCGCCAATGTTAGACATAACAGGTATGTTGCCACTTGAAGACGCTGGTAACAAAATCACGGACGCCAATACCTTGCGAGTGAGCTTGTTCAGACCAACAGGTATCGGCATGTTGATTGGCGGCGCAGTTGTGGGCGTGTTGTTTGCCTTGCCACTGATTCGCTCAGCCATTAAATCAATGCAGAATAGTGCCAAGGTCGACAGTGCAATGAGTCGAGATGAAATGCCGATAAAACTGCTCTACATGGCAGTGGTTGGCGCGGCTATTTTACTTATGATCATGGCGTGGACATCCGCTGAAAATGTCGGCATTGGTCGCGGTATTGCTATGGGGCTGTTGGGTACACTGTGGATTTGGATGGCGGGTATTATCTTGTCCGAAGCGATTGGCAGAACCAACTGGTCTCCCCTAAGTGGTATGACATTGGTGGCAGTGACAATTTTAATCATGTTAACCAGCGGTATGGAAACGACCAGTGCTATTGTTGCTGCTGTGACCGTTGGTGCCGCAACCTGTGTAGCAATGAGTCAAGCAACCGACCTTATGCTCGATATGAAGACAGGTTACTTAGTCGGTGCAACGCCTCGTATGCAGCAACTTGGACAATTTGCCGGTGCATGGCTTGGTCCTATCGTGATCATCATCCTCATCTATGTACTACACAGCGCCTTCGGTTTGGGTAGTGATGAACTCCCTGCACCTCAAGGTCAAGCCTTAGCGTCGATGGTGCAAGGTATCACCGGTGGCGATGTGCCCATGGAAAAATATACGGCGGGCGCGCTGCTGGGCGGGCTATTGTCGGCGATGATGGGTGGCTTGGGTATTACGGTAGGCCTTGGATTTTATCTCCCGTTCAATATCGTTTTGACCTATTCTGTGGGCACCTTACTCAGAGAAATTGCCGATCGTAAAAAGGGAACACATTGGTCAGATAATAAAGGCATTCCTATTGCTGCAGGCCTTATTGTTGGTGAAGCTTTGGTTGGCGTGGGTTACGCCGTTGTTAAAATCGCAAGCGCGGCATAAGGGGAAACGACATGATTAATTTAGGAAAATTTATCACTATAGCCGCGTTTCTGGCGGGCGCATTTCTTGCCTCAGTTGACCAGGAAGTCGTGAATTGGATGTATTTTGTGCCGGTGATCATTACCGGCGTTGTCGGTGTTTATATGCTCAAATCAGGCGAAAAAGCGGCGGCACAAAATGACAGCCTGCTAGCCAGCGATAAGCAGTTACTGACGGATAGTTTGAATAACATTCTGACAAATTTGCGAGAACTGGATGGGCGCAAAGATAAGGTGCCTACCTATGAAATGCGCTATGAAATTGACAATATTTTTCGCGATGATTTGGCGAATTTTGCCAACAGCCGAGACAGCATGAAGCACCTATTCGGCTTGATGGCATACGCCGACATTATGTCGAGCTTTGCAGCGGGTGAGCGCTACTTGAACCGAGTGTGGTCGGCGTCTACCGATGGCTACGTAGATGAAGTACTGATGTACGTTGCGAAAGCACACAGTCAGTTTGAACATGCTTTAGAGGAGTGGAATAAAGCACAGGCCAACGCGTCAGCGTAGTCCGCTCTTTATGGCAAAGCCCAATAAGTCGCAGCCGAAGCGAACGGTTCGCATCAGCTGCGCTAAATGTAAGACCTTGCTGTATAAATACCGCAAAGGCGGAAAGGGCGAACTAGTAAAATGTTTTGTCGAGCGTATCGCAGAAGATCACACCCAAACACCATGTGTGTGTCCGGGGTGTGGCCAGTGCTTTGCACGTGAGACCATGATACGCGGTGCGCCAGCACATAAAATCGTTGGCGGAAAAGTCCACATGAAATAAGCAACACCATATGAGCTTGATTTCTTCTCATTTAAAACAGCGTTATCAGATGCTAAGTCAGTCGGCTTCTAGTTCGATGCTTCGTCACAAACAATTGCCGATAACTGAGGAGCTCGTCGCTTTATCTAAGGCGGTCGATTCGACAGACGGTCGTGATGTTTACGGCAATGGTGGCAGTGTTGAACGTTTTGAACAGCAACTTTGTACGTTGTTTAACAAGCCTAATGCCGTGTTTTTGCCAACCGGAACCCTGGCACAATGTGCGGCGATGAAATGCTATAGTGAAGCATCCGGGTTGAAAGGGATAGGTCTTCATCCCACTTCGCATTTGTTGCTGCATGAATATATGGCGATTGAGTCATTGTGGGGCTTAACACCAATCAAAATAGGTACTGGCACCAGCGTGTTGACGTTCGATGATGTTCGCCAGCTCGATGCTACCCAACTCAGTGCCATTATTATTGAATTACCGATGCGTGAAATTGGCGGCGTTCTGCCCAAGTGGGATGACTTACTTAATATTCGCCAGTGGTGCGATCACCATAACGTCAAGTTACACATGGATGGGGCCCGAGTATGGCAAACAACACCGTACTATCAAAATAGGTTACAGGATATTGCGGCGCTGTTTGACAGCGTCTATGTCAGCTTCTACAAGGACCTAGGTGGGATATTTGGTGCTGCGCTTTTAGGCGAAAGCCAGTTTATAAACCAAGCAAGAGTGTGGGCGCGACGAGCTGGTGGTAACCCGATTACGCAATACCCAGAAGTCATTGCGGCGCGGCGGGGTGTGAGCCACTACATTGACCAAATGCCCAGTTATGTGGAATACACATTGATTTTGTGTGATTTATTGCAGTCATTGCCGCTTCAGATCCTGCCAGAAAAGCCCCAAGCCAGTATGTTCCATTTAACATTTGCTATGTCCCCCGAAACACTAGCGTCCAAAGTGGTTCGCTATGCCGAGCAAACTGGAATAGTGGTGCTGCCCCTGCCTCGTGCAGGCGATGAAAAACACGCGATCTGCGAAATAACTATCGGTGACAGGGCGTTATTGCACCCCCCTGAATATTGGGCGGAACATTTACATCGTTGTTTAAACTTGATTTGAACTTACGGCTAACAAATTTGAACGTGAAGGTCGGTAAAAGTACATCGTTTGTTTGAAGATGGGACTGAATTTCCTGCACTAAAGTATCCCCATGATTAGATCCGTGTTCTTATTGATGTTTATCGTATGTATCAGCACAGCAAATAGCCAAACAATACCAGAAAATACGTTTTTCGAATCACTCGTTAAACAACTTGTTCAAGCCCAACGTGCGTTTGATCAAGATGCACTCGATCAATTGCTTGGTGAAACGTTTGTTGAAATTTCCCCAATTGGTGATGTTGATGACAGAGCCAGCGTCATGGGTTTTTTCGCGCCTGCAAATTACAACCCACAGTTCCCACCGCCTCAGATTGTGTTGTCCGATTTCAAGATTACAAGGGGACAACACAGTGCGTTCGTCATAGTAAAAGAGACCTTTAAAACAGCAAAAAGCACCTCAGAAGTATCTATGCGAGCAGCTTTCTCACTTACACAAACCAATGGAAAGTGGGTATTTAACACAGCACACTACACACCTATTCCATGGGGCGACAAACCACAGTAATGTTGAGGCATTCTCAGCCTCAATTGTTGGTCATGGGGTGTATTAGTGGAATCCTCATTACCCTGTGAGGTTGGGTGACGTAAAGATAACGATAGTCGCTGTCAAAAGCGAGGTTGCAAGTAACGCCAATATTCAGTTTGGCTAAGAGTTTACCATCTTGTGATAGCACGGCTATGCCTCCGGGAAGGGTGATGAAAAGCAAACCGCTTTGGTGTTCCTTTAAACCATCAGTCCCACCATTTTTACCATCAGTATGGCGCATCGCATCGAAGAAAAGGGCTTTGGCGATAACGCCGCCATCTGTGTCTAACGTGTAACGCCAAATTCGATGGACATCGGGTTGAGAGTCACTGACAAACAGGAATCGATTATCCTGAGTTAACGCTATTCCGTTGGGTTTTGATAAGGAAGAGTCGATCAGCCGCACAGCATTATCAGGTGATAAAGCAAACACACCAAAAAACGGCAGCTCTACAAGCGAACTCGACTCAAATCCATCAAGCCCGTAGGGCGGGTCGGTAAAAAAAAGCGTACCGTTGTTGTGAAACACCAAATCATTTGGGCTGTTTAGGCGCTTATCATGGTATGACGTGGCAAGTAGTTGATACTGGGGGACGGGTTGAGTTAGTGGCGCCAGCATTTTGGCGACAGTACGTCCGCCCTGCTGTGCCAATATCAGCTCTCCGTTTGAATTGATTGCAAGGCCATTACTGCCTCTCCAAGGCGTTTGTTTTCCGTCGGGATTGTGGCCCGATGGCGATAAGTAGGTTTCAAGGCCAGTCGCTTCGGACCATTTCAGGACCGTATTTTGTTTGATGTCTGAAAACAGTAAGCTATCGAGCTCGGGTACCCAAAGCGGCCCCTCAGCCCAGCCAATATCATTGGCAATGACTTGTGCCTTCATGTCGCTGGGCAACACGGTCAGAACCCTTTCATCTACGACTTCGAGTGTCAGGGGCAGAGATTGGTCGTTGCCACTCGCACCAAATGCCACAACGATAAATCCTATAATGAGTGGACGCAGCATGGCTTACTTGTGTCCGACCATCTGATTAACACTAACGGGCGAATGGATATACATGGGTGTGGCCATTTTCTCTAGCCACTTGGCTTTGAGTTTGACATTGCGTTGAATACGACTGTCACCCCAGCCTCTTCCCTTCCACATGGGGTCGTTATCCCAGTCGGCGTTGATAAATGAAATGGCTCTAACCACATCTTTGTTCGCTTCGATATGGTCAAAAAATAGCTGAAACCAATCAATCCAGATGAGTTCGCCGTTAACCTGGTCCAGCCAGAAGCCTCTTGGCGTCACTTCGGCGGCAAAAACAGGTAACCCCTTTTCTCTCGCAATATCAAATACCACAGGGGGACGAGTTTCATTGTGCCAATATGAATAACCAAGCCAGTCGACATAGTCATCGCCAGGCCAATACGACTCCCATACACTGCGTTCGATATGGAAACGCGAAGCGCCCAGTACAGTAGCGAAATTAGTAATATGCTGTGCCCGTAACGTGTCTACGATACGGCGCCATGCTTTGACGAAATCGTCAGAACGATAATGATTCCAGCTACCATCAAATTCATAGCCAATGCGTAAGTAAAATGTGTGCTGGTTAAATTCCTTCATAAAGTCGGCGAGTTCTTTGATGAGGTGGTCGTAATCACCATTTGCAACAGACCCTTCTTCGTCGAGTTCCATTGAGATGGATAAGTGCACTAACGATTGGCTGAAGCGTGGCGATGTTAAATAGCAGCGCAGACACATCGGTCCGGCACCCCAGCGGGTTGATGTGTTGAGGCCGTCAACACTACCTACATCGAAGGTGTAGCCAAAATTATTGGTTTTCCCTTCTGAGAAATAAACGTAATGGGTAATGCCCGCTGGCATTCCGACATGATCGACATAGCCATCTCGCCACCTATCTTGACCGCCCAATGACTTGTTGTCTTGGCCAATAAAGACCAATATTTTTTCATCATTCGGGGCAAAGGATGCCGCAGTGATAAATCCTGAAAAGGTTACTGAAAACGCAAGCAAAGCGGCAAAAAAAGTAGGCTTCATTAGTGTACCAAGCTGGGTTATTTACATCAGTGTAACAACTCAGCTTGGTAGGTGTGGCCAATAAGTAAATAACCAAATTAGCCTATGAAAAAACATAATAACCGCGAAATGCTTAACTTGTTAGTCACGGTTAGCATCAGTCAGCGACGCCTGTTTGGCTTCGAATGTCCGGCGTTCTTCTTCACTTAAATCTTCTCGGGCGAGTAAAACGGCTAGATGAGACTTGGCATCTTCAGTTTGACCGAGTCGCGTGAGGGCATCGATGATAAATTTTCTTTCCTCAAAAAGTGACGGATCGCGTTCAAGATTGTATTTGAAGTACCTAATCGCTTCCTCGGGATTGTTCAAAAACTCGAGTTGCGCCACGCCTTCATCGTATATTTGCCACGATTTGGGTTCAATAGTGTAACCATACCGTTTGGTTAGGTAATCAAAATGCGCGGTAAAGGCATCAAAGCCAGCTAGTGATGTTTTGTAGGGCACAGACCATTTTGGATATAGGCCACGTAAAGCGCCAAGAGCGCCGTAGATCTGTGTAGTTTGGTGAGGCTCTTGATCAAAATATTCAAACTTAAAATCGAGGTTGTCAGGCGATATTTTCTTTAAAACTGTCTCAATTGATTGCACGCCCTGCAACATTTTCAAACCTTCTGGTGATTCTGACTCGGGGTTGCCTTCGTTGCCCATATTCATGTACAGGAAGTTTTTGTGTGTTGGATTGGCCTGAATAAAGTCGATAAGAGCATTGGGCACTTGGCTGTTATTCCAGAACAATGATGGACTATGAGCAAAGTGCGCTTGAAAAAGGTGCGGCTTTTTGTAGAAGCTTTGGGTGACGAGTAACCCACCATAAGAGTGACCAGACAGTATTCTATAATTCTCTGTACGATAGTGCTCATCGATGTATGGCACCACTTCTTTTTCTATCATCAATAAATAATTGTCTGCACCGCCACCGTGTTCTTCGTAGTTTGGATCCAAGGTTGGCGTAAAATCGCGATTGCGATTGTTTGTCGCGATCCCAACTACCAACATTTGAGGCGCATTATTGTAACCGACCAATGGTTCGATTACGCCTGCGAAAAGGCCGATGTTCTCTGGCGCATCTAGAACATAAAGAACGGGGTAACGATAATTTGAAGCAAATTCTTCGTGGTACTTAAATGGCAATTGCACGTATAAGTCGACAGATTCATCAAGTGTTGAAGATTTGATTGTAACTTTTTTGATTGGACGATGACGCTCAACGTCATTGTCCTCAAATGACGCCGCTATTGAGCCTGTCGTCAGACCTATTACTATCAATAGCGAAGTAAAAAGTTTCAGCATTTCATATCCTTAGTTGATGATTTGCTTAGCTAAAACTCAGACTACGGGTATCCTTGGCCAATGTCTAGTGAGTGAATGTTGGGAAGCAGTAACACAAAAGGAGTATCAATGATGAAAACAGGCCAATCAAAAAGAATGAGTTTGCTAGAAAGCATGGTAAGTGTATCAACCGGCTATATTATGACGGTTTTAATTCAATATTGGGTCTATCCGATATTCGGTATTACCGTGCCCAAAGCCGAGGCTTTTATCATTTCAGGGATCATCGTTTTCGCCGCCTTTGTTAAGAATTTTTCGGTCAGGCGGCTGTTTAACTTTATCCACATCAAAGGTGCAGATAGGCAGGGCTAACACGTAATAGTGTAGACTGCTGTTCCCCCTTCTTTGGATGAAAACGACCCGGTTTTTCCTAGTAGGTTGCTATGTCCACTTCCGCCCACGATGATAAATTGACTAGACGCTATGCCTTGTTCAAATTTACCGTTGTGCTGCAGAATTAAGGTGCTTTCCCCCTCGTCACCTTGAACGCTGATTGTTTCAAAACCGGTAAACGTGGCGTTACCATCTGCGCTGTAGCAAAGTTGGTATTTGATGTCACTATTGCCAATTAGGTCACCTGAATACGTTTGTTTGACAGCGGCGGTACTCAGCTTGACGCCATCTCCAAAGGTTTGGTCTGTTGTTTCGTTCCATTCTACTATTTGAAAGGTACCTGTTATGTTCATGTCAGTTCTCGTATCTAGATGTATGTTAAGGAGATTACGCTAACACATGTCGCCTTATCTGGTATTGTAAAAACGCGACAATTGGGAAAAGGGCAAGTAGCGAGTTGAAACAAAATACAACACAGATTTCAGGTGTGCTTAAGCAACAAAACAGCCAGGAGCATTATCAACTTAGGCGTTTTTTTCCGAGAGCAGAGCTGGCTGATTGGATCGAGCAGTTTTGGCTAGTAGATTGGGATTTAGGTACTTCGAATAGTCATACACAGCGCAACTTACCTGATCCCAATTTTCATCTCGTTATCACTGCTGGCCGCGTGACCATTACGGGGCCTGTGAGCAAAGTTTATGCATACACGATGGAGAAAAAAGGACGAATCATTGGTGTAAAGTTCTGTTTAGGAGGGTTAAACGCCCTGCTACCTTTTCCTGTCGAAAGATATGTGGATACTGAAATTCCTGCACAAGACATACTGGGTAATGATGTATGTACTGCGCTCATGTCCGCATTGAGTCAGTCATCAGATAGTAACGTGGTTGCGATACTTGAACAGTACCTCTCGCCATTTGTTACGTCCCAATCTGACCAACATTCGTTGGCACAAGAGTTGGTGGCGTGGATAAAGCAAAATGAGGACGTGGTGCGCCTTGAGCAAGTAGCGAGTTATGCGGGGTTATCCCACAGAACGGTGCAACGACTATTCAAAGACTGTATCGGACTAAGCCCAAAGTGGCTGATTAGAAAGTACCGTTTGCACCACGCAATAGCGGCGCTGGACAATCAACAAACGAGTATTTTGGATATTGTCGAACGGCTCGGTTATACAGACCAATCCCATCTCATAAATGATTTCAAGTCACTGCTAGATGTCACGCCTCAAGCCTATCAAAAAGAATAGGGAAAGAGGCGTGATAAACTTGGATTAAATGAATAATGGCAGCACGCGTTCAGCGACTAACTGTAAAAAAGCTTGTGAAGAATGTGCGGTGACAACGACGACTAAATCTAGCTCTTCAATGACGATGATTGTGATGCCACCACCACCTTGTGCTGATTTAGCCACCCATTGCTTGTCGCCAACGTTCATCACAGTGTGCCACCAGAAATAGCCATAGCCAGGTTCGGATAAACTCTCACCGGTGTAAAAGTTCTGTGCTTGTTCAGCAGTCAGTGTCACAGACTGTTTAACCGCTTGACGGACATAATCTGGCGAAATCAGTTGCTGATCTTGCCATTGCCCTTTATTCATAATGAGTTGCCCCACTTTTACCATGTCTCTTGCAGTAACACTGGCCCCTGAACCAGATGAAGGTAAGCCAGATCTGTCTTGTCGCCAGTCAAAGTTAACGATTCCCAATTTGCCAAACAGCTCCCGTTTGATGAACATGTCAGCTGGGCCAGGTACGACTTCATCTAGGATTTGCATGACCAAATCTGGGTTCTGACCCTGATAATTAAATGACTGGGCGTTATCCATTATCGGTGCGGTATCGTTTAAATATGCTTGTGCTAACGCTTTACCTTGGTACTGGGAAGCGTGATTGCGGTAGTGTTCGGTTTGTTCCTCTGAAATTCGTATACCAGAACTCATCGTCAATAAGTCTTGTAATGTCAATGCATCAGCCCCTTTTGCCATCGTGTGTACGTCGAGGCTTTTTAGTAGCGAAACGATGGGTTTTTTCAGGTCATCCATAGATAAATAGCCCAGTGCGATGGCACGCCCTACGGCCAATGACGTATAGGATTTTGTGGTCGATGATTGGGGGTGTGGTAAATCCACCCTGCCACGTGAAAAATAAGACTCGAACACCAAGGTTCCCTTGTGCGCAATCAACAGACTGTCGACCTCGGTGTGTTGTTTATTGGCGATTTCTTTCGCTAACGCAGTTAACCCCCGTTTGCGCTGACCACTGAGTGAGCCAACACGGATATCGTCAGCTCTTTGGTGTGGTGCGGTTGTCATGTAGGGGGTAGTTAATTCGGGAATATCCCAGAAGGTTTTCTCGGTGTCGGCTACCCGCCAGTGTCTTATGGTTGATTCTTCTTTGGTGGCTTCTGGCGCGCGAGTCGTGGCGTAGGTGTCTGAGCATGTTGTGATACTCATAAACACAACAACATAGCCAATAACCTGTGTAAATGTACGCATGTTTTTCCTTTCTTCGGTCACGGTAAGTGGCGTCATCATAGTGCTTTCAGCTGGTGATACATGACGTTGTGCTGACTTCTTTGTGACGTCTCTCTGATTATCTAATTCTATTTTTAACTATATGATTCTCATCGTTTTTTTTGATGAGTGTGTAAAGGTGTTCGGTTTGTTTTTAGGGCGTCATTTGACCTCTCATTTAATTGCGGATGAAATTTATCCATAATTCATTGGAGGGTAAATAATGAAAATCGGCAAAGGGGTAGAGTGGGCTGCACATACGTGTGCGCTGCTTGCCATGCTACCCGCGAATGGGACGCTAGCACTTGAGACACTCACTGAATTTATCGGTGCACACCTTCCTAATTGGCCAAACAAATGCAGATGTTAAGTCGAGCGAACATCGTCTCGACTAAGCGAGGCGTTTCGACTGGCAAGGTTGCCAGAAACCTTGTCGCTCTGGAACATTACCGCCGTGTTACTGGTTACGCAAGTTGGTGTCTCGTCTGATCCTCGTTTCATTGAAGAGTAGATCGTATGATGATTAAGTCGTTTGCGGCAGCCAACATTCGGCAACGCAGCCTTTAGCATCCGAGCGGTCGACAAGCCTCAGTGTGCCTTGATGCGACTCTGCAATTTGGCGACACAAAAACAAGCCAATACCATTGCCATCGGATTTTGTCGTGTAAAAGGGGACGAATAGGTTGTCAGAACTCGGTAGACCAATACCAGCATCAATGATTTGAATTCTAACGCCGTGTTCATACTCTTGCCATTGAATCGTCACTGGCGTAGTTACTGAGGACGCTTCCACCGCGTTTTTCATCAAATTGATGAGCAATTGCGAGAGCTGGTCGGGGTCAGCTTCAAGGCGAACGTGAAGGGTGTTCACTACATGAAATGTGCCTTCGACTAAGCCAGTGAGTGATTGGACTAATTGTAGCAAGTCGACTGCCTGTTTATTTGGCGCTGGCAGTTTTGCTAGGCGCGTGTAAGAGTCAGTAAAACGCAGCAAACTACTGCTTCTTTCATGTATTAAATCGAGGGCTTTATGGTAATGCGCATGCCACTGCGGTGTCTTTTCATCATTTAATCGGGTTGATAACGTTTGACTGACTGATATCAGGGACGCCAGTGAATTGTTGAGTTCATGACCCAGTACTCGAATCAATCGCGTCCATGCCACTCGCTCTTCTTCTCTTAGCGCTCGAGACAAGTCATTGACTAATACTAGGGAATAGCGTTTGCCATGTTGTATGAATAAATTCTTTCTCAGCTCCCAACGTCCCCCACGACTGGGAAACCAGTGCTCGAATACGCCGCCTGATGGCGCATTGATAAGCTGCTCTAGATGTAACTGAGCCGTGGATAGGCCTATTAGAGAGGATTTGGGCTTCAGGAAAAGCTCACTGGCTTTGTCATTACAGTTTTGCAGTATACCGTCTTGATCAAAAATAAAGACGGGGATTTCAAATTCAGCCAATAGCTTATTGAGCAAGATATCTGATTCCAGATCATCTAAACGTTTGTCTTGGTGTTGTTGCGCCAATAGGTTGATTTCATTATAAACATCGCTCCAAGCACTGGCGTGTCGTTGCGGTGCGATACGCATACTAAAATCGCCGACCCGAAGACTTTCGATGACGTTTGCCAAGCTGTGATAATGACGAGCTAAGGTGTGTTTGACGTGGTAGGCCAGTAGCAGCCAGATGACGATTAAAACGGGCAGCAATGTCATTATCGCCAGCCAACTCAAGTCAGCTAACCAAACCAGCGCTACGATGACACCAATCAGTAGGGCACCAAGCCATAGAAACCAGCGAAAAATACGCGATTCTAAACTGGCATTGACTGGATCGTATTGGTGGGTAGTGATATCAACTTATCCTTTAAAATCGACGTCAATAGCGTCGCCGTATTTCTCTAAACGACGATACAGTGCGGCACGGGAAATACCAAGTTTTTCTGCCGCTGCCAGAACATTGCCATCGTATTGCGTTAACGCTTGTGTTATCAAAAATTGTTCGGCTTGTTCTAGTGTCATGTCACTCATTCCCGCTTGTATTTGCGTGCTGGCAAGCCCCATGTCTTTTGACGAAACCACGTCGGTAATGGCCATCAACACGGCTCGTTCCATACAATGAGAAAGCTCCCTTACGTTGCCAGGCCAAGAATGAGACCGCATTGCTGCTTTTGCCTCTTCGCTCAACTCCAGCGACGGCCTGCGGTACTTAGATTTAAGTGAATTTAGAAAGCGTTCGGCAATCGGCACGATGTCTTCAACGCGCTCTCGCAAGGGGGGGATGTGAATAGTTATGGTGTTGAGACGATAGAGTAAATCCTGTCGGAATCGGCCCTGGGCGATTTCGTCTTCAAACACGACATTACTGGCAGAGATCACGCGAACGTCAACGTGTTGTGTTTTCGAGCTACCCAATGGTTCAAACTCGCCAGATTCGAGTACCCGTAATAACTTACCTTGTAGTGCCATAGGGATATTGGCAATTTCATCGAGAAAGAGCGTACCTTTGTCTGCCATTTCAAAGCGCCCCATACGATTTGCCTTAGCATCCGTAAACGCCCCTTTTTGATGGCCAAATAACTCACTTTCAAATAAGGTGTCAGACAAGGCTCCCATGTTAACACTGACCATGGGCAAGTCGTGACGCTCACTAAGTCGATGAATTAAATCGGCAAACAAACTTTTACCCACACCACTTTCACCGGTCAATAATATATTGGCGTCGCTGGCCGCTGTGCGTTCAATCAATGCCATCACTGGCGCCATTGACTTAGCGAAAGCGATGACATCGTGATGTTTATCGTCTTGCTTAGCGGCCTCGGTTAACCTGAGATTGCTTTTTTTGGTTTGCGCCAATGCAAGTTGGTTGTTGATCAATGAAAGTAAACGCGCGTTATTCCACGGTTTTTCAATGAAATCATTCGCCCCCAGCTTCATCGCTTTTACACTCAATTCCACATTGGCCCAAGCTGTCATGGTGATGATGGGTAGCACAGGGTCCAGCTGCCTAATTTGCTTGAGCAAGGCAATGCCTTCATCACCGGACGTTGTGTCTTTGGCGTAGTTCATGTCCATCAACACAAGCTGGATATCGCGTGATTCTAACGCCCGCACAACCTCCTGTGGCGTATTGGCTTCAACGATGTCATAGCCCTCTGGTGAGAGTAATAAATCGAGGGACTGGCGAATGTGGTCTTGATCATCTGCAATCAGAATTTGGGCGTTTTTCATTGAACTTGTCTACCTGACTAATCGTAATGCAATGCCTGTTGTGGATGAATGCGCGTTGCTCGCATGGCCGGTAGCCATGTAGCGAGTACGCCGACACCTAGCAGTACAAAAGGCACCACTATAAATGTTATCGGATCAGCGGTATTAACGCCATACAGTACACTAGCGAGAACGTTGGCTAGAACGTATGCGAGCAAAGCGCCAAAGACTGCCCCGATTAACACTGGGCGAGAGGTATCTTTGATAATCCAACGTCTAATGACAGAGGGTTTTGCCCCAATAGCCATTCTTATGCCAATCTCATTAGTACGTTGGGTGACCATGTTGTCACTCATACCGTACACGCCAATACTGGCAAGAATCAAAGCAATGGCGGAGAAGGCAGACAATACAATAAGGAGTAAACGCTCACTGACAATTGACTCGCTGGTCAGTGATGCAAGCGTTTCAATTAATATCATAGGTGCGGTCGCTTCCATTTGTGTGGAGGTGCTACGCATATGATTTTTGACCGCGCCCACATTGTCACCAGTCGTTTTTACGACGAAGCTCATACCAGGGTAATTGTGCTGGGTGACGGGTAAAAAGAATTCAGCAACAGGAACGGCTTGCAGACCTCGGTGTTTTACATTGCCAACAACGCCGACAACAGTATGGTTCCCCCCCATCCAATTGGGTAGCGTCAGAACATTGCCAATCGGGTCTTGATTGGGCCATGCTTTATCTGCCAGCATTTTATTGATAATGACGACTTTAGGGCTTTCGGCGGTATCACTAAACGCAAATTCACGTCCACCAATAACCGGGATGTCGAGCAGTGAAAAGTAGCCAGGCGTTATGGATCTCACTGACGCAGAAGGCTCTTCTCCTGTCGCGACTGCTGGTGCACCAGCAAAGGTATAGTTGACGGGAAAATCAATACCGGTTCGACCCATTGGCATAGTCGACGTAGCGGCAACGGCTTCCACATTAGGATGCTGGCGCATTTGTTCAACTAATTGCAACCAATACTGGGCTTGATTGGGTTGAGGCTTGAAGTTATCGGGTAACCAAACATGGCCAGTGACCACCTTGTCCGCTACAAAGCCTGTATCTTGGCTTGCTAGCGAAACATAGCTACGTAGAAGTAACCCCGCACACACTAACAATACAACAGCTACACAGACTTCACTGGACACCAAGATACGGCGGATTTGCTGGCTTCTTCTGTCGCCTGTGACTTTTCTTCCTGCTTGTTTGATAGCATCAGATAACTTGGTCGGGTGAACGATGGAATACGCTGGGATCAGTGTTGTCAATAAAGTGGATAGGCTGATTAAGGCAATGACGACCAGAACCGTTGTTTGATCCAAGCCTAGTTCATATAGTCTGGGTAAACGCCCTCCCATCGTTGTCATCAATGAAGCAATCCACTCTAACGACCACGCGGCAAACAGTAAGCCGATGAGACCACCAATAAAGCACAGTAGCGTGCTCTCTGTGAGTAGTTGTCTGAGTAAACGACCTCTAGACGCGCCGACAGACACTCGAACCGCAAGTTCTTGAGTACGGTTGGTATATTGAGCAAACGTCAGGTTGACCACATTGAGAACGGCGATAAGGAAAACGGCACAGACAGACGCTAGCAGCAAATACAGTGACGATTTACTGTCGTTGACAATCGAGTCGAGAAGGGGGGTATATTTGATTATCCACGTTTGCTCACCGTCAGCGTTGTCTCTGTCGAGCATACGTTGTAATCCCGCTGACTGCTGCATCGCTTGGTCGATGCTCAAGTCGCGTTTTAGTCTGCCAACCATAGTAACGGGGCGTTTGAGCTGGTCGATAGGTTGCCAAAAGTCTACTGACATAAAACCTGTATTTGAGTAGTGTTTCGGCATCACTCCCAACACTGTAAAATCTTGACCATTCACCGTGATCGAGCGAGACAAGATCGCCTCATCTAGGTCAAATTCGTCTTGCCATATGTCGTAGCTGATGACAACGGATTGGGTGTTGATATCGCTCTTTTCATACCATCTGCCAATGATTGGCTCGACGCCAAACATCGACAAATAATTATGGCTGGTGATCAATACCGTGTAAGGAATGTGTTGGTCGCCACGGGCAAGCGTGACCTGATCATAAGCAAAGAATGACAGAGTATCTATCGGCGACTCGGTTTGTTTTACTTGTTCATAAAAACCGATATTGAGACTTTGATTAAACGTTTTTTTCTTTTGATTGTACGCGCCGACATAAACAATTTCTTGCGCGTTGGGAAAGGGAAGTGGTTGCAGTAATACTTTATTCACAAGGGTGAACATCGCAGTAGTGATCCCAATCCCTAATGCAAGCGTCAGAATAGAAATCAAGGCGAAAGTGGGGTTGGTTCGCAAGCTGCGTGCACCAAATCTCAAATCGTCAAAGAAGCGTTCCATGATGCTCTCCTATTGATTAGCTGCCATCGGGTGCACAGGTATTTGCTCGTCGACCATCTTGCCGTCAAACAGCTGAATGACGCGGTCAGCGATATCGGCGTATCGACTGTCATGGGTAACCATGCATATCGTTGTCCCTTGTTTATGGAGGTCGTTGAGTAATTGGATAACGGCCTCACCATTTTTGGAGTCAAGATTGCCCGTTGGTTCATCCGCCAATAGCAAGCTAGGCTCGCACACTAATGCTCTTGCGACTGCAACTCGTTGCTGTTGACCACCGGATAGTTGGCCTGGAAAATGTCGTTGGCGGTGACTCATCCCTACTTTTTCGAGTGCAACTTCAGTTTTCTGCTTACGCTGCGCCTTAGTTAAATCATTGCGGTAAGTCAGCGGTAGTTCGACATTTTCGAACACATTCAAGTCGCCGATGAGGTTGAAGGCCTGGAATACGAAACCAATCGATTGGCATCGCAACAATGCGCGTTGGTCTAAGTTAAGTGACTCCGTAGGCTTGCCATTGATTAAGTAGCTGCCGTGTGTGGGAGCGTCGAGTAACCCGAGGATGGACAGTAAAGTGGATTTACCGCAACCCGAGGGGCCGGCAATTGACAAAAATTCGCCAGCGTGAATATCAAACTCGATCCCTGATAGCGCGTGAGTTTCCAGCTCATCCGTTCGAAAAATCTTGCTGATATTTTTGAGTGAGATAATAGGTGTTGCCATGTTTATTCTCCAAATACGCGCTATTGCGTTAACTGTACCGCATTAAATTGAGTAAATTCAGACATATCTGAAACGATTACCTGATCACCGGGTTGTAAACCCGCAATAATTTGAATAGTAGATACCGAAGCTTTACCGAGGGTAATATCCCGCTGCTTTGCTTGGCTTGCATCAGACGTCAATGTGAAAAGCTTAATTTGGCTTTGTGCGACTGTCCCAACGGGGCGCTCGACGTAAAGTGTGTCCGCGATATGTTCGACGGTGATGGTGCCCGTAATACTTAAATCAGGGCGTGCGCCACTGGGTAGTTGGCTAACCAAGGTAACGTCGACTTGTACGTTTCCGTTTTGCACGCGAGGATCGATGCGCTTAACGATACCTTCGACGAGACCATTGCGAGTGTCGACTGTGACAGGATGCCCAATCTGTAAATCTTGAACTCTGTTTTCCTGCACCTGAAGTTCGGCCATGAGCGATGCTGGATTGGCGACTTGAGCAACGTTACTGCCAATCTCGACCCGTTGACCCACATCCACCGATACTTGTTGTAAAACGCCATCAATGTCAGCAGTAATTTTAAGTGCATTGATTTGACGATCGTACAAATCGACTAGGTTTTGATACTTGAGCACATTTGCTTCTTCTGCCCGTAATTTGGCATTGACCACTTCAGTTCTGCGTTGTTGAGTTTTCAGGCGAATTTTCAGCTCGGTTTGCTTTTGCGCGGTTTGAAGTTGCGTATTGGCAAAATCGAGTTCAGAGATAATATGTTTCTCCGCTAATGGTTTTTCTGCTTTTTCTCTGAGCTTGGCAGATTCCAGTGCCATCTGGGCTTGAGTGACTAAGAGCTCTTGCTCCAATGTTTGTTCTTGCAATTGCGCATCAAGCGCGAGTAGGTTCGCCTCAGCGGCATCGAGGTCCCACTGGGCTTGCTGTCTTTGACTCATTAAGTCAGGGTTAGAGAGTTCTGCAATAACCGTGTCGGCCGTGACAACGGCACCGGGTTTGACTAACACGCGTTCAACTCGGCCGTCAGATATTGCCGCAATCCAGCGAATTTCAGAGGGGACTAATACGCCCACCCCCCGCACTTCTCTAATAAAATCACCTTGCTTAACTTCGCTTACCCAAACGTTTTCTTGCTCTATAGAGGGCAGTGCTGACGTGAAAAACCGTTGAGAGAGAAAGGCTAATACGACTAAGACAACGACGCCTCCTATGGTTTTTATACGAGGGCCAAGTGTCCACTTCGATTGAGCTGTAACGGGAATATCCATCTTAATCATCTCGTTGATAGTTGTGATGGACTAGCTATAGCGAAGAGCGTGCCAATGTCATAAATTTTTGTAAGCTGCTGATATATTGTTGTTTTTTGTTTGTTTCGCTTTAGTGTCGACGTTTTAGCGCCGAAAGAGTGTCCGATTTCGATTTATTCATTTACGATAGTGAACACTAATTTAAATAGTGGGTTTAAACCCGTAATAACGCTAATTGTCGTAAGCTGTCGTAAAACTGACGTAGACAATATTCAGGGTATTTTTCAGACTTCTTTCATCCAGAGATGAAGGAGTATAGGCTATGGATATGAAGATAGATTCGAACGTCATCGTCACGTTACGGAAGCACAAAGCATGGAGTCAGCAGCACCTAGCGGATGTGGCTGAATTGAGCCTGAGAACGGTTCAGCGTATTGAAAACGACGGAACAGGTTCACCTGAGTCGGTTAAGGCGGTAGCACAAGCTTTGGATAAGGTGCCTGGTGATTTGATGCAGAACGTAGTTGAAGCGCCATCGCATGTCGCCGACAACGTCTTGCACACAGAGCCTGTTATTCACAATAAAGCTCTGAAGTGGTATGCCGCCGTGGTTGCCGCCTTTATTGCTATTGTGATGCCCATTTGGTTGACGGCTGGTGCACAAGATGGCGAGCAAATTGGGGTTAACGCATCGGAGCAGCATGAAGCCGAAGCGGCGGCTCAGCATTGGTTCATATTATTGGATAGTGACGACTTCCAGGCGAGTTGGAAAAGCCTCGATGATTCAGTGAAGCCTCTCGTCACATCGACTGCTTGGAAGCAGGCTGTCGAGAATGCAAGACAACGCTTTGGTCGAGTTGAAAACCGAGCTGTCGCTAATGTCACGTTTACAAACTCGCTCCCAAATTTACCTACAGGGCAGTACGTGATTATTGAATACACGTCGACAGTCGTTGGCGAAAATAATCGGGTAGAGACCTTGCCGATGGTTAAATCTGGCGGGGCTTGGCGGCCAATAGGTTACTTTATCCGCTAACCTTTTTTGGGGCTATCCAGCATAGGACGCTGTTAAATGGGAATATTTCTGACACTGACCTTTGCACTGGTGATTAGCTTGTCTAGGGAGCTTAAAAACCGGGGTAGTGATGCCATTTTGTTGGTAGTCTGGAAGTACCTGAGCTATTACACTATTTTGACTAACTTGTTAGTTTGGTTTTGGCTCCTCACTATTGAATTTGGCGTGTTTCCGTCATTGTCTGCTTTTGCACAAGATGCCAATGTATCGACGGCCATTGTATTCTATTTGGTAACCGTCGGGCTGGGCAATTACTTGCTATACGGTTGGCAGCGACTGGCACTTCTCGACCGTATCTCTGACCTATTCGCACACGGTGTGACCCCGTTGCTCACACTTCTGTACTGGGCTGTGCATGTTGACAAAACCGACTTACACTACAATTCGATTGGCTGGTGGTTAGTCTATCCATTGTGTTACGCCGCTTACACAGCGTTTCACGGAGTCTGGACTCATTTCTACCCCTACGAATTTACCAATGTCCGCCAGTTGGGGGCGACGCGGGTGGCACTGAATGCGCTTGGGTTATCAATATTACTCTTGGTAGGAGGAGCGGGGTTTATTGCGCTCGGTCGAAGTATTGGTTAAGTCATGCTAACTGATACTCTTGTCCGCATCCTCCAAAAGGACGCGGCAGGCGTTGAGACGAGTTTTCCATGTATTGCCCAGAATCGAAGAAACATCCACTTCCTCTTTAAGTTCCCGAATGGCATCGGAGAGCGCACCATGTAGCCCTTTGTTTTTGTCACTTAAATAGTGATAGCTAAAAAACGTACTCGACGGAAAAGTGCGATAGTAAACCTGTTTATTGTTCAGGTGACACAATACTTCTGGCGCATTGTGTAACGGCAGTAATAACCCTGATACCCGAAATGCTTCCAGAAGCTTGGCTAAATCGTAGGCTTTACTCATAGGAATACAGGCCAAGTCATTTTCAGAGCAGACCATTTTAGACATTTCAGACCCCGACTGACTGCCATAGTAGGTACCTGGTGAGCTATTGCATCCACTGCTTTGTAAACAAAATACGCCAAATTGAACTTCACCTAACGGCTCGTCAACACGGGTTAAGCCCCTGTAGTGTTGCATTACGGGGTGCAAGCGCCCTGCATCGGCATCTAGTTCGCCAGCTGATACTTTCTGAAGTCCTCTACCCGATGGATAATATTTAAATGTAGGGGTAATACCAACCTTCTCATAGGCTAGTGTGAGGTACTTCTCCAAGTACTCTCCAGCAACGGAATTATCAAGACTCTCAGAGACATTGATCACATACTCGTACGCAGGTGAAACAGCAGAAAATGATATTAAAAATGAAAGTAAAAGTGCACGCATAACAACCAATTTTTTCAAATGACAACTAACCTAAAGGTATGAATAAATATATAAGCGCATGCTTTGCCATTATTTTAAATAAATCATGTATTTAGTATTATGTTGTGGTGCGTGCTTCCTGCTTTCACTGGCAAAACGGGAGGATTATAGCAGCTTTTTGACTGGTCAGATGACTTTTGGGTA
This sequence comes from uncultured Alteromonas sp., assembly GCA_963922845.1. Classification (GTDB taxonomy): domain Bacteria; phylum Pseudomonadota; class Gammaproteobacteria; order Enterobacterales; family Alteromonadaceae; genus Alteromonas. The sequence continues at coordinate 34,521 of CAWUJV010000004.1, forward strand.
TGATTTTGTATACCTGCGTATGGTTGTGCGTGCTCGGTAATGCTATTTCTCTTTATACATCAATACATTCTTAGTCTTTAGCCAAAAACTTGCTGAATAGAAAAAGCGTTTTTATGCTAATAGGTAACCTCAGCCCACAATGGCATGAATATCGTGTCTCGTTCTCACGCTCGATTCGACTTGGTACAAAATCACCAGCTTATTATGGTGCGGCCTTTCGGCGCGTGGAGCGAAACCATTGCAAAACAATTCGTTCAGAAGATTAACGTCTTTTTAAACCAATACAATGGACAAATTGCCGGGCTTATTGATTTACGGTTATGGGAACTAGGTACACCAAGAGCATTACAGGTGATTGGTAAAAACAGTTTTCATGCAGCGTCTTTGGGTTATTGCTTGGAGATTCACTATGGAGAGCCTAAGGCTATACCGCTACAGATTTCCAAAGAAAAAATCACCCCAGATACACTGACGCTGGTGCAAACCAAAACCGTGGATGATGTAAAGCAGGCTCTCAGTGCTTACGATTATCCCTATGATCCAGCACTACTCAGTCATTTTCTTGATGTCGATTCTTGAGCTGTTTGGGGCTATCGCGGTAGATATTCTTTACCCTCATCATGGGCGCTGGCCTCAATGGGTTTCGTGCGAGTTGTTTTAATGTGAAACGACCCAAGCATGCGTGAAAGCCAGCGTTTGGCAGAGCGGATTTTACCGCTTGGATGAATTGACGATCGACCCCGTTTTTAATTAGTCCCCAAGAAAAATCGATGAGATCAGCTTGCCTAAATACTTCAACCAATCGTTGGTGTGGCCCTTTATATGGCGTGATCAGGTGATGCATATCTATGATAACTTGTATTTCGTGCTGCCAAGCCATCTTGTTCTGCTCTTGCAGGTAAGCATTACAAACCTCGTATGAGGGCACTAAATAATCCACACGATCGTGTGTCCACAATGCAATATCGTGAAATGCGGCGGCGATTTGCCATTTTTGACTGTCCTGCTCAGTGTAATCAGGCATGAGGAAATGACAATAATTGAGCATTCTGGTTACGTGATTGCGATATCCGTCGAAGTCTTTGCCAATAACATCGACGTATGTACTTAGTATCTGGTCTGCGAGCGGATAGTGGGTGTTGATTTGCATCATATGGCGTCCAAAAAAGTCATTCGGTTTATTGTAGGTCTTTCGAATGTTGTGTGGCATGGCTAAAATGGTTATTAATATTACTTTTAGGCCAAATTGGAGGTGTTGTGAATATTGCGATTGTCGCCTTTGATGCTATCAGTCTTTTTCACCTTTCCGTTCCAATCGCGGTGTTTCATGATGCAATGGCAATTGACCATGAGCCATATGAAGTCAAAGTATGCACTGAACAACGTCGAAGTATTACGACTAGCTCGGGCTTGGTGGTGGCAGCCCAAGCTGACTGGGACTATATCGCAAAGGCGGATATGGTCATTTTTCCTAGCTGGCCCATTGATCTGGAAATAAATGATGCCTTGTCGCAAAAGCTAGAGGTCGCTACCTCTCGTGGTGTCACGCTTGTGGGTTTATGTACCGGCGCATTTGCGCTGGGTTATGCAGGCGTATTGAATGGCAAAACTGCGACGTCGCACTGGCGTTACGCTCACGAATTCGCGGATAAGTTTCCCCGTGTTAAGTTCGAGTCTAACCCGCTTTACATCGATGCTGAAAATATTGTGACGTCGGCGGGTAGCGCTGCCGCAATAGACTGTTGTTTGTATTTACTACGCAAACTTAGAGGCAACAATATCGCAAATCAAGTTGCCAGAATGATGGTCGCTGCACCAAGTCGAGGTGGTGGTCAAAACCAGTTTATTCAGCAGCCCATACCTGCGCGTCCGAGTGATAGTCGCTTGGCTACGTTTATCGATTACGTCGTTAATCATATCGGTGAACCTTATTCTCTGACACATGCCGCGTCGCACTGTGCGATGAGTGTAAGAAGTTTTAATCGACATTTTCAAAAGTCTTACGGAGTAGGATTTACTCAGTGGCTTATTCATCAGCGCCTCAACTATGCATTGTTGCTGCTAGAGGAGTCCTCGCTATCAATTACTAATGTTGCGGAGAAGGCGGGTTTTGCTAGTGAGCAGGTTTTTAGAAAACACTTTAGAAAAAGATTCGATACCTTGCCGACCCAATGGCGAAAAGCGTTTAATATAGGCCATTGAATCCTGTTTGTTGATAAATTGGAGATGCCATGGCCAGTAAGATGTACACCGAATTTGCCCACGAATACGATGAGGCAATCACATCGAATATCTACAACGGCGAGTACGAGAGACCTTCACTAATGCGCCTACTACCAGATGTCGATGGTAAGACTGTACTGGATTTGGGATGCGGCCCAGGCGTATATGCTCAAGATTTGGCTTCAAAAGGCGCCCGAATTACTGCATTAGATGCGTCAAAAGATATGGTTGCCATTACGCAGAAAAAACTCGGCAACGCTCATCACTGTTATCAGCATGACTTACAATTGGGCTTACCCCAAGAGAATAGCCAAGCATTTGATGTCGTAATTTGCCCTCTGACGATTCACTACTTACCCGATCTTCAACCCTTGTTCGACGATATTGCTCGTGTTCTCAAAAAGGGGGGGATTTTTGCTTTTTCAACCCATCATCCTATTGTAGATTTTGCCGATTCTCCGAGTGGTCGGTACTATGATACTGAGTTGATCACCCAACAGTGGAATACCTTGGGGCGGCCAGAGACTGTGAGTTATTATCGACGACCACTGAGTGATGTCACATCTGCGATTAGTCAAGCTAATATGGTGATTGAGCAACTTACTGAGGGACATGTGCCTGAGTCGCTGAAATCACGGTCTGAGCATTATTACGAGCGACTGACGAGTAGGCCTACGTTCTTATTTTATCGTTGTCGACACGCCTAAAAAAGCGGGCATAGCCCGCGTGTTTTTATTAGGCAAAAACCACTGTTTTATTGCGGTGAATAATGACGCGGTCTTCTAAGTGATACCTCACGCCATGGGCCAGGGCATTCACTTCACAGTCTTTCCCTTTTCTTACCATGTCTGCAGCCGTATCACTGTGGCTAATGCGTTTCACCGCTTGCTCAATAATCGGCCCTTCATCAAGGTCTTTGGTGACGTAGTGGCAGGTCGCTCCAATTAGTTTAACCCCGCGATCATAGGCTTGCTGATAAGGCTTGGCACCCGCAAAAGATGGCAAGAAACTATGATGTATGTTGATGGCTTTGCCACCCAGCTCTTCACACAACCAGTCGGGTAAAATTTGCATGAAACGCGCAAGTACCGTTAAGTCAATGTTGTATTCTCGAAGTAACGTAGCGATCTGTTGGAACGCCGCCTCTTTGCCCAAAGATTTAAAATCAACCCAATGAAAAGGGACTTTGTACCAATCGGCAAATTGTTTCATTTGAGGGTGGTTAGCGATGATACAGGGAATATCACAAGCCAATTCACCCGTATGCCAACGATGTAGAATATCCACCAAACAATGAGATTCCAGACTTGCCAATAGCGCGACCCTAGGTTTTTGCGTTGACTCTGATAGCTTCCAGTTCATGCGGTATTCGTTGGCGAGTGGTGTGAATTCTTCAATAAAACTCTGATAGTTAAGTTGAATAGAGTCGGCGCGAATTTCATGGCGCATAAAGAAACAACCCGTTTGTTGATCAGTGTGGTGACTGGCTTCAACAATAGTCGCACCGTGCTCTGCAAGGAATTGTGAAACACTGGCTACGATACCGACTTGGTCGGGACAATCTATAACTAAACGATACGTTGGTTGCATGTTGGCATTACGAATAAATAATAATGTCCCCTTTTTACCCATCTAGACGTCTGGTGTAAAGGGGACGTGTCAAGAATTTAACCAATTAGTCCATTTTTTAACTGATCTCTCAAACTCATTGCAGGGCGCAATGACCAGGAGTGACGAATTGGGTAAGCAACGCCACTGGGCGTTGAGACAGATTCAAACAAGTGAAAACGATCGAAATGACAATCAATTTGAGGTGAAAACAACGGTGGTGGCATAGTGCTATTAGCTTTACGCACTAAGGTTACGTGTGGACGATATGGGCGGTTCTCAACCTCTATTCTGGCGCCTCGTGCCGCTTTTCTTGATTGTTTGGCCAAAGTCATGATGGCTTCAGGTGGTGTTGTCGGCGCCGCAAACATAATTTTGGGCGTTTGCCAGTAACCAGTCGTGTCCAGTTGTAAGGAAATCGGTTCACAACTGATTTCATCTAGTCTGTCTATTAAATCATCTAGGTTGCGATGTTCCACCTGACCTAAAAAGCACAGTGTAATGTGAAAATTTTTGGGCGGGATAGCTCTTGGTTGAGCGTGTCCGTGTGTTGTTCTTGGCGTAAAACAAAGCTCTGGTAACGCATTGAAGCGCCAATCGTCGAGAGCCAATTTACTTTCTTGTGAGAGATCCAAACCAATAAATAAGCGCATAAGTCACCTGATTCGTCATGATATGTGTTATCCATGCCGCTGCAAAAATACAGCGAAGCGTTATTTTCTGTTCGTGGTTTGAGGCGTCTGTAGGGGGGCGATGCTCCTTTTGTTAATTGATACTAACTATACAAAGACCTGTAATAGCACGGATAATGGTAGTATTAGTTTTTGAACTTGCATAGGAAAAGGTGTTATTCCCTTGTCTCACTTTGGTGAAAACCTCCCTGTATCTCAGATTATTCGTCCTTTAATTGATGCTATTCGTGATGGGCGCGACGTTATTCTTCAGGCTGCCCCTGGCGCGGGTAAATCTACCTTGGTGCCCTTAACACTACTGAGTGAATCGTTAGACGGGAAAATCCTATTGATGCAGCCTCGTCGAGTAGTCGTGCGTAGTTTAGCGAGTTTTCTTGCGTCGCAATGTGGCGAGGACGTTGGCGAAACCGTAGGGTATCGGATTAAAGGCGATACACGCACAAGCGGTAAAACTAAAATAGAGGTGATTACCGAAGGCGTGTTGGCGAGGATGATTCAATCTGACCCCGAGCTTGACGGTGTGTCTCTTATTATCTTTGATGAATTTCATGAACGCAGTATCCACAGTGATTATGGCCTCGCTCTTGCGCTAGAGGTACAACAGGGATTGCGTGATGATTTGCGCCTGCTTGTCATGTCAGCGACCTTTGATGTCGATGAGGTGCAGTCATTAATGCCCGACGCGTTATCACTGCAAAGCGAAGGTAGGCAGTTTCCGATTGAAACCCATTATATTGGCAATATCAAACACGATGACATTGTTGATGTGTCAACGCGTTGTGTGTTGGAAGCCATAAACCAACACGAAGGGGATATTTTGGTGTTTTTGCCTGGTGCAAGATGGATTAATCGCGCGCTTCAACGTCTATCGGAAACGCTCAATAGTGCAGGTGTAAGCGTTGTACCGCTCTTTGGGGGATTGTCGCAAGATGCCCAGCAACAGGCTCTTCAGCCAGCTTCAGCTGGTGGCAGGAAGGTTATTCTCTCGACTAACATCGCGGAAACCAGTTTGACGCTACCTGGGATCACGGTTGTCATTGATAGCGGTAGGGAGCAACAAGCGTTTTTTCACCCAGCGTCTGGATTAACTCAGCTGTCTTTGCAAATGATATCACAGGCGTCGGCAACCCAACGCCAAGGACGCGCAGGGCGTGTGCAAGCCGGGCATTGTTACCGGCTGTGGGGGCAAGATAATCAACATCGTCTTGCAAGAGATATTACACCACAAATTCTGTCCCAAGATACCACGGCCGTGACGCTTGACGCACTCGCTTGGGGAACACGCATTACTGACATGGCGCTTCTCACACAACCCTCGAGAGGGCAACTGCAATACAGTGAACGGGTTTTATCGGATATCGAGGCAATCGATAGTAGCGGTCTTATCACTGCCAAGGGAAGGCAGCTCTCTGCTTTTCCCACTTCCCCTCAACATGGCGCTGGTTTACTGAGTTGCCAGCGCTATGCGAAGCAGCACGATATGCCTTTGATACTGAGCGCAGCATGTTATTTGGTTGCGTGGGTGGAAGAGGGAATGGGGAAAAACGAAGCGTTTAATCTGCTTGACCAATGGCATCACATCAATGGTTATGTATATCAGCAATGGCTAAAACAAGCTCGGCGATTATGGGGGCTACTCGGGGGGGAAGCTGCTATTGCTGCGCCAAAAGATATCGACGACAAGGCTATTGTTTTGGCCGCTATGCTGTGTTTTTCTGACCGCATAGCGAAACGCCGAAACGACAATAACTATACCATGGCATCGGGCTGCGGGGCGCAATTAACCCGATATCAGGGTAAGCCGATAGACTGGATGGTGATATTGGCAGGTCAGTTCAAAGGCTCGGAGGTCTCCATTTCGCTTGCGATACCACTGACATATCCGTTGTTTGAAGATCTAATGCGCGATGAGTTTTCGCGCCAAACCCTGGTTCGATTTGACAAGGAAAAACAACGTCTTCGCAGTGAGGATGTACTGCTGTACAAACGATTAGTGATCGAACAAGTGCCTTCTGAGCAAAAGTCACCTGACGCCATAGCGCAAGCTTGGCTTGATTACTTAGCCCAAACAGAATTAAAGCAATGGCCGATGAATGCGCCTGCTTGGCAATGGTTTTTTAAACTCAATAACGCCAAATCGATAGCGCTGCGCCAACCTGCTGCCTATGACGGCGGTATTGACTGGCCTAATATTGATAAAGACTGGTTACTCGACGCTCTGTCGCAAGTGAGTGTAGACAAATTAGGACGTTGTGTTGACCTTCAAGATATTGCCAAACTCGATTGGGTGAGTGTATTTACTCAGTCATTATCATGGCCTCAACAAGACGCTATTAACCAGTTTATGCCTAGTGTTATACCTGTGCCCAGTGGCCATCAGCGGTCATTGACTTACCTTGAAAACGGCGGTGTCAAACTGTCGGTGAAAATGCAGGAAATGTATGGGTTAGCCGAACCTATTTTGGTGGCAGATAACAAACTGACCGTGACGATTGAGCTACTTAATCCAGCAGGTCGACCCATTCAAACCACCCAAGATCTGGGGGGCTTTTGGCGGGGAAGCTATGTCGACGTGCAAAAAGAAATGAAAGGGCGTTATCCAAAGCATTTCTGGCCCGATGATCCTGCAACCGCGCAGGCGACAACCAAAGTAAAAAGTCGTATGTGAGACTTTTGGAATTACGTCATGGCCACCGTTTGTCTCATTTATTCCTCTTCACAAAGCAATACCCATTGTCCGGTGAGGTTTATGTTCTAAAGTAGACCTAAATATAAAGGGGGGTCTTTTTATGTCGACTCGCGTGACTATTGTCTTCTTACTATTGCTCATTTCAAGGTTCTCGATAGGAAATGTTCAAGTTCAAAGTGAACCTCTACCATTTGGCAAGAGAATTGTCTTCTCTTCAACGTTTTTGAAGTCAGATGAAGTGATAGATATCTACCTGCCGAATGGATTTGAACTCGACTCAACGACAACTCGATATCCGGTGATAGTAACAATGGATGGCTGGACTTTATCGCAAAGCATTTCCGGTATTACTGCACATTTGAGTAATACTGCCGCGTTACCAAAATCTATCGTAGTATCGTTAAACACGGATGTGTGGCCATTGCTTCCGCGAAGTTATGTGCATAGTACCGATAATTGGCCATATGATGAAACGACAGGGTTGGTCTATGCCTTTCAAAACAACGACGCTAATGCAGCTCAGCCATTTTGGCGGTTTTTACGCGATGAGTTAATGCCTTACCTTGAAACTCATTACCGCGCAAACCAATTCAGAACCTTTGTTGGTATGTCACCGACGGCTTACATGGGGATTCACACTATGCTGAATCAACCTGACTTGTTTGACGCATACATCTTGATGGCCTCCACCGATTTATTAGGTTTAGGTTACACCAAGCAGGAAAGCTTGGTGGATAAAATATTGGCAACTGCAAAATTGGGGACGTTGAACAATAAGTATATTTACATTGCGTCTGCCGCATTCGAAGCGCGGCGAGAACCAAGGCATTTGGCTAATGCTGAGAGGCTTTCAAAGGGATTGTCGGCATTTGCAACTCAGATCACTTATAACATTGAGCACATCGAGCACTTCGGACATTACCCTGTCGTTATCCCAGCTTTTACCAACGCGATGAACTTGGTTTTTCCCCGACAGGAACATCAACAGTTTAAGGGAATGAATCTTACAGATGGCCAGGCACTCACCAAAATCAAGGCTCATTACGCTAACCTCAGTCGACGATATGGTGTCACAATCTCGATTCCCACGAATATCAAAAGAAACCCCAACTCATTGCGTTCACTTGGTAATCGGTTAATGCGACTAAGAGACTATGAACAAGCCGAAGCTGCGTTTTCTTTGTGGTCGAAAATAGCAGATAAAGATCCTGATGCTTATTATTGGTTGTCTCAAGTCGCTTCTAAAAAAGGAGAGCGCGAAAGAGCCCTGAGTCATATTAAACACGCCATCGAATTATCGAAGTCCGGTCCTTTATCGGCACGCGCACAGTATGAGCAAGCACTGTTCCAATACCAAGCTTTCGAACACTGATCCGAACTGAAGCGAGCGATACCTACGTCTGGTTGCCAAAGCAATATTCATGAGTAGTATCGTCAATTAATTCCAAAAGTGTTGGACAGATGATCCGACCACTAGCCCTTTTACAAAAAGGTCTCCAAACTCAACGGTTTGATTTTTAATCACTTTATTTTGTTGTTTACAAATCATTAACTTAGCGTAAAAAATGTACTAACACCAAGGTCTTATACCGCTATTGTCATCTTTCTTTTATATGTGCTTAATAGACTAAAGTTGAAAAATTGAGCAACCGTAAAAAAGGAGAAATGCCATGGCTAAAGTAGCTCTGGTTACAGGTGGGACCCGCGGTATCGGTGAGGCAATTTGTACGACATTGAAGGACGCTGGCTACACTGTTGTGGCGAATTACGGCGGTAATGACGAGGCTGCAAAAGCGTTCACCGAGCGCACGGGGATACCGTCTTTCAAGTTTGATGTATCTAGCTTTGAAAAGACGAATATGGCAATCGAGCAAATCGAGAACGATTATGGCCCTGTTGATATTCTTATCAATAATGCCGGCATCACTCGTGATGGCACCATGCACAGAATGGACTTTGAGCAATGGGACGCTGTGATTCAAACTAACTTGGCATCGTGTTTCAATACGTGTCGCAGTGTTATCAATGGCATGCGCGAGCGTGGTTTTGGCCGAATCGTTAACATTGGTTCAGTCAATGGCCAAGCTGGTCAATATGGTCAGGTTAACTACGCGGCAGCAAAATCAGGGATTCACGGCTTCACCAAGGCGTTGGCGTTAGAAACTGCGGCTAAAGGTGTAACCGTTAATGCTATTGCTCCTGGGTATGTCGATACCGATATGGTGCGCGCGGTTCCCGAAGAAGTCTTAAAGAAAATCATTGCAACGATTCCCGTTGGCCGCTTAGGTAAGCCTGAGGATATTGCCGATGCGGTGATGTTTCTGATCTCTGATAAAGCGGGCTTCATGACAGGGTCTACCTTGTCTATTAATGGTGGTCAGCACATGTACTAATCGCACGACGGCGATATAAAAAGGCGAGTAGATACTCGCCTTTTTTGTGCATGTTTTCTGCAAGGCAAGATGCATTGAGACAACACTGCATATTGATGTGACCGTTACTCTAAGTAGACGGTTTGTTTATGCGATCTGGCGCTAGGTTGTTGTGTTCTCATCCGAGGGAGCGGGTAAGTCAACACCTAATTTTTCCATGACGTTAAGTGATGGAAATCCATCTGCAACTAAGCTTTCGGCACTTTGAAACGCGCGAATTCCCTTGCGCGTGGCAGGCCCAATAATACCATCTGGTCGACCTACATCGTAACCGCGTTCATTGAGACGCTGTTGCAATTGTTTTATCTGTAGGCGACTGTACGCGGGTAAGTCAGGTAGTGCTTGAATCAGCGGTTTTGCGCCGGCAATACGATCCGCCAGATGTCCCACTGCAATGGCGTAAAACTCAGAATTATTCCAACGCATGATAACGTTAAAATTAGTGTAGGCTAAAAACGCTGGGCCATCGCTGCCTGCGGGCACGACGAGATAGGCTTGAATATCCGCAGTGGGCAATGTACTTCCGTCTGCTTGGTATACACCTAACTCAGCCCATTGTACCATCGAGCGTTTCGCTTGAATGCCCGCCGACTCGTAATTGAAGTTAGCCGCCAATTTTACTTCTCTGCCCCAGCGGTATCCTGGTTTCCAACCTAACTGAGCGAGGAAATTTGCCGCCGATGTTAGTGCGTCTTCTTCACTTTCCCACAAATTGACTTGTCCATCGTCATCACCATCAACGGCGTAATTGAGGTAAGCTGAAGGCATAAATTGCGTATGCCCCATAGCGCCGGCCCACGAGCCAACCATAATATCTTGCGAGAGGTTCTCGCGTTCCATCAGGTGCAAAGCAACCATAAGTTCTTGCGTGAAGTAGTCTGACCGACGTTTGTCACATGCGAGGGTGGCTAATGAATCCAGTACGGGCATCTTTCCTTTATAACTACCAAAATTGGTTTCCAGTCCCCAAAACGCAAGAAGATAGTGAGGTGGTATGCCGTATTTGTCATTGAGTTTTTTCAGTAAGGTCTTGTGCTTTTTATACATAGCTTGACCTTTAGAGACCCGCCAGTTGGTTACCCGCTTGGTAAAATAGCCAGGGAAGGTTTGTACGAATTCAGGTTGGCTTTTGTCGAGTTCCAATACGCGCTTTTGAAGCAAAAGAGAAGGGATGATTTGATTGACAGTGACGTCACTAAAATGACGCTCGGCTGCCGATGTTTGCCATTGCGCCTTACAGGCCTCAAAGTCTTCAGCAGTGACTATTGCTGCTTGTGCCTGATGAACAAAGAAAAGAGAAACCAAGGAAAAACAAACGCGTCGAATCATAAAAAAACCGCTTAAACTGGGGTAACCTCATGCTACCCCAATTTACCTGCGTTGATCGAGCTTATCAGGTGTACTTGTGAATAAAGTCGGTGATTAACGGTCGGATGTGCTTCCTAAATTTAGATCCACTGAAAATACCATAGTGACCTGCACCGGGCTGAACGTGGTGGCGACGCATACTTTTGGGTAGACTTTTACAAATAGTTTGTGCTGCTTCTGTCTGACCTAGACCGCAAATGTCATCTTCTGCACCCTCCACGGTAAGCAGGGGAGTATCATCAATGGCTTCAAAATTAACGGGTTGGCCTTTGTAGGTGATGGCACCTTTAGCGACTTCATTTTTCTTAAAAACCCGTTCTATGGTTTCTAAATAAAATTCTGCGGGCATATCCAATACCGCTAGATACTCGTCGTAAAACGCGCGAAATCGATCCGCATCTTCTTCTTCACCAAACACAAGGTTTTGGAAGAAGTTCATGTATTTCTTATTGTGGCTTTGTTGATTCATACTGATGAACCCGCCCAACTGCATAAAGCCAGGGTACACTTCTCGCCCTTCGCCTGGATAGCCGTATGGTACCTTCATAATGGCGACATTTCTGAACCATGACATGGGGTGTTCGTGGGCAAAATCATTTACGCGTGTTGGATTTTTGCTGGTATCCAGTGGCCCTGCCATTAAGGTTAACGATTGAGGCACGCAGGTGTTTTTGTGCTCTGCCATTACGGCAGTTGCGATCAGCGCTTGAACAGTAGGCTGACAAATCGCAATCATATGCGTATCAGGGCCCAAAAATTCGAGAAACTCAATCAAATATTCAACATAGCAATCAAATGAAAACGGCCCTTCACTCAAAGGGACTTCTCTCGCGTCGCCCCAGTCAGTGATGTATACCTCATGATCGGGTAGTAAGGCTTCAACTGTGCCTTTGAGTAACGTTGCGTGGTGGCCGGATAGTGGCGCAACGAGAAGGACTTTATGGTCTTCACTGTGGCCAACGCGATTAAAATGCATTAAATCGCAAAACGGTTTGCTCAACACTACATCTTCGCGGACTTGATAGAGCTGGCCATCTATGTGAATGTCGTCAATGTTGAACCCCAACTTTTCATAGCGTCGAGTGAGCCGCATTGCCGTTTCTAGCGTTGCTCGGGTAATGCGCCCCGGTATGGAATGGCTAAAGGGATTAGCAGGATGATTAGCAATGTCATTCATTAAACTAAACCCTTCGTGCATTATTTGTGCACCTCGGGTGAGATAGTCATAGGCTTGGTAATTCATGCATCATTCCTCGAAGAGTCGACGGTCAGAAAGGGGGCGCTTGCCAGTGATTAGGGGCATTTTAGCCACCAACTGAAAACGGACTGCCCTTTCACAAAAAAAGGAATCGTCAGTTAGCCCAAACGATTCCTTGTTTGTAGGTACTTACTAATTACTTAGCAGTAGAAAACTTGCTAGTCATATCTTCAGACATCACTTTCATCATTTCGCCGGCTTTTTGCTGCGCTTCAGATAGAATGCTGTAGTTTGTTTTTGCTGCGTCAGTGAGTGTTTCTTGGAAACCCTCGAAGTACGCTTTTTGCGCTTCAGCTAGGCTCATTACGTCTTTTTGCTGGCTTGCTTTCTCAACAAACGCCATGCCGTCAGATAGCAAAGTCGAAAGCAATGTATTTTGCTTTTCTGCTAAATCTTGCATTGTGCTCATATTCAATGTCGCCAAATCTGTAACTGGCTTCATTGCATCTTTCATTGTTTCGTTGAATTGTTCGAACATGGGTCTTTCTCCAGTGGCAGTTTAAAAAGGTTACAGTGTTAAGCGTCGGTTTTTGGTGTCGCTTTTGCTGTGGTCGCTTTAGACGCCGCAGCCGTTGTTTTACGTGTACGCGTTGCTGGTTTTTTTGTCGCTGTTTTCTTGGCGACGGGTGTTGCTTTTTTTACTTCGGGTTTGACGTCGGCTGCAGGTTTGGCAGTCGGCGCGACGACAGTTTTTTGTTCCATTTTTTCAGCTGGCGCAGCGGCTTTTGCCACTGGCTTGGCTGCCGGTTTAGGCGACGCTTTTACCTTGGGCGTTGGTTTCGCCGCGGGTACATCAACGGCCGGTGTGTCAATGGATTGCTTGAACACCTCCGTTACTTGTTCGCCCATGGTGCTTAGCGTTGAATACGTGTCTTTCGATACGCTAGCGAAACGCTCTCGCATCGCTTCTGCAAATGCCGAGTTTGCCGCCATCACACCTTTGACTTCTGTTTGGTGCGTAACACTCTCCATGTATTTCACGCTCTCGCTCAACAGTCCTGTAAACAGTTCTGTTTGATGTTGAGACAGGTCTTCAAACGCTTTCGCATTGAGCGCGACGAGCGAATTGACAGGCTGAGCAGATTTCTTGAGTTGCTCTGAAAACTTACCAAACATACTTTTCTCCTAGCGAAAGAGGATGAATTGCTGCGGTGCAGCACCGTAGTTGGTTAGATATTAGACAATGATCAAAACGTGATCAAGGACTATTTGCTGCAAAGCAGCATAGCGCTTAGAACGATATATTCTATCAATAGGTTATTTTATGCTGCAATGCAGCAGAGCCCTGAATGTAGGCCCTGTGAGGCGTTAGTCGTCTTTAGACCGTTTTGTGGTTTTCATCCAGGCATCCATGTTTTGTTCCATCAGTTTATTGAACACACCGAAAGGACTGGTATCGACCATGTTTTTCATCATGCCTTGAACTTTGTCTTGTTGCTCAATAAAACTGACGATACTTTGTTCCAAATATTGGCGAACGAAGGCCTGCATGTCCGAATCGTAAAAACGGATAAGTTGTTTGAGCAATGAGTTGGTCAGGAGCGATTGGTTTTCGTTAGTTTCAGACTCGCTGATGATTTGTAATAGGATCGTTTTCGTCAGGTCTTCATCGGTTTTTGAGTCGACTACACGAAATTCTTCACGTTGGTTAATCAGCGACTTGATGTAATCGATATTAACGTACTGACTGCGAGACGTATCGTACATCCGCCGGTTAGGGTACTTCTTTATCGTGATCATCGCGCTACTCAAATACGTCAGTTCGGGTAGTTGAGAGTAGCGCACATAGCCCGCATACTGCAAGAAAGGACTTGTGCCACCGGTATCGATGAGTGGTCAGTGACACTAGACTATCTATTAGTCTAGACGGCGCTTTACGTAACTACCTGGTGCGTCTTCAATGATAGGAAAATCATCAGCTTGTCCGGGTTGAGGCGCGGTGACTTTGTCAGCGTTTTGACCTTGTAACCACTGATACCAATCTGGCCACCACGATCCCTCTACTTTAGTGGCATTGTCAAACCATCGTGCGGGGTCAGCATCAAGGGTGTCATTGACCCAATGCGGATACTTGCCTTTTTCCGGGGGATTAATCACCCCTGCAAGATGCCCAGAACCAGCCAAAACAAATCGTTTGTCCCCTCCAACCAGTTGAGTTCCTTTGTATGCACCCTGCCACAACACAATATGGTCTGCTAAGGTCGCAAGAAAGTAGACCGGGACGTCAATGTTGCTCAAATCAATGGCAATGCCATCAATTTCAATCCCGCCTGGATCTTTGAGTTTGTTTTCCCAATAGGTGTTACGGATGTATTGTTTGAAACACGCAGCGGTGATGTTGGTTGCATCACCATTCCAATACAGGATATCAAATGCAGCAGGGTCCTTACCCTTTAAGTAATTGTTGATAAAGTAAGACCAAAATAAGTTGTTTTCGCGCAATAAGCTGAAACTTAAACCAAGAATACGGCCATCATACACCCCTTTTATATCGGCATTTTGTTCCAACATAGGCAAGGCTTCATCTGTGAGGTAATTGCCAATTTCTCCCGGTTCGCTAAAGTCCAGCAAGGTAGTAAGTAATGTGACAGAGCCTATTCTCTCATCGCCTTTTGCACGTAAGTAAGCACTTGCCATTGACAGCAAGGTTCCACCAACACAGAAGCCCACGAGATTCACTTTATCTTGCCCCGTAATCGCCGTTACTGCATCCAGCGCTGCGAGAGGGCCCAATTTCATATAAGAGACAAAGTCGTAATCAGCGAGTGATGCATCGGGGTTAACCCACGAAATCATAAACACACTGTAGCCTGCATTGAGTAATCCGTTCACCATAGACTTGCGTGATTCCAAATCCAAGATGTAGTACTTGTTGATGAATGGCGGAACAAACAAAATGGGGCGTGCATAAGTTTGCTGGTGTTTCGGGGTGTAGTGAATCAGTTGAATAAGCGCATTTTGATAGACGACGCGACCTGGCGTATTGGCAAGGTTCCCGCCTAGCTTAAACGCAGTGTTGTCAGTTTGCGTTATTTTGAACGCTTCAATTGGGCTTTTCTCTAAGTCTCGCATGAAGTTCTCAATACCGTGGATCATATTTTGTCCCTTGGTTTTGAGAATTTCTTCACAGACTTCTGGATTGGAGAGTAAGTAGTTAGTTGGCGATACCGAGTTGATATATTGACGCGTGTAAAACTTCACTTGCTCAGCAGACTTGGGGTCTTCAAATTTCATTGTATCGAGCATGCCTTGAAGCATTTTCGAATTGATCAAATAGGCTTGTTTTAGATAACTGAAAACGGGGTTGTCGCGCCAATCAGAGTGGGCGAAACGTTTATCACCGGGGGCCTCTTCGGCAACCACGGTTGCCTTTTCTCCTAGCATAGCCTTGGTGGCTTGTTGCCACAACTCGGTTTGTTGGCGCATAAATTCGATTTGGTTTTCAACTAATTTGGCGGTATCAACTTCTACAGAGCCGGATATAAACTGCTGTAGCTTTGCTGGATCGAACATGGCGGCTGTCTCACTGCTGTTGGCGTTACGCGTCAATATTTCCTTGACCATTGCATTGAACTGGTGAGCATACTGATTAAGCGTATCCAATATGTCATCATCATTTGATTGCTGCACAATAACTCCTTGAATTATGTCGATTTGGATTGAGAAGCGGTCAGGCTTTCAACTAGTTTTGAATAGAGATTAAGTGCGGTTTGCCCACCTTCGAAATAGTGTTTAAATAACGCTGATATAGCGTCAGGATCGCCACCTTGGACTTGCGCTTGTAGCTGTTGCAGCGTCGATTCATGCAGGCTGCTCAAATCTGGCCACCCCACGAGTTCACGGGCTTCTTTTGGAGATAATTCGACATCGATAGTGATTTTCATGCTGTTATCCTCACTGGCATGAAGGGCTTCATACGTTTGCAAATGGCCACTACACGTATCCTATGAGTGAAGTCTGTCGAAATGTGGCAAAAATACGCTGGTATTTCCTCAAGTTAAGCCGCAAAATGACATTCTCGTTCGATATACTTCATTGGTAGTCTAACCATGAAGCGCCTTCCTTGAGCGGACGAGTCGATTCTTCACTCCTTTAATTATGATGGCATGATAAGTGGCGAAAAAACAAACGAAAAATAAGCAAAACAAACGTGGTTGGACCGGATTCATTGTCAAACTAGGTGTCGTTGGTATCGCCGTACTGGCGGCTTACATGTTTTATCTGGACGCGCAAATAAAGCGTTCTTTTGAGGGCAACAAATGGGTCGTGCCTGCACAGATTTATGCACGTCCATTAGCCATTGCAAAAGAGCAGGAAATCACGACCAAAGAGGTAATCGACGAATTAAAACTGTTGGGATACCGACGTGTGAAAAATGCGCAATCTAGTGGCCAATTTAGCTTTAGCAAGGGTCAACTTCACATTCAGCGCCGCGCTTTTCACTTTCCCGATGGTTCCCAGCCACTGCGCGATATCACCCTCACTTGGGTAGGTACTAGAATAGGTAACATTGTCGATCGAGACCTTGGCGAAATTCGGTCAATTCGCTTAGAACCTTGGCTGGTGACACGCTTAGTTAGTAGCTCAAGGGAAGACCGCATGCTGCTTGACCTCAATGATATGCCACCGATGCTGACAAAAGCACTGACGTTGGTCGAAGACCGCGATTTTTATGACCATCACGGTGTTGCCCCCTTGTCGATTATTCGCGCTCTAATGGCAAATATTGCTGCGGGCCGAACCGTGCAGGGTGGCAGTACGCTCACGCAACAATTGGTCAAAAACCTCTATCTTACTCGGGAACGCTCTATTGTCCGCAAGGCAAAAGAAGCGTTAATGGCGATCATTATTGATGCGCGATATAGCAAGAGTGAGATTATTCAGGCGTATTTAAACGAAGTGTTTTTGGCGCAAAACGGAGACAATGCTATTCACGGGTTTGGCTTGGCTAGTCACTACTTCTTCGATCGGCCTGCTCATGAATTGAATACCGCTGAAATTGCCACGCTCGTTGCCATTATTAAAGGCCCCTCGTATTACAATCCGCGCCGTCATCCAGACAGAGCGCTGGAAAGACGTAATTTAGTGCTGCGTATACTGTTTGAAGCTAACGAAATAGGACGCAGCGAGTACGAAAGACTGGTCGATACTCCGCTGTCGTTGGCAAGCGGCGCGAGCTTGGCAAGTGGTAAACACCCTGCCTTTATGGAGCAAGTCCGACGCGAATTATCTGAGATATTGGCCGATCCCAACATTCGAGAGTCGGGCGTCAAGGTCTTCACATCATTGGACATCTACGCTCAGCGCCGCGCAGAGAAAGCATTAACCTCGACATTGGGATCGTTGCAGAACAATCGCGACGTGCCACTTGAAGCCGCAATGGTTGTGTCCGATATTCCAAGCGGTGAAATTCGAGCCATTGTGGGAAGCGTAAAAACCAGCTATTCCGGATTTAATCGGGCGTTGGATGCACGGCGTCAAATCGGCAGTCTTGTCAAACCTGCGGTGTATTTAACCGCATTGGAAAACCCTGGGGTTTACAACCTCGCCACACCATTGCAAGACGAGCCTATTACGTTAAAAGGCAGAGAAGGGCAGCCTTGGTCGCCGCAGAATGCTGACAAGAAGTTCAGAGGGCAGGTTCCTTTGATTGAGGCGCTGACTCGGTCTTTAAATGTGCCTAGCGTAAATTTGGGATTAGAAGTGGGGTTAGACAGTATCACTGATACCCTTCAGCGTTTGGGGGTGAAGGAGCCTATTGAACAAGTCCCTGCTTTGACATTGGGTGCGGTCACACTGAGCCCGCTGTCCATGAATCAGATGTACCAAACGATCGCAAATAGTGGACGCTATGCGCCATTGCATACCGTGAACTCTATTATGTCTCCGAAAAATAGGTTGTTATGGCAATACGCTAATTTCACAGAACAACGCGTCGATGAAGCCGCCACCTATTTGCTGAACTATGCATTGTATAAGGTAACAGTGGAAGGTACGGCAAAACGCATCAGCCAAACGTTTAACGGCATCAATATGGCAGGAAAAACGGGGACGACGGATGATTATCGCGATAGTTGGTTTACCGGCTTTGATCGCAATAATGTAGCCACTGTTTGGGTTGGTAATGACGATAATCGTCCAGTCAACCTTACTGGTGCCAGCGGTGCTTTACCCGTCTTTGTAAATTACCAAAAGCTTCAATCACCGAAGTCATTATCGAGACGTTTCCCTGCGGGATTGGGTATTGCGCAATTTGATAAGCAATCTGGGCAAGTGATGGCACAGGGTTGTCCTGACACGCTCAGTGTTCCCGCTGTACTTGATGTTTTACCCAAGGGAGCGGATTGTCGGCGCGACCCAATAGCACCAAAGAAAACCAAGAAAAAACGGACTTGGTGGGATCGATTATGGGGCAACTAATGAAACCAACTGCTCGCGGCTAAATAAAAAAGCCCCAGGAGAATCATGATGATGGGGTATATATCATCATGAGTTCCCTGAGGAAGGCCCTACGGGAGTAAGGGTTTTGGTTGGGAGAGGCGATGTGCGATGTAGCGCACACCATTGAACACGATAAGACTGGCTAAAAACGCTAAGACCGGTCCCATCGCGAGCATTAATAGTGGAGCTGAGCCGAATAACATGGGTCTTACTCAGCGTCTGTTTTAGTCACAACTTTTTCAGCTGCAAGGTCTGTTACGGTTACGTCTGCTACAAGACGTTGTTCAGTTGCTGCTGGTTCGAAATACAAGCTAGCGGTAAGTACGCTGCGAGTAGTATCTAAGGCAAGCTCTGCCTGAGTTTGTGCAACTGAATCTGCCATGTAATGATTAAGTACTGATTCAACTGGGCTTTGAGCCGCAGCAGCTGTTGATGTAGCGCCAACCAATACTAGTGCAGTTAAAAGACGACGGTTAAAAAGCATGATGTTCTCCTAAAATTTGGTTAAAAAACTGCACTCTGTTTACTTCTGCTTTGCAGTTATCAGTTAAGTCGCAGTAACAATTGCGATAGTTGTGCCAAATTAGAAAAAAATTTTAAGTTATTGTTTGTATTGGTTTTTTATTTTTATCGCGCAAGATGGAAGCGAGGTTGGCATTTGAGGGAAACTAAATGTTGGTCAATTTCACAGAGAGATTTGTGAAATTGACCAATGTTGAAAGCAAGGGAGGCAAGTGACTATCGCTTTATCTTTTTCACTAGGCCTACAACACCAAGCACGAGCGCGCCGGCAACGAAACCGCACACTGCGTCAAAGGCCAAAGATGTCAGTAGTGAATAGTCAGGGAAAACACCTTTTACGCTTTCAGCGATGTGGTGTATCGGTCCAATATTGTGAGTGAGGATCCCCCCCCCAACAAGAAACATAGCTGCTGTCCCTACTATTGCGAGCAATCGCATCAACGCGGGGGCTGACACTAATAATGCGCGTCCAGTCCACTTCTGAAAGGTATTGTAGTCGCCTGAAAATGATTTGCGTAACATGTATAAGCCCGCATCGTCCATTTTTACTAAGCCAGCGACCAGACCGTAAACGCCGACCGTAACGCCAATACTAAGCGCAATCAACACACCGAGTTGGGTCGGTAAATCAGAGGTTTGAACGCTACCTAATGCGATAACGATGATTTCGGCAGACAAGATGAAATCTGTACGGATAGCGCCTTTAATCTTTTCTTTTTCAAAGCTGACCATGTCGACGTCTTCGCGACTTGCAGCGTCGAGTCGGTCCTCACGCTCATGATCATCATGCGGAAGATAGCGGTGAAGGACTTTTTCTGTTCCCTCAAAACACAAGAACAATCCGCCTGCGATAAGCAATAAGGTAATCAATGGTGGAAAAAATGCGCTTATGACAAGCGCACTTGGGACTAAAATGACCTTATTGAGGAGCGAGCCTTTCGCTACAGCCCAAACCACGGGTAATTCGCGATCGGCCTTTACGCCTTGAACTTGGTTGGCGTTCAAGGCGAGATCATCGCCCAGCACACCTGCCGTCTTTTTAGCGGCGATTTTCGACATCGCCGCGATATCATCCATTAGTGTGGCAATGTCATCGATAAGGGCGAGTAAGTTAGCAGAAGCCATTTAATTTCCTTGTCTGCATTTTTTATTGTCTATCTTCGAACATTGCAGCGAAAATGCAAGTCTTCACTGGTCTTCTTCAACACCTTTGTTCACACGCTTGTTGATGTAGCGTTCAAGGTGATTACTGCGCTCTGTGCACTTCAGCATTCCACCCGTTAGTCCACTTATCATCGTTAAGGTTTTGTTGACGCCTGAATCACAGTTGACCTCTTTGGGTTTTAACTGGGTGCGTTTCAAGGCTTCTTGCGCTAAATCCCGCTTGGGTAATTCGGGTGATGTCTTCAAGCGACGATATTCTTGCGCAGCGTGTTCACTATCTTGTTGCAATGCACTGTCTCTCGCTGATTGCATAAAGTTTTGTAAGGCCTGACGAGCAGAGGTATTGATTGGCTGTTGCTTGATCGTTTTTTGCCCCACATCTTTGGTTGTGGTGATGATCTCCGACTGCGTTGGTGCAGGTGTGGAAGAAGACTTTACTGGCTCAGGAGTTGTCTGGGGAACTGGTGGGGTGACGGTTTCTTCGACAAACGGTTCACTGAGCTCGACGTCTTCGGCGCGCGTTGCGTCAACGGGTACCGTGTCGATGGGCTCAGATAGTTCTGGTTGAGGTGAATCAACAGCTTGTGTTGTAGGCGCAAAGATTAAAGTGGCGCGCACGGGTTCAGGTTTTGGGAGTGTGTCATGATCTTGATGGCTGCCCAGTGAAAGCGCGAAGAAAACAACAAGATGCACCAATAGCGACAAGCCAAGCAATATTAGCGATAACTGACGTTTTGGCTTTTTAACCTCAACACGGGCGGGTAACTCTACGGGGAATATAAAGCCGTCGAAGGTGTCTGCTGTCATCCAATAAGTCCATAAAACTGATTGTTTTTCATTTGCTTAAGTTCCCTCTTTACAAACTGTGCTAATCGCTGATTTTGACTAGAACGCGTCAACGGACGGTTGAAGCGAATAGACGCCAGTGAGTGTGAAAAGTTCCCAATAAGAGACGAAAGACGCCACTGTGTCTGTTGCGATCCAATAGGGTGCGTTGACCGTTAATTGCACAATATTGGTGCGCCAAAATGATGCGAATTGTTGTAATGGATATGCAACCCTATGTTTTTATTGGAATTAAATTTGTGGCATAGGTCTTGTGTTAAGGATTGGACATAAAAACAACATTGCAATAAATCCATTCAAATTTGGGAGCAACACATGAAACTAGTCACAGCTATCATCAAGCCGTTCAAGCTAGATGATGTCCGTGAAGCCATTTCAGAAATCGGTATCGACGGTTTAACTGTCACCGAGGTGAAAGGTTTTGGACGTCAGAAAGGCCACACAGAACTCTATCGCGGAGCAGAGTATCAAGTCGACTTTCTACCTAAGGTGAAATTGGAAATCGCCGTTCAGGATGATCAGGTAGAGCGTTTAGTAGAAGCCATCGTAGGCGCAGCGAAAACCGGCAAAATTGGCGACGGAAAGGTTTTTGTTTATGACCTTGAGCATGCCGTTCGTATCAGAACCGGCGAGTCTGACAGCGACGCGTTGTAAGCGCGACTGATAATTTTGCGGAGAGAATAATAATGGAAATCACTTTTGAACTTGGGTATGCATTAGATACCTTTTATTTCCTAGTCTGTGGTGCACTAGTCATGTGGATGGCTGCAGGCTTTGCAATGCTTGAGGCTGGTCTAGTCCGAGCAAAAAACACAACTGAAATTTTGACTAAGAACATCGCGTTGTACGCGATTTCTTGCACCATGTTTATGGTGTGTGGCTATGCAATCATGTATGGCGGCCCTGAAGGCTTGCATGCCGCGGTACCTTTCCTTGATGGTATTCTTGGCGACGGTGTTGCTGAACATGAAGATACTTACGCACCTTCAGCTGACTTCTTCTTCCAGGTTGTATTCGTTGCAACAGCAATGTCTATCGTATCTGGTGCGGTGGCTGAGCGTATGAAGCTTTGGGCTTTCTTAGCTTTTGCTGTTGTTATGACTGGTTTCATCTACCCAATGGAAGGTAGTTGGACGTGGGGCGGCAGCGCTGTATTTGGTATGTACACGCTAGGCGACCTAGGTTTCTCAGATTTTGCAGGCTCGGGTATCGTTCACATGGCCGGTGCGGCAGCTGCACTTGCAGGCGTGTTGGTACTAGGTCCTCGTAAAGGTAAATACACTGCAGACGGTAAAGTTAACGCTATTCCTGGTGCAAACTTACCGCTTGCAACGCTAGGTACGTTCATTCTTTGGATGGGCTGGTTCGGTTTCAACGGCGGTTCTGTATTGGCTACAGCTACAGTTGAGAATGCTAATAGCGTTGCTGTTGTATTCATGAACACAAACGCAGCTGCTGCGGGTGGTACAATTGCTGCTCTATTATTTGCTCGCGTATTGTTCGGTAAAGCTGACCTGACGATGGCACTAAATGGTGCATTGGCTGGCCTAGTGGCAATTACTGCTGAGCCTTCAACACCTACGCCATTGCTTGCGACGTTATTCGGTGCTGCAGGTGGTATCCTTGTTGTACTTAGCATCGTTACTCTGGATAAACTTAAGATTGACGATCCAGTAGGTGCTATCTCTGTTCACGGTACTGTAGGTCTTCTTGGTCTTATCCTAGTACCTTTCACAAACGACGGTTCTTCAATGTCTGGTCAGTTAATCGGTGCATTGACAATCTTCGGTTGGACGTTTGTAACAAGCTTAGCGGTATGGTTTGCGCTTAAAGCTATCATGGGTATCCGTGTTAGCGAAGAAGAAGAGTTCGATGGCGTAGATTTGAGCGAGTGTGGTCTAGAAGCATACCCAGACTTTACTGGCAGCCGTAAGTAAAAGGATTCTTGATTAGGCACTAACTCTGATAATTATAAGCCTTAATTACCTCTATTAGCCCCGCATTTGCGGGGCTTTTTTCTATCTGCTGAAAATTGCCCTTGCCGCTGATCTAAATCGCTTTTGCATCCCTAATTAGTCATCTATACTTTTGTTTTATATTGATGTTTTTTACAAGAAACCGCGCTGTGCGTGTCTGTGTTGCATTGTGAAAACTCATCTCGTATTAACTGCTTGGCGATAACAATAAGAACGAAGAGAGCCATTATGAAAAAACTACTCAGTCTTTTAGTTTGTATCACCGTAAGTACAGGGGTTATTGGCGCTGACCGCATTACCGGTCATATGTTCGCCACTCGCTCAGAAGTTATTGCACAGCAAGGCATGGCGGCCACCAGTCAACCTCTTGCTACCCAAGTTGCATTGGATATTCTAAAGCGTGGTGGCAGTGCCGTTGATGCGGCCATCGCAGCCAACGCAATGCTGGGATTGGTCGAGCCTACGGGGTGCGGTATTGGTGGCGACTTGTATGCCATAGTCTGGGATGCTGAAAACCAAAGCCTGATTGGTTTAAATGCGTCGGGTCGCTCACCTAAATCATTACTTAAGTCTGAATTTGCCGCACAGGGTATGACGGCTATTCCTTCATTTGGTCCTTTGCCCGTTTCTGTACCCGGTGCAGTCGACGGTTGGTTTATGTTGCACGAACGCTTTGGCAACTTGCCCATGACGGCAATCCTTACGCCTGCAATCGAATACGCCAAGCGCGGGTTTCCGGTGAGCGAGTTGATTGCTTATTACTGGCAAATGAATGCGGATCGAATTGGTCACTATGATGGATTCGCCGATGTTTATCTGCTTAATGGAAAAGTCCCGAAAAAAGGTGACATATTTAGAAATCCAGCATTAGCCGCCACTTATGAAAAAATTGCAACGGGTGGGCGAGATGCCTTCTACAAAGGGGATATCGCGCGAACCATAAGTGCTTATATGGAGGCGCAAGGAGGTTTTTTGAATTATGAAGACTTGGCCTCTCATACATCCAATTGGGTTGACCCTGTTTCCGCAAACTATCGTGGCTATGATGTGTGGGAGTTACCACCTAATGGACAAGGTATTGCCGCCTTACAAATTCTCAATGTGCTCGAAGGCTATGATATAGAAGGAATGGGATTCGGTTCGGCTGATTATATTCATACGTTTGTCGAAGCGAAAAAACTGGCCTTCGCCGACCGCGCTAAATTTTATGCCGATATGGATTTCAGTGATGTTCCTGTCGACTGGTTAATTTCAAAAGAATACGCCCGCGAGAGACAAAAGTTAATTGATCCGAAAAAGGCCGCCAAGCGAGTCGATGCGGGAATTTATCATGGTGATACCATTTATCTTACCGTGGCGGATAGCGCCGGTAATATGGTGTCTCTCATTCAAAGTAATTACCGCGGCATGGGGTCAGGTATGACGCCGCCTGGTTTGGGTTTTATTTTGCAAAATCGCGGTGAGTTGTTCACTTTGGAAGAGGGACATGCCAACGAATATCAACCGGGTAAACGTCCCTTTCACACTATCATCCCCGCATTTGTCACCCGCAATGCTAAGCCTTGGTTAAGTTTCGGTGTGATGGGGGGAGGAACTCAACCTCAAATGCACGCGCAGATCATTGTCAACATGATTGATTTTGGCATGAACCTGCAAGAAGCAGGCGACGCTCCACGCATTTTGCATTCGGGGTCGAGTAGCCCGACAGGGCAAATGATGTTGGATGGCGGATATGTCAGTTTAGAGTCAGGCATCTCACAAGAAACCAAGCGTGCATTGGTTGAGCGTGGCCACAAACTACAGGACAACGTGGGGTCATTTGGCGGCTACCAAGCAATCAGTTATGATAACAAGCGCAATGTATATTTTGGTGCGTCAGAGAGCCGCAAAGACGGTCAAGCAGCAGGATACTAAGAAGTGAATTCGTCGGCCGAGAAATAAGGATAACGATAAGCGATGTCTCAGCCTCAAAAAGGTGTGTGCGCAGAACCCAACCTACATGCACAGTTCTTAATGCTCACTGTTGTTGATGACGACAGTGAAGCGGTGCGTGCTAAATTGGCCAGAATTCTCGATATCTTTGAGCATTACGACAATGAGCACTATGAAGCCATGGTGACCGGTATGATTGCAATCGGCACATCATATTGGCATGAGCTTTATCCCGGCTTAATACCCATAGAGCTTAAACCATTTCCCGATATGCAATGTGAAGATCGCTGTGCTCCTGTCACCCCTGTCGACTTATTCATTCAAATCCGAGCGGACCGAATGGACATTTGTCACGCAATTGGTTTGGAGGTGATGGAGTTGATGCGGCTTCATGTGGAGTTGGTGGAGCAAATTAAAGGCTTTCGTTATCTGGATGGCCGTGATCTCAATGGCTTTGTCTATGCGGCCGAAAATCCAAGAGGGATGTATCGTCGTGAAGTTGCCATCGTCGGTGATCAAGATACTGATTTCGTAGGTGGCAGTTACGTCCATGTTCAGCGATATCAGCATGATTTGCGTCGCTGGCAAAGCTTGTCTGAGCGCCAGCAAGAACAGATCATGGGGATGACGCGGGAGCACAACTTACCCAGTGCGGAGCAATCTGAGTGGTCGCACAGTGTAAGGGCGTCAGCGAAGTTTCCCGGTGGAGATAATCCGCAATTGCTTAAACAGGGTATGCCATACGGCGATATGACGTCTCAAGGCTTACTTTTTGTTTCCTGCTCAGCCAGCTCTCAACCCTTTAAAGCCATGTTGCACAGCCAGATTTTCGGATCTGGTGATAAGGATTACGACCGATGGTTGGATTTCACCAGTGCTCAAACAGGGGCGGCATTTTTTGCGCCTTCGGTTAACTTTATCAAACAGCATCAAAGCTTTTAGGGTAGATGGCTGACCAATCCGTTAGCGCATGTATCAAAACACAGTGGTATCGCAATCTCTGGCGTGACAACAGCAACTTGTTTTGATTGCTAGAGCTCTAATGCGCCGTCCCAATCCGCAGACAACGTTAAGTGTTCGTATTTCTCGCAAACGCTGATATGGTGCGCTATCAATGGATCGTCAGGTTGTAGTGTAAGTGCCTGATAGAATTGGGCTTTCGCTTCTTCCCAATTTTTCGTAATGCGGTATTCGATACCTGCTTTGATAAACGTCTCTGTCGCTAGTTTTCTTTCGATTTCTGCATCAGGTAAATGACTGAGTACTTCGTATATTTGAAGCGGTGCTTTTCTACCCTTTACTCGTACCCAATCAAGCAGCTTAGTGCGTATCGGGTAATCGGGTCCTAATGCTTCGAGAACTTGTGCACTGATAATGATATCGGCGTGGTATACCGGTGACAAACCTTCAAGACGAGATGCGATATTTACGCTATCGCCGATAACCGTGGTATCCATTCTATCGTCAGAACCTACGGTACCAATGATGACGGGACCATAGTGGATACCTATGCCAATGTTAATTGGCTCGTAACCGCTGTTACTGCGGTGCATGTTGTAAATGGTAATCGCTTTGCGTAAATCGAGCGCGGCAGACAAGGCATCTCGAGTTTTGTGGGTTTGTGTACCACCGGGATGGTCAAACAACGCCATAATGGCGTCACCGATAAACTTATCGATAAAGCCGCCGTTTTGGTGGATGGGGTCATTCATCCTCAAGAAGTACGAATTGAGGAAATTCATGAGTTCTTGAGGACGCATTCGTTCGGACAAGCCGGTAAAACCGCGAATGTCGCAAAACAATATTGCCACTTCGTCTTCGTCGGCATGACCCAGTTCTAGGTTGACCGTGCCGTGTTTGGCAAAATGCTCAACGAATTGGCGCGGCACAAACTTCTGAAAGGTTTGCGTGAGCCGCATGGCTTCATCGGCTTTGAGCCTGAAACGTTCTTCGCTATCAAGTTCAGCCATTTGTGCCGAGTTATCGGCCCGTTGCAAGCGACGAGTTAAACGGGAAGACCGTTTCTCTCTTACGTACAACAAGGTCACAATCAAGCTGTACACAGACAGCACGACTGATAACACAATAATGGCCAAAAATTCGCTCACGGCTAAAACTTTCCTTTTTTACTTCAAGGTTTTAAACACGTTTTCAGCGGCTTCAAGTGTCTGTGCAATGATAGCGTCATCATGCATTTTCGATACAAATCCCGCTTCATATGAAGCGGGTGCCATATAGACACCTTGTTCCAACATACCATGATAGAACGAGTTAAACTGCTTTGTATTACAATTAATTGCTTGTTGGTAGTTAGTGACCTTATCGATATCAGTAAAAAATATGCCAAACATCGACCCAGCAACATTGGTCGTCAATGGGATGCCATATTTATTCGCTATGCTTTGGAACCCATCGGCCAGTGCTTGAGTGTTGTTGAAGATACTGTCATACAAACCAGGCTGGGCAATTTGCTCGAGGGCAGCAAGACCGGCTGCCATAGCAACGGGATTTCCCGATAGTGTTCCCGCTTGGTAAATTGGTCCTGTTGGCGCAATATGAGTGAGGATGTCTTTGCGGCCACCGAACGCTCCGACCGGCATACCACCGCCGATGACCTTACCCAAACAGGTCAGGTCTGGTTTGACTTGGTAGCGTTCTTGCGCACCACCGCGTGACACGCGGAAGCCAGTCATGACTTCATCAAAAATCAATACGCTGCCGAAATCGTCACAGATCTTACGCAAGCCTTCTAAGAAGCCCGTTACTGGTGGGATACAGTTCATGTTTCCGGCGACGGGTTCAACGATGATACAGGCAATATCATCACCGTGCTCATCGAATGCCGCTTGCACACTGTCCAAGTTGTTGAATTCAACCGTCATTGTGTGTTTGGCATAATCATCCGGTACACCAGGGGAACTGGGGACACCTAGGGTCAGTGCACCAGAACCGGCTTTGACTAACAAGGCATCAGCGTGACCGTGATAGCAGCCTTCAAACTTTAAAATTTTATTGCGGTTAGTGAAGCCTCGAGCAAGGCGAATGGCGGACATTGTGGCTTCTGTGCCAGAATTCACCATACGCACCATTTCCATCGAAGGGACTAATTCACTAACCGTCTCTGCCATGATAATTTCAGCTTCGGTAGGTGCACCAAAGCTCAAACCATTCGCGGCAGCGTTGATGACCGCATCGCGAATCTTCCCGTTATTGTGACCTAATACCATAGGCCCCCAAGACTGCACGTAATCAATATACTGCTTACCATCCGCATCCGTAATGTAGGGACCGTCTGCTTTGGTGATAAAACGGGGTGTGCCACCGACCGCTTTGAACGCACGAACTGGCGAGTTGACGCCACCTGGAATAGTTTGTTGCGCGCGAGAGAATAGTTGTTCTGATTTATGCATTTGATTCATTGCTCTTATTCGTATACCACACCACACTACGTTCGTATTGCTTAACTAGATTTTCTACACCTAAAGTTAATGCAAATAATGCCATTCTGACTAAGACGCCGTTATCGGTTTGTCTAAAAATAGCGAGGTTGGGGTTTTTGTTGAGGTCGTTGTCCAGTTCATTTGCTTGTGCACGAGAATCCCGTGGAAGAGGGTGCATAATGACCGTTTTGGACTGGAAGTGTTTTGTATAAATAGACTGATTGAGTCGGAACTTACCACGGTATTTGTTCGCTTCTTCTTGTGATGGGAAGCGTTCTTCTTGAATGCGTGTCTGATAACAGATATCGGCATCCATATTGCCTTCCAGTTGGTCAGTGACAACCAAAGCATGGCCGGCATTTTCAATTTCGTCGGTGATGTAATCTGGCATGCACAGTTCTTTTGGCGAAACTAGGGTGAACTTCACGTTCTTGTACAAACACAATAGTTTCGACAGCGAGTGAACCGTTCGCCCAAACTTTAAGTCACCAATCATAGCAATGTGCAATCCATCGATAGTTTTGCCTTGGTGCTCTAACTCGCGGCGAATCGTATACAAGTCGAGTAGGGCCTGTGTTGGGTGCTCGTTGGCACCGTCACCGCCATTGATCACAGGTACTCGGCTACCTTCGGCAAATTCGCTAACCGATCCTGCTTGAGGGTGACGCATGGCAATGATATCCGAGTAGCCGCTAAGCACTCTTGCAGTATCATAAAGCGACTCACCTTTGGCCAACGCTGAGTTATCCATACCTGTGGTTTCGCGTACTTCGCCACCAAGTAAGTTAAAGGCCGTGCCGAAACTTACGCGGGTACGAGTACTGGGTTCGAAGAATAAATTCCCCAAGATTGCACCGTCCAGAACAGTTGTTCTTCTTTCTCTGCGGGCGTATGGGGCCATACAATGGGCGACGTGAAAGACGCGTTCGATCGCATCTCGGTCAAATTGGTTGACCGACAAGATATGATTACCAGTAAACTCTGACATGAAGGCACTCGTGGCTATTTTTGACGGGCGTAGTCTACCAGAGTTTTTGGGCCATTGCTTGCTGGTCGCGGTCTATTTAGTAGGCTGTGTATGCAGAACCTTGATCAAGGTCAGCACTTTCAATACCGATTGTTTCACTATGGCTTCAGCGCGTTGTGGAGGCAAACTGGTTTGCAAACCTAACATGTTCTTCATGTGAAATTCACCCTTTAGCAGGTTGAAGAAATCAATGCTGTACTCAAGCGCTTGTTTGTCGTCGATGCCGAGTTCTGGTTCGTTTACGAGAAGGTGAGTTGCGACACTGATCGCGCGCTTAGGGCCTGCTTCATAAAACAGACTAGCGACGCTTGGATTGTTGCGCCCTTCACCGATTACCACCGTATACATGGCACTGACTTGTGCATCTTGCATTAATTGCAAAAATTGACGACCCACTTGTGTCAGCTTGGTGGCCAAGTCTTCGCCCGACGATTGCAGCGCATCTGGGGCGAGGCGGTATTGACAGCACTTCCATTCGATTACCGCGGTAAACAATGCGTCTTTGTTGGCAAAGTGAGAATAAACCGTTTGTTTAGAAACGCCAGAACGCTTAGCAACTTGGTCCATAGAGGCGTTGGTAAACCCGTGCTCTAAGAACAGTTCGCTGGCGGCAATCATGATCTGGTTCCGTTTCTCGACACTCTTTGGTCGACCTGCTTTTACGGTTTTTACTTCGGTCAAAATAACGTCTCACTACAAAAACTGATTAAAAATTATATTATCAAACTGTACAGTCCAGTATTAATAGTCTAGCATATACATAACGATTGTACACCAATTGTACATTTTGAACGGTTTTCACTATTGCCATGTATCTTAGTGACGCGCGCTCTACTTTGTACGATTTGCTGTCGACAGGTGTTGTGGAGCCAACAGACTGACGACCTCAATACCACCATTCTACATCAAGCTTTGATAAAGCAGTAGGAACGGAGTATCGAGCCAACACAGCAAATCTCAAACACCGAGTGAATTTGATTATTACGGTTTGGCTTTTTACGGAATTTAGATATGACTTTGTCACATGAATCCACCGGGGCATCTTCTTCTCAGCCCTCACACAGTCGGTTTTGGTTGTTAACGTGCAGCTTTGTTGTCTCACTTGTCGTGGTGTTGGTGTTTGCCGGTGTCGGCAGAGCGAATCAGGAGGGCATTACACCGACTCCACAAACGGTAGAAGTAATGCAGGTCAACTTAGAGTCTAGCTATACTCAAACGACTCAGGGCGTGGGCGTTATCGAAGCAAAAGAAAACTCGGATGTGGGCTTTGAATTGAGTGGTCAAGTGTCAAGGTTCAAGGTAGACGAGGGCGATCGCGTGTTACAAGGCGAGGTCATTGCCTTGCTCGATACCCGCCGTTTGGAAGCGCAACAAACGGAACTTAATGCCAGTTTAAACCGCGCCAAAGCGCAAGCTGATTTAGCCAAATTGACAGCCGCCCGTATCGCAAAACTGGTCGAACAAAACCTTGAGTCGAGTCAACGTTTGGACGAGGTAAACGCCGAGCTACGTGCCGCGAATGCGCAGGTGAATGAGATTCAAGCTGGTATCGCTCGTATTCGTGTCGAGATTGATAAAAGCCAGCTGTTGGCCCCATTTGATGGTCAGATAACGCGCCGCTTTGTTGACACAGGAACGGTAGTCAATGCTGGGCAACCTGTATTGGGTTTAACTGCCAATACCGCGCTTGAAGCCAGATTTGCCTTGCCCGCTACACTGGCAAAACACACGAACGTTGGGGCAACGTTGTTGCTAGAAACCAACGAGGCACGTTATCAAGGTGTAGTACGAGCTAAATTACCACAGCGTGCATTGCAAACTCGCACGGTAGACGTCATGGTCGAAATTCAAGGTAACGCAGAGAACTTGCTGCCCGGCGACATCGTAACGGCAACCTTGGAACAAGAACACAGCCAACGAGGTGTCTGGGTACCTGTATCGGCACTGAGCAATGGCTTGCGTGGTTTATGGACGCTCTATGTCGTCGATCATGAAGGCGACGATGAACTATCGAGTCGCAGTGTAGAGGTTATCTACACCAATGGCGAAAAGGCGTTTGTGCGTGGTGCGCTGAGTGAACAGGATTATGTTGTGATGTCAGGAACACATCGATTGGTGCCTAACCAACAGGTGTTGGCGGTATTGTCTAGCACTGGCGTGAATGCGGGGTAATCATGGCATCGACTCACCCTCAATTACCTTGGTATACGGCGTTTTATCGCCGTGGCCATTTACTTGCTCTGAGCATTGTCATTGTGCTGGTGGCCGGTTTATCAGCACTTTCGAACCTGCCTCGTTTGGAAGACCCGCGCATCGATACGCGTAATGCTTTGGTTATCACGCCTTATCCTGGTGCATCTGCCGATAGGGTTGAGGCCCTAGTGACAGATGTTATCGAAGATAAACTGCGCGAAATTTACGAAATTAAAGAAATCAAATCGACGTCTCGTGCCGATATTTCTGTTATCTCCATCGAGCTACAAGATTGGGTAAACAACAGCAATAACGAGTCCTTATTCAGTGAGATCAGAGATGCAATTGCCGATGCGTCGACGGATTTCCCGACAGGTGCTGGAACCCCTTTATTAGACGAGAAGCGTGGGGCAACGGCATTCACATTGCTCATCGGTATTAAACCGTCTTTTGCCGACCAAACGCCAATGACGATGGTTGGTCGCCTAGCTGACGAACTCGCCGACAGGCTGCGCAACGTGCCCGGTACAGAACTCGTGCGCATTTATGGCGATCCGGAAGAAGAGATCAATGTCAGCATCGACCCAAGCCAGTTGACTCGCAGTGGTTTAACACTCGGACAAATTAGTCAAATCATTCAACGAGCTGACCCTAAACTACCTGCTGGTGTTGTTCACACTGATACTCATGATATTCGTATTCAAGTAGGCGATACGCTCGACAATTTGTCGGTCATTCAAAACATCCCACTTATCAATCAACAAGGCGCTTATCTGCGTTTGGGCGATATTGCCGAGGTGTCGCGAGGTTTTCGTCAACCCCAGTCCGATATGGGCATGGTGAATGGTGAGCCAGTTATTTTCGTCGCTGCTCGTATGCAAACCACCGTGCGAGTTGATAAATGGACCGAGTCTGCCATTGACGTCGTCAATGACTTCAATGCGTTGTTTGACAATACGGTAGATGCCGACGTTATCTTTGAACAAAATGTCTATACAGACGCAAGACTGTCTGAGCTTACTCAAAACTTATTGATGGGTAGCTTGGTTGTCATGGCCGTTATTTTGATATTCATGGGGATGCGAGCAAGCTGGATTGTAGGGCTAGCGCTACCGATGTGCGCCGCGTTTGCCTTGTTCTCGTTAAGCTTTTTTTCTGAGCAAATTCACCAGATGTCGATATTCGGTATCATCATTGCTATCGGTCTTCTTATCGACAATGCGATCGTGATCACCGATGAAATTAGATTAAATTTGCAAAATCGCGAGTTGACTCGTGGCCAAGCACTGAGCAAAAGCATCAAGCATTTGTTTGCACCTTTGCTGGCGTCGACGCTGACAACGATTTTAGGCTTTATGCCAATCTTTTTGCTCAATGGCAATATTGGTGATTTCGTTGGGCCTATCGCAATCAGTGTGGTCATGGCGCTCATTGGCTCCTTATTTATCTCATTGACCATTATTGGCGCCTTGGCAGCGCGTTTCTTGCCAAGAGGTGAGACGTCGGCCGAACACGCATGGTACGCGCGTGGGATCCAGATGCCCTCAGTGACCTTGATGTTCCGCAAATATCTCGCGGTGTGGATCACTAAACCCTTTTTAGTCTTACCAACAGTCGTGGTGATTTGCCTCAGTGGATTTGTCTTGTCGTCACAACTTGCCAATGTGTTTTTTCCAAGTGCTGACCGCGACCAGTTTGAAATTTACGTGTGGACTGGCGATGGCAGTAGTATCAACCAAACCCGTAACGTGACGTTAGAGATTGACCAAGCTATCCGAAACTACGAGGGTGTTGAGCAAGTGACATGGTTGATTGGTGGGTCCGCGCCGTCGGTTTATTACAATCAAATCATGAAACGCGACAATTCTCCCAACTTTGCCAATGGTGTCATTTCGACAGATACCGTTGAGCATGCAGCGGGTCTCATCGGCACGTTACAAACTGAATTACAGGCAACGTTTCCCAACGTTCAAATCGTTGTGAGAGCGTTTGGTCAAGGCCCACCGATTGATGCACCGGTTGAAGTCGACATCATTGGCCCTGATCTCGCCACGCTCGATAGACTAGGACAAGACGTGCGTCGTGCCATGTCGCAAGTCTCGGGAATTTCACAATCGACGGCTTCAATTACGATGGGTAATCCAGAGCTGGTGGTCGACACAACCAGCGACAATACCTCGTTAGGCGCCTTTAGTTTGTCGGACGTCGCAGACCAAATGCAAGTCAATCTCAGTGGTTTAGCAGGTGGCTCTGTACTGGAAAGTACAGAAGAAATTCCTGTGCGCGTCAGACTAAATGAACAGTCAAGAGATAGTTTGACTGCACTAGGTGCCATCCCGCTGCTTAATCAAACAGTGGTTGCTGATGGACAATGGATGCCGCTGGCAGCGGTAAGTGAATTTGATTTACGTCCCTCGTTATCCGGGATAACCCGTCAAGACGGCGAGCGAATTAATCGTATTCAGGCCTACTTGTTCCCTGGTGTGCCGGCGGTTGACGCCTCCTCAGCAGTGAGGGATGCGTTGGAAAAAGATGGTTTTGACGTACCACCGGGCTATCGAATCAAGATGGCAGGCGATGCTGACGAACAGAAACAAGCTATGGGCCAACTGGGCACGTATGCACCTGTGTTGTTGGTGATGATGATAACCACCTTGATTCTAACGTTTAGCAGCATTCGAATGGCAACGGTTATCGGCATGGTCGCTATCTTGTCTGTCGGGTTAGGCATGTTTAGTTTGTGGTTGTCGGGTTTGCCTATCGGTTTTAACCCTCTACTCGGTAGCGCCGGTCTAATAGGCGTGGCGATCAATGGGTCAATCGTGGTAATTGCGGCTATCAATGCTAACCCGCAAGCGAAATTGGGCGATACCCAAGCGATTATCGAAGAAACACTGAGTTGTAGCCGACATATTTTATCCACGACTTTTACCACGGTAGGGGGACTAATCCCGTTATTGTTGTTCAGTGAAGGCTCGTTCTGGCCACCACTTGCTGTGGTATTGGCTGGTGGAGTGGGCTTCTCAGTGATTCTTTCCTTGATATTCACTCCAACCATTGTTGCGGCGTTAGCACGCCTGCGGGCTAAAAAAATTGCTCGCTTGGGAGAGTGTATACCAGCGTAGTTATAGGTTTAGCTTCGGGTGCGGGTGATGAATAAGCCCCGCACCCTTTTTTTTCTCCTCGCCAAAGCGCCTTCTCTGTTCGAAAATTGGGTATACTGTCTGCAGTGATCTATCCAAGCTTGTCTTAGTATGAAAAACAATAAAACTGCCAATTCGTGGTGGAAAACAGATTGTCCTTATTGCCAACGAATACGTTTGTACGTGATTTGGGCCGTACTGATGGGCGGGTTGTATTTAGTATTTTGGGCGTGAAGTGATGGACTCAAAAGATTCAATTTTTATTACTGCTAGCGCTAAGCGCAACAGCATTACAACGTTAATTTTCGGTGTTGTGGCCCTAGCCATATCGCTGACCGCTCTTGCGTTGGTACCAGATTGGTTGTTTTTGGGAATGGTATTTTTGACCAGTGCATCAATCGTTACACTACTGATTGGCTATTTTAAACTGCGCGAACCATCGTATAGCTTGGAAATTACGCCAGATGCTATTGTTTATCAGCATCGACGGGGTAAGTGGATATTGGAATGGGACAATATTCAGCGAGTCGATCTGCCAAAAGTTAGACGAGGACTTGATATGGTTCCGCTAGAAACGGTTGGTATTCGCTTGAAGGATTACGATAGTTTTATCCAGTCTATGTCTCCCCGTTTAGCCACCCATTTACTTATGGAGCAGCGTCCACTGCTGATGCAGAATCAAGAAGATTGCCCAACAGGCACCTGTTATGGCAATGACCTAATGGAGGACACGTCGTTCAAGCTAGACAGCGGTAAAATGCTATCGGGTGTGCAAGCGATGGTGGCAAATCGAATGCAGCAACTAAGAGCGCGATTGGGCTACGATGTCTTTATCGCGGCAACCGAGTTAGATAGGGCCCCTAGCGAATTTGTCACGCTTATCCGCGAATGTGACCAAGCTCGCCAACACCGGTTAGAAAAGTAGTTTCTTTTGTTCTCACCGTGCGTTACACCTAGCCACCTAGCGCGACTACTCACGCCGTGTGGCTGTTCAAAGTGGACTGGTATTACTTTTGTTCCGCAGCGGTTCGACCCTCTGCCACAATAATTTCAGATTCGATAATCAAAGAGGGTAATTGCTCTGCTACAACAAAATGTTGGCCGAGTTTTAGCGCGCCTTCAATTTCCTCAGCTAACCCTTGCAATTTAGGCACGCCGGTATAGCAACTGGCACCGTGTAGTTTATGAACTTCGGCTTGAAGGCCAGCATAATTTCGGTTTTCCCATTCCTGCTTAATGGCTTCAATTGAGCGGGGGAGCAGGTTCACAAAATCATTGAGTAGCTCTCTCGATGCCTCTTCATTGTGGTTGGTGCGTTTTAGTGCCAGTTCCCAATCTAGGGACGGCAGTGCGAGTTTTTCCGGATCGGTGACTTGGCACCAGCGTTTGATAAGATCGAGTAATTGCTCTAC
This sequence comes from uncultured Alteromonas sp., assembly GCA_963922845.1. Lineage (GTDB taxonomy): Bacteria > Pseudomonadota > Gammaproteobacteria > Enterobacterales > Alteromonadaceae > Alteromonas. Next base: position 70,887 of record CAWUJV010000004.1, read on the forward strand.
TTCAATCGGTTTGGGTAAGTAGTCGTCCATGCCGGATGCCAGCAGCCGTTCTTGTTCTTCTTTAAACGCATGTGCCGTCACCGCAATAATAGGTGTACCTAAATTTAGAGGCGTTTGTCTGATGAGTCTGGATGCTTTTAGGCCGTCCATCACTGGCATTTGCACATCCATTAAAATCAACTCGTACTCGTTGTCTTGGCATAGCTGTACCGCTTCGGTACCACTGAGTACTGTGGTCAACTCGATAGCTGAGTCTTTCAACCATGTACGGAGCAATTTGAGGTTCATGTCCATATCGTCGACAGCAAGGATCCGTGCGCGAGGTAAGCCACTGAGTTTTTCTTGCACGGGGTTTCGAGGGCCCCTGTCTTTGTGGTGCAGGATGCTGTCCATTTTGCTCAAGGTCAAAGGCATCCTAACTTGAGAATGGAAGTGTTGCGCCAAGGAGGGGTAATCAGCAAAGGGTTCCTCTCCAGAATACATTAGAATACGCTTTTTAGCGGGTACTTTCACAAGCTCGGCTAACACACTATCGCGGCTTTCCAATCGACTGCCGGGAACTATGGCAATCAATACATCAGGTGTCATGGTTAAACGATGGAGAAAACCGATTGACTCAGCAGAGGTGACATTTGCACCTAAGTATTTCAACATCGACGCGCTGGCTCGGCGAGTTTCCGGAATAGGGTCAAATAAGGTGACGCGCTTACCAAGCCATTCAGCATTAGGCGTTAATGCGTATTTTTGACTGAGTTGATTCGTTCTCAGGGTAACGGTGAAGCTACTGCCGACTCCCGGTGTACTTTTCAGTGTCAGCGTACCGCGCATCAGGCGAACCAGCTCCTGACAAATGACCAAACCCAGTCCAGTACCCTGGTAGTTTCGATTCAGTGCATCGTCGACTTGTGAGAATGCGGAAAACAGTTTTTTTCTGTCTTGGCGACTAATACCAATACCCGTATCTTCCACCTGAATGGTCATTTCGTGGATACCGTGAGGCAGGGCCTGACCTTCCACTGATAAGGTGATGTTTCCTTGCGATGTAAATTTCAGCGCGTTGCTTAGCAGGTTGTTGAGGATCTGCTTAATCCGAAACACATCTCCGATTAATTTCTCAGGTAGTGGCGAAAGTTTATAGACAAATTCCAACCCTTTGGAGTGCGCCGACTTAGACATCATCGTCACCATTTCCTCCAGCAACTGGTTGGGAGAAAACGGTTGATTGTTGATTTGTAATTTACCTGCCTCAATCTTGGAGAAATCGAGTACATCATTGACAATTGTTAGCAAGTTATCTGCGGCGCTATTGATGATTCTGACTTGTTCTTGTTTCTCCGCGGGCAAGGTAAATGAGTTGAGCTCACGGCTGAAGCCCAAAATCGCATTTAATGGCGTGCGAATCTCATGGGACATATTGGCCAAAAACTGGGACTTTACGTTGCTCGCTTTAATCGCGTCTTTTCGTGCAATATCCAAGCGAACATTTTGTTCCTCAATGAGCTCCATATTATTGCGCAGGTCATTGGTTGCTTGCTCGACTTCGGCTTCCAATTGGCTGCGACTTTTTTCCATAAGCGCAAATGAGAATAGGCCAGACTCGATAAACACACCGACTTGGAAGCAATAGGTGGTGAAATCGTTTGAAGGAAGGAACCCCATTAAACTCAACATGCCCACGACCGCACCAAGTGCTAGCATAGTCCACGCAAAGATAAAATAACGGGCGGGCTGAAAATGATTTAAAAAGGCTTCGAAACCCGCATAAATATAACTACAAATCGCCAAGATACCGAAACCGTAAATCAGGTTATTTTCCCAAATCGGTGGCAGTAAGCCGAACATAGAGGCGACACCAAGAATGCCTTGTAGGACAAGTAAACCCATTACGATTGGGTGAGAGCTAATCGCATTCTTTTTGGTCTCTAGAAAGGTGACAGTAAAAATACCCGAGCTGATACCAATGATGACGAAGATGAGCTCTGTGTGAGAGACCAAAAAGTCGGGAAGACCATTATTAAAAATGAGTTGGACGTGTCCTCCCCAAATAAACTGCCATACTAATACCGCTGCGATGTAACCCACATAGGCGATGAGGCTAGGTTCTCTGACTCCCACATACAATACGAGGTTATACACCGCCAAAATAATGAGACCACCATAAAACAGCCCCCACAGCACGCTGTCGACTTGCGCTTCCCAATCAAACCGGTTTTCGGGTTGCACTTTAAGCGGTACGATCAGACTTGAACTGTGACTCTCGACCCGAATATACAACTCTAAAGGGGTGGCGACGGGGAGTGTTGCCCTGAGGGTGGGGTAGCGATTAATTTGATCGGCTTGCAGCTTTCCTTGATGACTTTCAAGTAAAACCCTGCCGCCTGCGACGAGGTAGAAATCAACGGTGTCGAGCTGGCTAAAGGGGATTTTAAACACCCAATCATCGACGTCACTGACGTTGCTAAGTTTGTTCGATAACCACAGCCCTCGCTCGTGAAAGCCAAAGTTAGGGTTGTCTTCGGTATACCATTGAAACTGCTGACGCCGTTTGATGACATCTTCGATCGTTAAGGGATTGCTGCCCTCGAAGTAATATGCAAAGTGGCCCGATAAATCGACAGTGTTGTTCTCGTCGTAGAGTTGGATCGTGGTCTGTCCGGCACTGTGAAAGGAGAAGATGGCTGCGACAAGCAGGCAAAGGGTTTTAACGATCTTGGTTAGGTGCATTGTCCGTAGCGTCTTGGTCGTAGAGTTAATAGTATCGATGCCAATGTAGAATACTGCTTATATTCGGCGTCCAAGCCTGCAGTTGTTCTAAAAACGTTAACACAAACTGTACCCTTTGTTGTCGCGCCAATGCAATGTTTCAACACGACATTTTTGACGTCTAGGTGCTCAAAGTATCGGAAAGTGTGACTAGTTGGGCGTGATCCGCTGTGATAAATACGATCTGACTTCATCCGTAACAATAGCATTGCGTTACGCCTTCGATTAGCACAAAATGGTCTGCGCGCTGCTGTTTTCAGCACAAGATTACTAGGTCGAGAATTATAAAAAACCATGAGTGACGACATAACAATAAATCGCGATGGCGTAGAGCAGTTACCTCTGCGACGATTCACTGAAGAAGCTTACCTCAACTATTCCATGTACGTAATCATGGACCGTGCCCTACCGCACATCGGAGATGGTTTAAAACCGGTTCAACGTCGTATTATTTATGCGATGTCTGACCTTGGGTTAAGCGCCACCGCCAAGTACAAAAAGTCAGCGCGTACTGTCGGTGACGTGTTAGGTAAATTTCACCCCCATGGTGACTCCGCGTGTTATGAGGCTATGGTACTCATGGCACAGCCTTTCTCATATCGCTACCCGTTAGTCGATGGTCAAGGAAACTGGGGAGCGCCGGATGATCCCAAGTCCTTTGCAGCGATGCGTTACACTGAGGCGCGCTTGTCGAAATTCAGTGAAGTATTGCTCAATGAGCTTGGGCAAGGCACCGTTGATTGGGTGCCAAACTTTGACGGGACGTTAAAAGAACCCAGTACGTTGCCTGCTCGTCTTCCTCATATCCTGTTAAATGGTGTAACGGGCATTGCCGTGGGAATGGCAACCGATATTCCGCCGCACAATGTGCGAGAACTCGCCAATGCTTGCGCTATGTTATTAGACAATAGCCGCGCTGATATGGCCGAACTTCTCACTCATGTTCAAGGTCCTGATTATCCAACAGAAGCAGAGATCATTACGCCTAAGTCGGATATTCAAAAAATCTATGAAACCGGGCGTGGCTCGATAAAAATGCGCGCAGTGTTCACTGAAGAGAATGGCGACATTGTGATTACGGCATTACCTCACCAGTGCTCAGGAGCAAAAGTGCTCGAGCAAATTGCTGCACAAATGCAATCTAAGAAACTGCCAATGGTGAGCGATTTACGCGACGAGTCTGATCATGAAAACCCGACGCGCTTGGTGGTTACGCCTCGTTCGAATCGAGTAGATGTTGAGCAGTTAATGCAACACTTGTTTGCGACAACGGATCTTGAGAAGAGCTATCGGGTCAACTTAAATATGATTGGCTTAGATGGTCGTCCTCAGGTCAAAGATCTGAAAACGATTTTAAGTGAGTGGTTAGTGTATCGCCGTGAAACGGTGACGCGACGCTTGCAATATCGACTTGATAAAGTCCTAGCGCGGTTGCACATTTTAGAAGGTTTGATGGTAGCCTTCTTGAACATCGATGAAGTGATTGAAATTATTCGCTTCCACGATGAGCCGAAAGCTGAACTCATGCGCCGATTTAAACTCAGCGACAAACAAGCCGAGGCCATTCTTGAATTGAAACTTCGTCATCTAGCTAAACTAGAAGAAATGAAGATTCGTGGCGAACAGGACGAACTGGCGAAAGAGCGAGATCAACTCCAAACGACACTCGGTTCCGACCGTCGAATGAAGACGCTAATCAAGAAAGAAATTTTGGCCGACGCAGAAACTTATGGTGATGACAGACGTTCTCCTATTGTTGAGCGCACAGAAGCCAAAGCCTTGTCCGAAAAAGAGCTGATTCCATCTGAAGCTGTGACAGTGGTCCTGTCAGAAAAAGGTTGGGCGCGATGTGCCAAAGGCCATGACATTGACGCTAAAGCACTGAGTTATAAGGCGGGCGATGCCTATCTTGCCAGTGCTGCTGGCCGCAGCAATCAACCTGCGGTGTTCCTTGATTCGTCGGGACGAGCGTTCTCATGTGATGCTCATGGATTGCCATCAGCAAGAAGCCAAGGTGAACCCTTGACTGGTCGCTTTAACATGGTCGCTGGCGAACAGTGGGAACACGTGTTGATGGGCGATGACGAACGCCGTTACTTAATGGCCTCGGATGCGGGGTACGGATTTGTCGGTACCTTCAAAGACATGGTTAGTAAAAACAAAGCTGGCAAAGCCTACATCAGTTTACCAACCGGCGCGAAAGTACTTGCACCACAAACCGTTTCTCATATCGAAACAGATTGGTGTATGTGTATCTCTAATGAAGGCAGAATGTTGTTGTTCCCCCTCCGCGATTTACCGAGCTTAGGGAAAGGCAAAGGCAATAAACTCATTAATATTCCGTCGGCTAAGGCTCAGTCGCGCGAGGAATACGTCAAGGTCATTGCAGTGGTGCCCGATAAAGCCACAGTGAAAATCATCTCAGGGAAACGCGGTATGACATTGAGCGCAGATGACCTTGCACACTACCACGGTGAACGAGGGCGCAGAGGTAACAAGTTACCACGTGGCCTGCAGCGCGTGGATGGGGTTGAAATTGAATTGTTAACCCAACCCCCAGCGTCTGAAAACGAAAGTGACACTTCCCCAGAGTAAACTTTTGCAAGTTGGCTGGTAAGGCGCGTCAAATCGCCAGCCAACTTGTTGTACCCTCTGAATCATCTACACTTAAGCTACTTCTGTAAAGCCTACAGGCATTGCTCAATTATTATTAAGGACGAACTATGTTAGGTGTTGTATTTACTACACTCATCGATATGTTGGAAGAAAATGTCTCGCCAGAATTTGCCGATGAGGTGCTGGTGGAAGCGGACTTTGAGCATCAAGGTGCCTATACCGCTGTTGGCTACTATCCGTTTGAGGAAATGGTAACCTTGTTGACCATTTTGAGTAATAAAACGGGAAAAACGGTCAATGAACTGCTGTATGACTACGGTGTATATTTGTTTACCGCGCTTCACAAAGCCCATCCCCAAGTGGCAATCGATAAATATTCGGTAGTCGATATCCTCAAGTCGCTTGAGGACGATATACACGTCCAAGTGAGAAAGTTGTACGCCGACGCGGATTTACCCATGTTCGAAGTCGTCGACAGCAGTGATAAGCACATCGACTTATTGTATACCTCAAAGCATGAACTATACGCGCTAGCGGAAGGGCTGATCGACGGCGCGGCTGCAACTTTTAACAACGAAATTGAACGCACAACAGAAAAGACGGATAAACCGTCTACCTACGCACTGAGTGTCAAAATAATCAATTAACACTATGTCTTCGCAAAACCCTGATCACAGTTTGTTAGAGCGTCGTTTAAGGCGAGAGAAAGCGGCGCGTCAAAATGCGGAGCAGCTTCTGAATGAAAAATCGATCGAACTGTATCAGGCGTTACAATCTAGCCAGCAAATACAAAAAAGCCTTGAAATGGCGCTTTGGGCTAGCCAAGAATCATTTTGGGAGTGGCGGGCTAGTGATGACACCATCACGTTTCGGTCATTTGATTTAGAGGAAAAAAACGCTAACGAATGGCAAGCGGCGCCGAGTAAAGTCGTTGATTCTGTTCACCCTGATGATATGCAGCGTTTGCAACAACAGTGGGCAAGGTTAAGGCAAACTGACAAAGACAGCATAGAAACCGTGTTCCGCTATCGCTCAAAAGCGCGCTATTTGTGGATGCGAATGCGCGGTCGTGTACTGTCTTTCGATCAGGAGGGGCTGCCAGAATATGTCGTTGGGACCACCAAAGATATTACTCGTCAACGGGTTGCTGAGCAGTCTTTTCACTTGATGGCATCGGCGTTTTCCAGTTCTCGAGAACCTATGCTAGTTATGACTGAAGACCTCGATATTACCGAATGCAATGATGCGTTTTTGGCATTGTATCGACGCTATCAACGAGAAGAAGTCGAAGGGTTGCGCTTGGCCGACCTGTTGGTTGGTGAAGTCGATACTAGTATGCTGAATGGCAATCGACCTATCCACGTGGAATGTGAATTTCAAACCTATGAAAAAGAAACGCGCCCCGTCGAGTTATCTGTTTCTCGGTTTCAAGATAGAGATCAAGACAGTGTATATTTGATTGCCACATTACGCGACATCAGTGAGCGGCGTGAGCACGAGGCTAACCTCAGACACATGGCATTAAATGATGCCCTAACAGGCCTGTTGAATCGCAATGGTTTACGGGAGCAAATGACTCAGTATGTCAATGACGGTCGCCCCTTCTTTGTCGCGTTTATCGACTTAGATGGCTTTAAGCAGGTGAATGATATAGCGGGTCATGATGAAGGTGATGCGTGTCTAAGACAAATCGCTGAGTTGTTGGCAGGCCATTTTTGCGAACATAGCGTGGTTACTCGGTGGGGCGGCGATGAATTTGTCGTTTTATTGCCCGCAGTGTCTTCAACCCACGCCTATGATTCATGTACCCGAGCCATTAAGCAAATCGAATCACATCCTATCTCAACGGCCGGAGGAGAATTAGCGTTATCGGCGAGCGTGGGGCTGGCGAGCTTTCCTCAACATGGTAATGATGTTGAGACTTTGCTGCAAAAGTCTGATGCGGCTATGTATCAAGCTAAGACAACTGGAAAAGGTAAAGTCTTCGAATATCTTCATGGCCTAACTGATAGCATGAAAGCCAAAGTGAGTATGCTCAGTGATTTCAAACGAGCTGTGCTCAATCACGGTTTAGATTTTTACATCCAAGGCAAATACGACAAAGCGGGGCGGCTACACGGTGGTGAGTTATTGTGTCGTTGGCGCTCAGCATTGCATGGTATGGTATCGCCCGGCGTATTTATCCCTATGGCAGAGGAGCACGGGCTTGACAGTGATATCGGTTTACAAGCATTGGATGCAGCTTGCGATTACATCAATATGTTTGGCCAAACGTATCAGCACGTTACGATGGCGATTAATATAAGTGCTAATCAGCTATTGGACCCCCAATTCCCTCAACAAGCAAAGGATATCTGCGAGCAAAATGATGTTGACCCCAACCATATAGAAATTGAGATAACCGAATCAATATTTATGGTCAATGAGCGAGGCGCGATGGCCGCGCTTCACCAACTTAAAGATATTGGTTTTACCCTAGCTCTGGATGACTTTGGGACTGGATATTCGTCATTAAGCTACCTTCGAAACTTTCATTTTGATGTCGTTAAATTGGATCGCAGTTTGATTAAAGACGTTAACAACGATGTGAAAGCGTTAGCCCTTGTTCAAGGAGTGGCTGCGATGCTCGATAGCCTAGAGGTTATTATTATCGCGGAGGGAATAGAAAACCCAGACTATCTTCCGTTATTAGAAGATGCTGGTATCGATTTGTTTCAAGGTTTTTATTTTGACAACCCTTGTCCGTATGAGCAGTTTGTTGCAAAACACACGCGCGAATTCAAGGCTGCTCAATAGTGGGGCAGAGTGACAATATACTTGGAAACAAAGATGGACCCGGCTGAAGCACTTCGACTACTCCATAAATTTAGCCCCCCAACAAAAGTAACCATTACGTCATGGTCTACCTGTCATTTGGACAATATTTATTACGCAATTAGGATGCACAATAACAATGCCCAAAGGGTGTCGTTTGATCGCAGTGATGATGAAATACAATTGCTGCGGTCATATCAATCCTCATAGATAGATGATCTACTCAGAGAGTGCATGGGCCTTTAGATCAAGGCGCAGCTTTGCAGCAATGCTGACGGCCTTGTAAAAAGCGGCAACGCTGAGATAAAGGCCTATGGACTCTCCATTTGGGCGCGCCCTTCGAGCTAATTGACTGTTTACTTCCTTTCCCTTTAGGCCAATTAGAGATTCCTGAAAGTGCCTGGGTACTTAGCTCGAATACTCGCGCTGAGCGATCATTTATCTATGCGGGTTGGTATAATCCGGGCTTTGATAGTATTGAGCATGGTAGGGTTTTAGTGATTCCCGATGCGGGCTCGTTGACCGAACCGCCTTTTGTCTGTCTCGCCTCGTCACTTAAACAAAGGCTGTCCGAAACGAATATTATTGGTGGACGAGATACGCTGTTGAGCTTTGAAACCAGCGGTGTGTTGGTGTTTTTCGATCACCACGATGGCGTTGTCACTCTACACCCTCAAACGAACTAACGGATTTATGAAACCTGATATTTACGATGTCGCATCAATGGGGCAGGGAAAACTGTCGATAATGGCCAAGCCCGTTTCTGGAGAATGGGTTGACGATGAATTTAAAGGCATCGCGCAACACGGTATTGACCTAATCGTATCCTTATTGGAAGTTGAAGAGGCGAGAGACCTTGGTCTCGCTGCAGAAGCAAAGTTATGTGCGCAACACGGTATGCAGTTTCACCAATTCCCTATCAAAGATAGGGGGCTGCCGGTATCTATGAAAGAATTTCTCTGCTTTACCAAAATGCTTTTTGAAAAGGTAACGGGTGGTGCTCACATAGTTATTCATTGTCGAGCAGGCATAGGTCGAACAAGTATTGTTGCCGCTGGTGTGATGATGCACAGTGGGGTTAACCCCGAGGATGGCGTTAAACAAATCTCGTCTGCGCGTCGAGTGGACGTGCCTGATACCCAAGAACAGTTAGATTGGGTTAAGCGATGTTATAATCAACTGACGATGGTACACAAAGAGGACGTGAGAGTTGATAAAGCAATGGCTGATGTTAGGTTTGATTGTCAATCTATCAGGATGCGCGATGCAGGCGATAGAGCTAAAACACGCCACGCAAAAAGGCGAGTCGAAAACATGTCGGAATGCTTTTTTCGATTGGCATGCTGCGTCCCATATGGTGGATTATTATAATTATCACTGTGCACAAAGAGCCATTGCGCAGGGCTATGTGTTAGAAGATAGTGAATTTCTGGGCAAAGATTTTTCTATTCCCACTGAACCTCAAAGTGGGGTTTGGACAGAAGCTAAAGCCCTCAGTGCGCTTAAGTCCAACGCGATAAGCGAGCAAAAATATGGTTATATTATCGGTATGCTAGAGATGACGTATCGAGAAAGCATCGAGAAAGCGAAGGCGGAGTATAAGGCTGGTGGCATCACCAAAGCGGTCTTCGAGCAGCGTAAACAGCAGGCGTATGATGCGTTTTATGGTAAGTAAAGGGGGCTTAGGCGCTTTTAAATCCGGGCATAAACCTGCGCGAGGCATACGTAGGTGCATAGAAAGGCGTTGATACGATATGGCTTATGTGTTGGGAGAAAAGACTATCTCGACGACTCCTGAAGATCAGGATATTTTACGAGCTTTAAATGCGCTTTCTGCGGCATTGCGTTCGGAGGCTATAGCGTTTTCGAGTGATAAAGCTAATTATGCGAAAGTGAGTCAATATGAATTGCTACTGGTCGAGGTTGATAAATTGGTAAGTCAAACGGTTACCCGTTCCAGCTAAGGCCCCTTGAAGGGACGCAATATAAAGGAGACACAATGGCCTTCGTTGCAGGATTAATTTTGATTGTTGTTGGATGTGTTCACTCTTACCTTGGCGAACGCTACGTCCTTATTCGTTTGTTTAAGCGTGACAATCTGCCTCATTTGTTCGGTGGTGATGCCTTTACCAAGGGAACACTGCGTTTTTGCTGGCATGTGATGTCTCTAGCCGCATGGGGATTTGCGGCTATTTTGTTCCACACACCTTCTTTGGACACATACGTATTGACGGTGATTGGCACAGTGTTTTTTGGCAGCGGCGTGTTATCTGCTTACTTTACGAAAGGAAAACACTTATCGTGGGTAGCCTTTTTGGCCATTGCTTTGCTGTGTGCACTTGAGGCTAGGATAGTGTAGTACGTATACGAATAAGCCCTCGTACAGAGGGCTTTGTCATTTTTAGGACGTATTGGTCTTTCAACAATTAAGACGCATTCGTGCTCTCAAAGATTTTGTCAGCCGATGCGGCGACAAACCCCTGGTAAAGGTTGCCATCAGACATCTCAAAACGCTCAGCAAACTCGTAGAAACAACTTGGAATTGCTACTTTTGCATCGCTAAATTCAACCGTTTGCGAATCGGCCATTGTCGATGATTGTGCCAAGCACACGTCTCTACCACCTTTGATCTCGCCGCCGGATGTGTTCAATTTGAACCCTTGGGCTTTTAATAGATCATTGACTTGGGGGAGCGTGTAATCACCATTCAACTGGTTTACGCTCACGGTGAAGTGATTGGCGCGATAGCCCCATGCCGACATCCATGCAGCGTACTCTGATTCACCTAGTAGTGTCTCGTAATCAGATTGGCATACTTGCCAGTGAGTACCCGAATACAAGAAATTATCTGCGGTAACGGCATCAGCACTCACGTTTTCAACCATATTGGCGATGATTGCTTGTGCTTTGTCAGATAGCTCTTCTACCCGTAATTCACTAATAAATACTTTGGGTTTTGTGATATCGGCGTGCTCAAAGTGTTTCGCTGATAGCTTTTTGGCTTCAAAGTTATATTGACCTTTTTCTTCGTAGCCCAATGCCAAGAAGTGAGCTGCAAGCTTGTCTAAATTGACTTTCTCAGTATTAAACGTTCGAAATGCGACATGGTCGTTCACGATGCTGTCACTTTGCATTTTATCTGCAAGCAATGCATGAATTTTATGTGCAGAAGGCGTAATACTGACGTAGTCCTGCCAAAGCGCTGAGAACAGCGCGTCCACGTTGGTGTGCATGTACGTGTCCTCTACTTAAGGCTCAGGCCAGGGCTTAGTTTACCCGGCAATGTAACCGTATCTAGTTCGACTGACGCTACCGGGAACGCACAGTAGTCGGCTGCGTAATAGGCACTTGCTCTGTGGTTACCACTGTCACCGATCCCACCAAACGGGGCAGCACTGCTTGCACCGGTAATGGGGCGATTCCAGTTGACGATACCGGCACGAATACGCGCGAAGAAGTGGTTATAATCATCTTCGCTATCGCTCAACAAGCCCGCTGACAAACCAAAGCTTGTGTTATTGGCTTCTTTAATTGCCTCGTCAAAATCACTGTAGCGAATAACTTTGACCAGCGGTCCGAAGTGCTCTTCGTCAGGCAAGTTAGCAAGAATACCAGTGACATCGATGATACCCGGAGTAACAAAGCCCGTGTTCTCGTCTGTATGTTCAAGTCGCACGAGTACTTCTGCGCCTAACGCTTCTAGTTTTTGCTGCGCACCTACCATCATGCTGGCCGCGCGAGCCGAAATCATTGCACCCATAAATGGCTGCTCTTCGGCATCGTAATGGTCAATTTTAATTTGCTTGGTAACATCGATGAGTCGAGCGAGAAGAGCATCACCAAAGTTGCCACTTGGGATAAACAAACGACGTGAACAGGTACAGCGCTGTCCTGCGGTAACAAACGATGATTGAACAATATCATGTACCGCGGCATCAACATCTTGAACATCGCGAACGATAAGTGGATTGTTACCACCCATTTCTAACGCCAAGATCTTGCCTGGATGGCCAGCAAATTGTTCGTGTAACAGTTTTCCGGTTGTTGAACTTCCGGTGAAAAACAAGCCGTCAATGTGAGGGTGTCCTGCGAGTGCTTTACCCGTCTCAACTTCGCCTTGGACCAAGTTAAGCACCCCTTTTGGAAGGCCTGCTTGTTCCCAAAGTTTAACCATTTCTTCGGCGACCAGTGGCGTTAATTCACTGGGCTTAAATACAATAGTATTACCCGCAATTAAAGCGGGAACAATGTGGCCGTTTGGCAAGTGTCCAGGGAAGTTGTATGGACCAAATACTGCTACCACACCATGGGGCTTGTGGCGGATGAAAGCTTTACCAACGGGCATGTCATTTTCAACTGTGCCTGTGCGTTCGTGATAAGCTTTTTCAGAGATACCCACTTTACCCATCATAGCGGCGACTTCTGTCGCTGTTTCCCATTCTGGTTTGCCCGATTCTTTAGCAATGGTTTTTGCTAGATGTTCTTTGTTCTCACCTAACAACTCTGCATAGCGTTTAACGATAGCTAAGCGGTCTTCAAGGCTTGTCATCGCCCAAGTTTCAAAGGCAACGCGCGCTGCGCCGATGGCTGCGTCAACTTGCGTTGGGCTGGCGCTATTACCTTCCCAGACTGTTTGATTTTTTGCAGGGTCTAGAGAGGTAAAAACACTACCTTCACCAGGAAGCCATTGGCCATCAATAAAGTGAGTGGATTGCATAATTGTGTCCTGTCGTTAGTCTTTGCACTTTGTGGGCGCAAACCGAATTGCGTCACCCGCGTTGACTTGAAGCGCGTCAGCTGTCGCTTGTGTGACATATGCGGTTGTCCCTTCGACAACAACATTAGCGACGGTCGCGCGGAAATTTTCTACCGAGGTATTGATGATATAGCTTTGTTGGCCGTCTTCTGCGGCCTTATCGCTAATCTCAACAACCAAGCGTTGGCTATTACGAGCTGATTTTATATTTGTTAGATTGGCTTCAACTGTCGGGCCGCCGTCGAAAATATCGACATAACCACGGCAGCAGAATCCTTCTTCTTCAAGAAGTCGTAACGCTGGTTCGGTTTTCTTGTGAACTTTACCGATGACAGCTTGCGCTTCATCACTCAGTAAATTCACATAGATAGGGTACTTTGGCATGAGCTCGGCGATAAACACCTTGTTGCCGATGCCTGTGAGGTAATCCGCTGTTGGAAAGTCCATAGAGAAGAAATGTTTCTCTAGCCATTCCCAAAATGGAGATCGTCCCGCTTCGTCACTGACACCGCGCATTTCAGCGATAACAGTGTCAGCAAAACGGTGTTGGTGTTCCATCATAAATAAGAAGCGAACTTTAGATAAGAAACGCCCGTTTACACCTTTACGCGCGGGTTCGCGAAGAAACAAGGTACAGATCTCCGAGACGCCCGTGTAGTCGTTACAAAAGGTCAGAATATCAACCGTATTGTGAACATTGAGCTCTCGCGATGCGTGGACCACTTTACCCAAGTGGTAGTGATAAAACGCATCGTCTAAACCTACCGTCGCTTCGATACCTGTCGTACCAAGCACTTGGCCGGTCTCAGTATCTTCCATGACAAATAAGTAAGACTCATTACCCGCCTGCTCAACGTGTTGGCCAAATGCCTGTTCGGCGCGTTGAATCTTGTTGCGCAACAAGTCTTCATTTACGGGTAAAGAGGTAAATCCAATACCTGATTCTTCGGCAATCGCATAAAGCGCTTCGTAATCAGCAGCTGTGATTGGGCGAATTATATTCATGTTCGCTTACTCGTCTTGGTTCGTTATTAGGCGTTAGCTGCGACTACGTCTGCAACGGCTTTCTCGAAGCGTGCTAGACCTTCGCGAATGTCTTCTTCTGGGATAACTAAAGACGGCGTAAAACGAACAACGTTGGCGCCTGCTACCAAACACATGAGTTTGTTATCAGTGGCCGCAAGCAAGAAATCACGAGCCTTACCTGCGTACTTTTCATTTAGCGCACATCCTAACAGCAAACCTTTACCGCGAATTTCAGCGAACACGTCGTATTTTGCATTGATGTCATTTAGTAGGCTGCGGAATAACGCTTCTTTTTCTTTGACGCCATCAAGTACAGCTTGATCATTGATGATATCAACCGCTTTTTCTGCTACTGCGCAAGCGAGTGGGTTACCACCGTAGGTTGAACCGTGAGTACCAGGCTTAAGATGCGCAGCAATCTCTGTCGTTGTTAGCATAGCACCGACAGGGAAACCTCCACCTAATGCTTTTGCTGACGTTAAGATGTCAGGTGTGACGTTCAAACCCATATACGCATATAGGTGACCAGTACGGCCTACGCCAGATTGAACTTCATCAAAGATTAGCAGTGCATTGTGCTTGTCACAAAGTGCGCGAACACCTTCGATGAATTCTTGTGTTGGGCTGATGATACCGCCTTCGCCTTGAAGGGGTTCCATCATAACCGCACAAGTTTTGTCAGAAATAAGCGCTTCAAATGCTGCAAGATCATTGTAAGCACAGTGATCAACTGCGCCTGGCTTAGGACCAAAACCGTCAGAGTACGCGGCTTGGCCACCGACTGTAACAGTGAAGAACGTACGGCCGTGGAAACCTTGGTTAAAAGCGATGATTTGGTCTTTTTCAGGACCAAATTTGTCTAATGCGAAACGTCGAGCGAGCTTCAATGCTGCTTCGTTTGCTTCAGCACCTGAGTTACAGAAATACACACGCTCGGCAAAGGTGGCTTCCGTTAACTTCTTGGCGAGGCGAATTGCCGGCTCATTGGCGAACACGTTACTCAGGTGCCACAGCGTGCTACCTTGTTCTTTTAAGACATCAACAAGGCCTGGGTGACAGTGACCCAGTGCATTTACAGCAATTCCGCCTGCGAAATCAATGTACTCATCACCCTGTTGATCCCATACACGTGAACCTTCACCGCGAACGGGAACCATTTTGGCTGGCGCATAGTTAGGAACCATTACTTCATCAAATGTGGCGCGAGTTACATTCATCTTCTTACCTCTTTCTGTGAGTTTATGTGCGGCTTTGTGGCTGGTTATTTTAGTCATTCAGTCACAAAACGGGACAAAAATTTCCGCAAAGTATGACACTTTTCGTTCAATTTGTCTCGTTTTGAAAACGCTGAAACCCTTTAAATTCAAGGACTCTGGCACTTCTTGCAATAAAAGTGAATAACTATCCAGTTAAATGACTAAATCACGTTTTCACGTCACTTTACCAAGAGAGGCATGTGGAAGATGTCAGGCGATGAAACGCGCTGTATTGACCGTGTTGTCCCGATAACGAAAAACCAGTAATGCCCAAAACGATGTGATTGTATGTTTCGACTTAGCGGTGACCGATATTATCTATGCGTAGTCATGTGCAATGCCTGAGTATATCGGCCTTAAAGGGCACGACTATCGGACGAAAAAGGCTCGAAAAAAGCAAAATTTGCATAAATATTGATAAAAAAATTATCGTTTTGGCTCTTCAATCTCGATGGGAAGGTGCAATAGCTCCTGTTTCTTGAGCATTTCTAGTGCACCTTGGGGGAAGCAAAGTGGGCTGAGTAACTCAACGGCTTCTTCTTTGGAAATAAACTTGTCGTCATTTAGCAACCGATATTTTGCGTAGGCTCGGGCTTGGGTCAGAATGCGCTCAGGCGCATCATGGGCTGTATCTACTTCGCCCATGGCGAAGTTTCGCATTGGATTGGCAATATTAATTCGCCTGAACCCCATGTAATCAAACAGCTCACTAGCGATACGGTCAGCATACTCGTCGGCAAGCGCAATGAAGTAATTTGCGCAGGGTTCAATGCGCGTTAGGCTAGCATGGCCTTTTCTGTCTTTTTCTCGTTGTGCGTGTTCAAGCTCTTGTCGGTGCACTTGGTCAAATGTTCTAAAATACAAGCGCGCGATTGCACATCGTCCAAGGTGGCTTAACATGGTCAGTACGAAGATATCGTAGGGTCGACGATGTTTCACAAATTTGGCCAACTCCAAAGACGTCAGTGACGATGTCATGGCATAGCGCCATACCTTCTTTTTGATTTGCGGGTATGGGTCTGTGATAGGCGGTAGGGACCGACGTAACACCAATGCCGGGAAAATAAGTTGTAAGTTTTCAATACCGACAAAGCTCAGTGCGGTGCGAAGTGTTTCGACCAACAATGGTTTGCCGCTGGCGTCTTTGCGGCGATACTTAGGCGAATTCACCATTCTCAGTAGTTCTTCTTGTAGCCAGGGTAGTTCCGCAACAAGAGGTTCTAGTTGTGAAATAGACGATGCCCGCAGTGAAAGTGCTTCGAGCAAAGCGGTGACATGATCGTTTAACCCCAGTGTTTTAGTGAAGATATCACCGGGTTTCGTTAATAAGCGTTCAATTTCAGATAGCGTCAAGCTGTTGACTCGGTCTTTAGCTTGTTCAATAAAGTCAGCTTCAGTGGTCGCTATTTTTTCTTTTTTACGAATGGCGACCTTTTCTACTTTCAATAATTGACGGCGTGCATTGTTTTGTTCGGATTCTTCAAAGGTCACTTTTCCAGGGACCTCTAATCCAAGCATATTAATAACACGTTCCTTATGAACGAGTAGATTTTCAAATTTTTCGCTGACACTCAGGTCTGAACTGGCTACTTCCGAGTTCACTGCTTTACTCCGCTTTGAGCCACTAATTCGGCTAACTTTAGTTAGTATATGCAAATCAACAAAATACGCGATGGTTTAGCGTAAATTTGCGCATTTTTGCCATATTTGTCAGACCGTATTGACCCTTGTTACACGACTTTTGCTGTAAAACCACGTATTTTACTCGACAAACTATCCTGCATGCCCTAGCTGGGCTATGTCAAAGCGTGATGACAATGAGTGAAATACACGCTGGTTGTGATAACAACGCTTCACCAAGGCTTGACTGACTATCTAAACGTCGCCGCGACTTTTATTATTTTAATTAGAACAATACATGTTTGAGTCGATAATTGCGCGAATATTGGCGCACTTTCAGATCGATTCTCGCCTAAAGCTGTTTCTTAGCTTAAATAAACACATTTATGTATTGGTATCGGCAATATTAGCAAAATCTTTTATTTATCTGGTCTAATACCAATTGGCATGGATAAATTCGATACTCACGTCGAGTGCTCATTTATCAAAGCGGATTGGCTTAACATAGCTGCGCTTCGCCAATCATCGATATCACACGGAAAGTCAGTAGGGCGATCAGTTGTTTGCTAGTGCAATGAAGTTCGACAGCAACTGATGGCCATATTCGGTAAGCAGTGACTCTGGATGAAATTGGACACCCCAGATCGCGTGGTGGCGATGTGTTATCGCCATGATTTCGTTGTCGCCTTTTGCCGTTTGACACCAACCCAATGGTATTAAGTCATCAGGTAGACTTGAAGGTTCTAGTACGAGTGAATGATAGCGTGTGGCATTAAACGGCGAGGGTATATCTGCAAACAGCCCGTGCTTGTTATGTAATACAGGTGAGACTTTACCGTGTTTGATTTCCGCTGCGCCAACGACCTTAGCACCAAAAACTTGCCCAATGGCTTGGTGTCCCAAACAAACGCCTAAAATAGGCAGTTTACCAGCAAAATATTCAATGGCTTGTAAACTGATTCCCGCTTCATTGGGCGTGCAAGGGCCGGGTGAAATCACCAAATAATCTGGGGCTAAGGCTTCGATTTCGTCAATGGTGAGTTCATTGTTGCGAACAACTTTCACATCCTGCCCGATCTCAACAAAGTATCGGGCGAGGTTGTGTGTAAACGAATCGAAATTGTCGATTAAAACAAGCAAGGCACAGACTCAGACGAATTAAGGCTTAGGAATAAAACCTACCGCTTCATATACCGATTTTAATGTATTTGATGCGACTGCCGAGGCCTTGTCAGCCCCTTGTTTCATTACTTGGTTAAGGTAATCACGGTCGTTTCTCAACGTATTGAAACGCGCTTGAATAGGCTCTACCAAGCTAACTACTGCATCGGCAACATCACCTTTTAGATGACCGTACATTTTGTCTTCATAGTCAGGCACCAAGGCATCTACGCTTTTACCCGTTGCTAACGACAGCAGGGTTAGAAGGTTAGAGACACCAGGTTTTTCTTGAACGTCGAAATAAATACGTGCTTGTTCATCTGAATCTGTTACGGCGCGTTTGATTTTCTTAGCGAGCTTTTTCGGCTCTTCCAGTAAACCAATAAAGTTGTTTGGATTGTTATCCGACTTAGACATCTTTCTGTCTGGCTCTTGTAAGCTCATGATACGAGCGCCAAACTCTGGAATATATGGGTCTGGCAATGTGAAACAGTCGCCGTATAAATTATTGAATCGAGTGGCAATGTCGCGTGTCAGCTCTAGGTGTTGCTTTTGATCTTCACCCACAGGTACTTTGTCTGCTTGATAAAGCAGAATGTCTGCAGCTTGCAATACTGGATAGCTGTATAGACCGACGTTGATGTTATTTACATTCTTTGCCGATTTGTCTTTGAACTGTGTCATGCGGTTGAGCTCACCCATTTGGGCGTAGCAATTTAATACCCAAGACAGCTGAGCATGTTCCGGTACATGAGATTGAACAAACAAGGTACTCTTTTCTGGGTCGATACCACATGCCATGTAAAGCGCCAAGCCATCTAAACAGGCTTCATATAGCGCTTTGGGATCTTGTCTTACCGTGATGGCGTGTAAATCCACCAACATATAAAGGCAGTCGTGATCATCTTGCATGCTAACCCATTGTTTAAGGGCACCCATGTAGTTACCAATGGTTAGTTGGCCAGAAGGCTGACAGCCGCTTAATACAACAGGTTTGTTACTCATAATATTTCCTAGATTTCTATTTCGAGAGTTTGGCCGCAGCCAACTCATTGCGCATGTGCGCGATAACGGTGCCATAGTCCGGTTGATTAAATATTGCAGACCCTGCAACAAACATATCGACACCCGCTTCGGCAATGCTGCGAATGTTATCGACTTTCACGCCGCCGTCAATTTGAATTCGAATATCATGACCACTGTCTGTGATTTTTTGTTTCAATTGACGCGCTTTGTCCAATGTCGACGGAATGAATGCTTGACCGCCAAACCCCGGATTGACTGACATCAAAAGCACGTGATGTAGCTTATCCATCACATAGTCCAAATGGTGCAGCGGTGTTGCTGGGTTAAACACCAAGCCAGGTTTACAACCAGCGTCTAGTATGAGTTGTAAACTTCTATCGACATGTTGGCTCGCTTCCGGGTGGAAGCTAATCATACTTGCCCCCGCTTCGGCAAACTGGGTGATCATATCATCGACCGGTTGCACCATCAGATGGACATCAATGGGGGCGCTGATGCCGTAATTTCGTAATGCTTTACAGATCATCGGGCCAAATGTCAGGTTTGGCACGTAGTGGTTGTCCATGACATCAAAGTGAACAATGTCTGCACCCGCATCGAGAACAGCCTGAACATCTTCACCTAACTTCGCAAAGTCGGCAGACAAAATAGAAGGTGCAATTAAGAAGTTTTTCATCACTAGTCCTCATCGACGTCGCTTTTGAGTGCAAAAGGAAGTTTGCACATTATCGCATCAAAATTACGCGGGATAACAATAGCGTGGGAGTGTAACGAAAAGCGAAGAGTGAAAAAAGTGAGTTTTTTGCCCGCTTTTGGTGAGCGAGCGCCATTGTGGTGCAAAAATTCAGCAAAACAAACCCGTGTGATAGGTGTGTGTTGCAACGAATTTTCTAATTTATTTAATCTAATCAGTATTTTACGTTTTATTTGGGTGGCTGGTTTAAATGTCTCATTTTTGGGCATCAGACTTGCGTAGTCATTGGCACAAAAATAATAAGAAAGACAGATTAAAGATTAAAAACCTTAAAATAAATCGGAGAACACACATGAAAACTTTCAACAAAACCATCGTGGCTGCAGCAGTCGCACTAGGTTCACTTTCAAGCTTTGCAGCACAAGCTGAGTGGAGTGCAAACGCGTCTGTTACTAACAACTACATCTGGCGTGGTTTGACACAAACCACTAACGAACCAGCGGTACAAGGTGGTATCGATTACGCTTCTGAGAGCGGCTTCTATTTCGGTACTTGGGCGTCTAACGTACAGTATGCCGCTGATGATGTATTCTCTTACGAGCATGACATTTACTTCGGTTTCGCTGGTGAAGTTGACGGTATTTCTTATGATGTTGGTTACCTGTACTACAACTATGACGGTGAAGCTGAGTTTGATTTCGGCGAAATTTACGCGTCTGTTGGTATGGGTGGTTTCAGTGTAACAGGTTACCTATTCACAAACACAGAAGCTGATGACGTTGTTGACGAAACTGGTGCAACTGTTCTTGAGTACGATTTCGGTAATGCTTACTACATCTCAGCTGATTATGCGTTTGAAGTAAAAGAAGGCGTTGAAATGGGCTTCCACGTTGGTCATCACAGCGGTGACTTCAACGAAGGCTTCAACGGCGTACCTGGTAGCTATACTGACTACAATGTGAGCGTATCTAAAGACGGCTTCACTTTCATGGTTAGCTCAACAGACCTAGATGATTCTGGCGCTGACGGCCTTGATAATGATTCAGTTAAATTTGTTGTTGCTTATGCGGTAGATTTCGAACTTTAATTCGACCTACGCGAACTTCCTTCAAAAGCCGTGGCAATGACCACGGCTTTTTTCATTGCCAATACCAATCTGCATAGATAGCGATCGTTCTAGCCCAAAGGCCACGCTCAGAGTGAGAATACATAGGCGTTAAACTCTGTGTTGCTGTTTGTTACACTGCATTTGGCGTTGCTATCAACCGGCGCATCTCAGCTAAGGCATACATAACTTCCGAGTAGACCATTTTTTATGGGATGGTTATAAACCTGAAATCTCGCGATAGATTGGGTACAGATAGACGAGTTTAACGCACGAACACCGTCGATTTTCATAAATCTGTCGATTAAATGCATTGTTCAGAGCCGCAAAATGAGTATACTTTCGTATGAAAAGTAATCAGAGGTGCTCTCATGTTCAGGAAAGAACGGCAAACAAAGACAATGGCTGCAATGGCATGTGCCGCCGTCATGACTCTCACCCTGTCTGATCTAGACAGTGTGTCGGCATTCTTTTGCACCGATGATACGCCTAGTTTCAACGCAACTGTGACGCCAATGGTGACATTAGTTGAAGAACCAACCTTGTGCAACGCAGATGCAGACTCTGACAGAGTAAGCTGGTTTTCATGGGTGACTGGGCAGTCTGCTTCATTCGAGTTCCATTTTTTGGACTTACTCGAATTACTCTCTCGCAAAGACGCTGATACGTATCACGCGACGACACCTTAAATGACAAAGGCTAAACCTGTATCTTGGTCAAACGCACTGAAAAGTGTATTTGCCAGTGTGTTCGGTGTGCAGTCTCATGCAAATTATCAACAGGACTTTGAGGCGACATCGCCGTTTAAGTTTATTCTAGTGGGTATCGTTTTTTTGGTACTGTTTGTACTGGCGATATACGCTGTCGTTGCCTTGGTAACGCCTTAGCGCTCCATTTTTAACTCGGGGTCAAAATAAGCCAGTAACTCCATAACGGGTTTGCGCGTCGCGCCATTTTGGCTGATGGAGCGTTTCACTGACAGCAGGGATATATCAGCACTGTCATACAAATCTCGTGTTAAGGGCAAATCGTGGTTTGAAATCAACACGGGTATACCGCGTTTGAACGCCGCTCGGTTGGCGAGGGCGGCTAGTTTTGCTTGTGCGTCCAATCCAAATGCTTTAGCCGCGTAGCTGGTAAACTGGGCTGTTTTACTGATCGGTGCATAAGGCGGGTCGCAGTAAATAACATTGCCTTTACGAGCACGAGTAAACACCTTTTCAAACGGCAAGCATGTGAATGTCGCTTTTTGTGATTTTTCGGCGAAGACCAGCATCTCTTCTTCTGGAAAGTAAGGTTTCTTATAACGACCGAAAGGCACATTGAATTTGCCAGCTAAACTGTAGCGGCACAATCCGTTATAACCATGCCGATTCAAATACAAAAACAAGATGGCTCGATAATAATCATCATGGGTTTTATTGAATTCTTCTCTTAGGGCGTAGTAACGAGCTTCGAGGTTATTTTCTGGCGTAAAGAAGGTGGCAGCATCGTTAATCACTGCATCGGGTTGCGCTTTGAGTAAGTTGTATAAATTAATGAGATCAGGATTGATATCATTGAGCAAATAACGTTTAAAGCTGGAGTTTAGAAAAACAGAACCGGCCCCAACGAAGGGTTCGATAAGTTTATTCCCCTCAGGCAGTTTGGCGTTGATGTTTTCTACTAGGCTGTATTTTCCGCCAGCCCATTTCAGAAAAGCGCGATTTTTCTTTTTTGTCATTTTAATTATATAAAGCAAACGCGCTTAAGATGAATCGCGTATGTGAAGCTTGATGCTAGCAAATTGCGTTAGCCGTAGGCAAACACACTTACGTCAGTGTAAAAACAAGATTGTATCTGGCAACGTAGATCGCGACAACAGAAAAAAGCGTATTCTCGCGTTTTCCAATTATTGCGGTGCCAGATTAACCTCTTCTAAAACCGCCGCGCCAGACTTTACAAAAGCCTGACTGCGTTGCGGATAATCTGGAAGGGTCAACACGGCTTCTCGGGCTGCGTTGATGTCGCCGAACGTTTGGTTGTAAACGATAACAAACCAATCACCCCCGTAGCGTTGGGTTTTATAGACTTTTACGGTGTCGTTGAGTCGATTGTCATTTAAAAAGTCTGTCATTAGATCGCGGTCTTTCATTCCAGCAATTTGAATGACGAACTGTCCCGTTGTTACATTATCGAGTAACCATTGATTATCATCTAAGCTATTTGATACTTCAGGAAGCACGGACTGTGATTCGATATCCGACGCTGCTTCGCTCAATGCTGGCTCAGTCGGTAGTTCGACGGGTAAAGTCTCAGGTGCTGATGATGCTTGCACAGCTGCTTCATCTAAAGGATTAATTTGGTCTGAACCATGAGATGCATTTGGCTCCGTTTGTTCTTCATTCTGTAACGATACCACTTCATCCGCTGCACTGTCGGGTAAACGCTCGATGGCAGATTGCCATGAAGTGACTAATGGGTCAGCAGTATCGTTGATTTCACTCTCCTCAATCGCCGCATCTGTTGACCCTGATGATGGGCTATTCTCTGGGCTACTTTCAGGTGTAATGACGGGTGGCGGGTTAAGTGTAGAGTCGGGAACGCTAACGGTTTTATCCGACGTTTTAGTCTCGATTGGATTAAATATAGTGCTAAAGGTTTCGCCGTACTGCCAGCTGAAAATGGCGAAAAACAGCGAAACAAACAATAGAGATACAATGACCCAAAACCAAGGTGAGGACATGCGATTATTGATAGGGATCGCTCCATCTTGAGCGCGTTTAGCAAGGTGCGCATCGAATTGGGCTCGACGCTTCGCGATCATTTTATCAAGCTCGGACTCGGTATCATTAGAGCTTACAGATTGACTACCAATCAATAAGGGGGTGTCAGTATTCTTTGCCGGCAACCACTCTTTGGCTTGCTCAGCCCATTTAGTCTCGCCAAATAGCAGGACATTCAAGTGTTGTTTGTTTCCCGCAAAACGGCTTTGTAAAACTAAGTCCCATAACTCTTGAAGTAAGCCATCTGGTAAGTATTGAGCCTGAGTGATGGTAATGAGAATAGGCCCTTCGTGTTGATTGAGTTCGGCGAGTAACTCATTTAGCGGCCTTACAAAACTGCCGACCACTTGCCCTAGAAGTTGGCGGCACAGTTGTCGTCGATAGTCAGAGGCGTCGGATTGCTCATCAGCGGTGAGGTAGGCAATTTCGGTATCGTCGTGTTGTTGATAAACGAATGCTTCTAGGGTGCGTTGTTGTTGCGCAATAGAGTCACCGCTGACAAAAATCAGCTGTGATGAAAAATTAACTAAATACTCTAAACGTTCATGAAGCTCTGAGTTCATGCCAACGCCCTCAAATGACCGACAAAATGCACGTGTGACACGTGCACCATACAAAGACCGTACGCTTTACAGAATTGCCGTTAAAATGTCATCCGTTACGTCTTTGGTGACGACGGCCTTGCCAATACCTTGGGGTATGACAAACCTGATAGCACCAGCTTCTACTTTCTTGTCGCGTTTCATGTGCTTGACATAATCCGCTTTTGACATTGAATCTGGACCTGTAGTTGGCAATTCAAACGCTTCACACAATTCTCGAACACGTCGAGTTTCTGACGCTGTCATCCAAGATAAGTGTTCTGCTGCTAGGCAAGCAATTATAGTACCAGCCGCTACCGCTTCGCCGTGTAACCAGTTGCCATAGCCTTGTTCTGCTTCAATAGCATGACCAAATGTATGCCCTAGGTTAAGTATGGCACGCAAGCCGCCTTCTCGCTCATCTTTGGCTACCACATCGGCTTTAATCGCGCAGCACTTCTCGATAGCTTCGCATAGGATGTCATTGTCGAGGGCTTTGAGTGTTGATACTTGGGTTTCTAACCATTCGAAAAAGTCGGCGTCATAAATAATGCCGTATTTAATCACCTCGGCCATACCAGCAGAGAACTCTCTGGCAGGAAGGGTTTGCAGTGTATTGGGGTCTATAACAACCGCCACCGGTTGATAGAATGCGCCAATCATGTTTTTACCCAGCGGGTGATTGACGGCAGTTTTGCCACCTACCGATGAATCGACCTGCGATAGCAGTGTGGTCGGAATTTGTATAAAGGGAACGCCCCGTTGGTAGGTTGCAGCAACAAAACCACACAAGTCTCCTATCACGCCGCCACCAAGTGCAATAAGTGTGGTATCACGGGCAGCATTGAGCTCTAGAAGGCGCGTCATTACAACACCGAACTGTTCGAGGGATTTATGTTGTTCCCCGTCAGGTAAAACGATGGTTTCGACAGATACATCGCCGATCGACGCGACTAGCTTGTCTAAGTAGAGAGGTGCGATGGTGTCATTGGTGATGATGACAACCAAAGGGCCTTTGATAAACTCGTCTAATAGACCGGGTTTGCCGAGCGCCCCCGGTGTAATGAAGATAGGGTAGCTGCGCTCACCTAGTTCTACGTTTAAGGTTGGCATGCGCACTACTCCCTTTGTTGTCTTTACAGACCGATTTTACTGATAATTTGGTTCGCTACCGCACGAGCAGACTGTTCGTTAGTATCGATTACATAATCTGCAACTTCTTCGTATAGCGGATTGCGTTCTTCCGCTAAGTTGCGCAATACCACTTCTGGATCGTCCTTTTGTAACAGTGGACGTCTCTTGTCGCGCTGAGTACGAGCTACTTGTTTGTCGATAGGTGTCTGTAAGTAGACTACAATCCCTCTCGCTGATAAGCGATTGCGAACTGCTTTGTTTATTACAGAACCGCCACCTGTGGCAAGCACAATACCTTGCTTGTCAGTGAGGTCGTTAATTACGTTTTCTTCACGCTTGCGAAATCCGTCTTCGCCTTCTAAATCAAAAATCCATGTAATATCGGCGCCTGTTCTGCGTTCGATTTCTTGATCTGAATCGAAAAATTCTAGGTGTAGTTCGTCTGCTAGGTGTCTACCGATAGTGCTTTTACCGGCACCCATAGGGCCAACCAAAAAGATATTACGTTTTTCAGCCATTTTGCTTTTATCACAACTTTAAATTCTGTTGAGGGTAGAAATAATAAACTGGTCGTTGACTACCCATACACACGTGCTTATTCAAACTCAATAAGCACCACTCCATCTACCTCGCTTAAATTTCGAGAGCGGGATTATCTCAGTTTCATACAAGAGGTTGCAAGTTTTGTTACGTCTTTATTGAATGCTCATATAATTCAACGTGTTACGCCTTGAAATCATCAAAAAAACCTGTGTTTTTAATGATTTGACCCAAATATTTTAATCAAAAAAGAAAAATATAGTCTTAGTTCTGTGATTTTTCTTAACGTCTTAACAACGTTTTAAGAAAAATGATTTCGAAGGCACAATTACTGTAAGCGTTTTCACGCCAAATAAGTAACGTATTGTTGTGGATAAACGAAGCGGGTAGAGCGTGCTCGCTCTACCGCAGTCTCGATATTACAAGTTGTCAGTAACAATTTTAGGGGTGACGAATATGAGCAGTTCGCGCTTTTGATACACAGTTGATGTGTTTCTAAACAAACTACCAACGACAGGTAAATCACCAAACAGCGGCACTTTACTCACATCATCCGTATTGACCTGCTGGAAAATCCCACCTAACACAACGGTTTCACCATTTTCTACCAGTACTTGAGTTTTGATTTCCTGCGTATCAATGGCAACGGCTGGACCCGTAGACGTGCTTACCGTCTCACCACGCGTATCTTGCGTTACAACCAAATCAAGAATAATGCGATTGTCTGGCGTGATATGGGGGGTTACCTGAAGGCTCAATACCGCTTTCTTAAACTCAACTGAGGTGGCACCACTTGATGTTGCCTGTACATACGGGATTTCTGTACCTTGCTCAATATATGCTTCTTGTTGGTTAGCGACGGTAATACGGGGACTGGCAATGATTTCCCCTTTGTTTTCATTTTCTAAAGCAGAGAGCTCGAGGTCGAGGATAGTGCCATCGACTAAGCTTGCTACTTGGAAACCGATTCGACCCGCTGCCGAGGTCACCGGCAAGTTAACATTTAAGCGGTTATCTAATGTAGGGATGACACCACCCGCTACGGTATCAGCGCCTTCAAGTGAGCCTGATACACCATCGTCACCTTGTTGGTCCGTGAAGCCCCAACGCACACCTAGTTGTTCATCGACGTTGTCGCGAACTGTCACCATTCTCGATTCAATCAGTACTTGTCGCACTGGGATATCCAAGGCATCAATCATGCGTCTCGCTTCGTCAATGGACGCTTGCGTATCTCTTATAAGAACCGTGTTTGTTCGCTCGTCAACGGTTACCGAACCGCGTTGACTTAAAATACCCCCTTCGGTGGATTTCAAAATCGTCGCCATTTCCTGCGCTTTTGCATAGTTGACCGTAATGTTAACCGATTCAAGTGGCGCTAAATCTGCAACTTGTTTTTTCGATTGAAGCTGTTGTGTTTCGCGCGCTGTCAGTTCGTCAGCCGGGGCGATAAGTAGGATATTACCTTCAAGGCGCTTGTCTAACCCTTTGATTTTAAGAATCATGTCAAGCGCCTGATCCCACGGCACGCCAGTTAAACTGATCGTGACATTACCGGTAACCGTGTCAGTGGTAACTAAATTGAAGCCGTTGACCTGCGCAATGATTTGTAGCACCTGACGAACCGGCACGTCTTGGAAATCGAGTGAAATAGGCGAGCCGGTGTATACGGTTTGCTGACTGAGTTCTTCAACCTGTTCTTGTGTCATCGGTTGAACTTCAATTTGCAGTGTTTTGCCGTCTACTTTATGGCGAGCAATCACTTGACCATCGTATCGAATCACGATCTTAGAATGGTCTTTTTCCTGATAAGTCTCGATTTCATTTACCGCGGTGGCAAACTGTACGACGTCAAGTTTGACCAATTGATCTTCTGCTACATCCGACGCGGGTAATGTTATCGTTAATTCACCTTGTGACTCGACCATTTGAGGTGCGATAGAAGTATTCGCAAACGTTAGCGTTGTGACTGCTGCATCACTTGGTGTGCGATTAAAGTCAATACTGGTTAGTGTATTTTTGAAGACCTTTTCCTGAGCAGCATTGGGATTGAGCAAAATGGGGTCTTCTTGCGCTCTGACCGGCAGCACAAGGGCCGTGGCAGCGACACATGCCGCGAGTGAACCTGTGATCCAATACCATGCACGGTGGCTGCGGTTTAGCTTTTTATTAAATATATAGCGTTCAGACATTATCCTGCTCTCCTGTTAACGCCATTTTTGTTAACGTCGTTTCTTTTTGTTGCCAACAACCCGCGCCATCGGGTAGTAATTCGTCGATGACAACAGTGTCACCAGTAATGCGTTTAATCTTTCCGTGGAACAACCCTATGTGCGTTCCTATCGTGCCTTTAAACAAGCCACCATCATTGGTTTTAAATAGGACCCATTGCTTACCTGATACCGAAAACGAACCGGATAGCGCTAGCGCATCAAGGCCGTAGGATTCCAACTCTTCTCTCGTACGTTGGAAATTGGGTTGCAGACAATCGGCCTTTTTGCTCACGATAGGTGCCTCATTTTGACCACGTGGGCGGCTAAACGGGCTTCTCAAATGCTGAGCCGCGTACTTAAAAGGAGGCTGAGCTTCAAATTCTGGGTAGGGCTCAATTCTCACCTGAGTTGTTTGCTTTACCTGGCTAGTGTAAGCAACAAGATCATCAATTCTCGGCGCACAAGCGCTCAGTAAGCTCACCGCTAAAATCCCAAGTAAACCAGTTTGATATCTCATTGTGCACCTCCTTGTTGATCAGCAACAGGAGCGCTGGCGGTGCGATATGTTTTGGCTTGCATTTGCAGTTTCAGGCCGCTTTTTTCTGCTTCGATAGAGAAATCATGTAGTGTCACTATTCGAGGTAGATCGGCAACCTTGGAGACAAAGTCGCCAAAGTTGTGATAACTGCCCGAGACTTCAAGTTCGATCGGTAATTCTGTGTAAAACTCTTTTGGAATTTCTTGCTGCCAATTTAATAATTTAAATGTTAAACCAGATGTTGTACCAACATAGGTGATGTCATCTAATAAGCCTGGAGTTTCGTTGCTAGTGGGCAATGATTTCAACATTGAGGAAAAGTCCTCTTCAATGCGCTCTAATTGCTTTTTGTAGGCAACGAGGTTGACAGCAATACGGTACTTCGCTTCAAACTGCAATTTCAGTTCTTGTTCTTTTAACTCGGCAGAGTCGAGCAATGGCAGCTTAGGACTGACCACCATGTAATAAGTCAATGCACATACAATAACGGCTACAAACAGGGCTACGACCGTTTTTACCTCAAAAGGCCAAATGGCGACTTGCTCAAAATCGAGCTCGTTGAGTTCTTTGAGTTTTGCGACGTCAAACTTTCTCATTGCATGCCTCCAGTCGACTGCTCTACGACGGAACCTGGCGCGATTTGTGGGCTGATAGTAAACGTCAGCACAAAATCACTCACTGAATCGGTGCTGGATGTATCGGCAACGATCGACGCAAGTTCACCGTTATTGAACACGCTGGAAGTTTCGATACGGCGCATAAATTCAGACAAGCGGTTGTTCGACTCGCTGACGCCTTGAATTTCGATGTTACCACCTGTACGTCGCATCGACTTAAACGAGACGCCTGGTGGGACAATACGCGCAAGTTCGTCAAACACTGCTGGCGAGGAATTACGACTCGCTTGAAGTTGCTCAATTAACGCCATTCGCTGCTCGATAGCATTTTTACTTTCTTTGATTTTTTGAATTTGCTGAATTTGTGCATCCAACAACGCAATTTCTTGCTGTAGATAATTGTTGCGCGCGTTCTGATTGCTGATTTGTTGGTCAATGGCCTCACCAATAAACCAAAATACCAAACCTGAAATCGCTGCTACTGCGCCGAGCATACCCAAATACTGTTGTTTTTGTCGTTGACGCTGAGCTTCGCGCCAAGGAAGCAGGTTTATATGTGCCATGTATTAAAACTCCTGCTTGCAAGTCCAGCGGCAATAGTCAATTGTGGCGCAAGGCTTTCCAGTGCAGCTGGATCAATCTTGCTACTCAATTGCATATTGGCGAAGGGGTTAAATACGTCGACATCAAGCCCCAAGTCTTGTTTGAGTAATTCAACTAAGGGGGAAATGTTGGCAGCCCCGCCGGCCAATAAAAGACTTTCAGGACGCTGAGCATTCAGCGTGGTCATGTACATTTGCAATGCACGGTTTATTTGCTGTTGTAAGTTGGCGGCAAAAATGGGGAGCGTGTCTTCAATCCAGTTGCCGGGTAATTCTTTTTCGAGCAGCTGCCGTTCGGCTTCTTCTTTTTCCATCATGTGAATAACGGATAGGTCTTGAATCAGCGCGCTGACACCGTATTGGTGCTCTTTGCTGTATATAACCTGCCCGTTTTCCCACACACATATCTGTAGAAGCGTAGAACCTACGTTCACGCATACCACACGTTCGTCTTCACTTATTTGGGGATAGAAATAATCGATGGCATTGCCTAAAGCATAACCTTCTACATCAACAATTTTGGGATCAAACGGTATTTCGCGAACTAAGGTCAACCGACTGTCTACGGCATCTTTGTGCGCAGCGCTTAGCAGTACATTGACTTTGCCCACATGAGTGGGGCTTGGACCGATTTCTTCAAAGTCCAAATACACTTCTTCTAAAGGGTAGGGAATAAGGCTATCGGCTTCTATTTCAATTTGACTCTCTAACTCAAAATCATTTTGGTCAGGGTCCATATAAACTATCTTGCTAATAACTGAAGTACCAGCCACGGCAATAGCGGCATCTTTGATTTTTGTTTTTAGTGAGTGTTTGACTTTTTTGAGCGCGAGATTGATCGCATCGAAATCTTTTATTTCTCGTTCAGCAAAGGCTTGCTTGGCAATGGTTTCACACGCATAGCCTTTTAAAATAAAACCTTCACTTGATTGCTCAAGTAAAACTGCTTTAATTTGTCGGGTTCCAATATCGAGCCCGATAATGGAAGGCAGTTTCTTTTTGAACAAGCTTTTCATATCATGGTGTCCAACGTACAAACTAAGTTTTCTAAAATAGGATGTTACGCAATTTTAATTAAGTGTATGGTTCTATTAACGACACGTACGTATAAATATTAAGTCATTTTCACATATTTGCCTTGGTAATATTACCCTGTGAAGTACATCAAAGCCCTAATTCTTTTTACATTATCCGGATTTATACTCGGTTGCATTTTGCTAACGGGTATCTATTTTTATATCAAACCGGATCTACCTAGCGTTACTGTCTTGAAGGATGTGCGCCTTCAAACGCCGATGCGAATTTACACCCATGACGGAAAACTTATTTCACAATACGGTGTGAAACGACGTATTCCGGTTAAATTAGATGACGCCCCCGATTTACTTATTAAAGCGATTTTAGCGACCGAAGACAGCCGCTTCTATGAACACTATGGCGTTGATCCTATTGGTGTTCTTCGCGCAGCACTCAATTTAGCAGTCACTGGGGAAAAAGGCCAAGGTGCAAGTACATTAACCATGCAATTAGCCCGTGGATTCTTTTTAACGCGGGAAAAAACTTACATTCGTAAAATTAAAGAAGTGTTTATTGCTCTACATATGGAGAGTGAATTAAGCAAAGATGAAATTTTAGAATTGTATTTAAATAAAGTAGAACTTGGGCACCGATCTTTTGGCGTCGGGGCCGCCGCCCAAGTGTATTACGGTAAAACACTCAAAGAATTGACGTTGGCTCAGGTGGCAACGCTCGCGGGCTTGCCTCAAGCGCCATCAGTATTGAACCCCATCAGTCGACCAGAGCGCTCGGTTGAGCGTCGCAGAATTGTATTGCTTCGAATGTTAGATGAAGGCTATATCACCCGTGCACAATTTGACGAAGCGGTCTCTGCGCCTGTCACCGCCGAAAGGCACGGGGCTGAAATAGAACTAGACGCGCCCTATTTAGCCGATTTGATCTACACCGAAATGGTGGAGCTCTACGGCAAAGAGGAAGCCGAAACCGGTGGATACCAAGTGTATGCCACTGCGCCATCCGATTTGCAATTCGCTGCTCAGCAGGCTGTTCAGCAAAACCTTCATGATTACGATGAGCGTCACGGATACCGAGGCCCGTTATCTGTGTTGTGGGAAGCCACCCTATCAAATGATGATGCTAATACCGACACAATCGAGTGGCAAAATGGTGTACCTGAACAATGGACCAGAACCGCATTAGTAGATGCTCTAGAGCCCATTCCTGAATATGGCGATTTAGTGCCTGCTGTCGTTACCTTTGTCTACGACCAAAATATTGCTGTAGTGGATAAAAATGGGGTGAACCGGACTATCTCTTGGGAGGGGATGGATTGGGCGAGACCTTATATTTCAGATAATAAACAAGGTGATATTCCGCAAAAAGCTGAGGATATCGTTCTGCCCGGTCAAGTGATTTATATCCGAGAATATGACGCATTGTGGCGATTGGCCCAACTGCCTGAAGTCAGTGGAGCATTTGTTGCTGTCGATCCTGAAAATGGTGCGGTGCAAGCGATTGTTGGCGGCTATAGCTTTTATCAGAGCCAATTTAACCGAGCAACGCAAGCGAAACGGCAAGTGGGTTCAAATATTAAACCTTTTGTTTACTCAGCAGCATTAGACAATGGTTACACCATTGCCAGTATGCTCAACGATGCACCGATTAATCAGTGGGACGCTTCATCTGGCGTCGCTTGGCGTCCACAAAATTCCCCTGCTGTTTACGATGGACCTATTCGCATGCGTGTTGCTTTGGGTAAATCGAAAAACGTTGTGTCGGTGCGATTACTCAGAGGCGTGGGCCTGGATGAGACCATCGACCATTTGACCAAGTTTGGTTTTGTGCGTGAAGAAATTAACCGAGATGAGACTTTATCTCTTGGTTCTGGGTCGCACACACCGCTGGAAGTGGTGAGGGCGATGTCGGTTATTGCCAATGGGGGCTTTTTGGTCGAACCGTATTTCATCGATAAGGTCACCGATGACAATGGTGATTTACTGTGGGCTGCCGATCCCGTTTGGGCTTGTGAACCCTGCGATGAAGCAGATGACACGGTTATCGCTGAAGATGACATTGAAGCCCTATTGGCCGCTGAATTTGGCAATGACACAAGTACTCAAGAGACTGAAAAACGCAGCGCGCCACAGGTCATATCACCACAGAATGCCTTTTTGGTATCAGAAATGATGCGTACTGCAGTGCGGTCCAACGGGAACTGGAACAAGAAAACCTATTGGCTTGGCACCGGGTGGCGCGCTCGCAATATTCTTGGCCGAGAGGACATCGCGGGGAAAACCGGTACAACGAACGACTCGCGCGATACGTGGTTCAGTGGATTTAACCCAAACATAGTGGCCACAGCTTGGGTCGGCTTCGATGATATGAATCGACAGCTTGGTCGAACGACGCGGAACCAACACATTGTGAACCGCAATCCAGATAAGTTTAACTGGATTGGTAATGGCCTTATAGGTGCTGAAGATGGGGCCAAAGGGGCGCAGCCGGCATGGATACGGTTTATGCAAACGGCAATGGCGGATATGCCAGCCACACCAATGCCAATACCTGATGATATTGTGCGCGTACGCATTGATCGTACCAGTGGAAAGTTGACTCGTTTAACAGACCATACCACACTATTCGAATATTTCCTGAAAGGCACGGAGCCGCAGGTTTACGTGACTCCCAGCGAGTTTGTTGACCCGGCTAAACAGGAGACGAATACCCAAACTGAGCCCGAAGACATTTTCTAACGTTTTCGGGGTTGGCATTTTTTATTGCCTAGGGCGTGCTGATTGTTGCTGTACAATGTTGTAGAGGTCTGTGAATCAGTAAAACGATGCAAAGCGACGGAAGTGTAGCGGGTCTACATCAAGGCGTGATAAAGCCGTAGACCTGATTTATTGGCCCTGCTCAACGTTCATTTCGTGCACCTACTGGGTGGTTACTTGTTTTTGACATGGTTTGGCTATGCCTACAAACAGGTGTTGCAGTCAAAAGTGCTCATTTTGGACGACACTGGCGCAGCAAAGATTACGAAGCCCTTATAATTATAATTCGGAAAAATAATGTCTGACGAATCATCAAGATATTTGTATATCCCTCACTCTGGACCCTCACTATTAGAGACGCCGTTACTGAACAAAGGTAGCGCATTTACAGCCAATGAAAGAACCATGTTCAACCTAACGGGCTTGGTTCCACCGCGCTACGAAACTATCGATGAGCAAGTAGAGCGAGCGTACATGCAGTACTGCAGTTTTAGCGAGCCTCTGAACAAACATATTTATTTGCGCGCGATTCAAGATAACAACGAAACACTCTTCTATCGTTTGGTACAGGCGCACATAGATGAAATGATGCCTATAATCTATACCCCAACTGTGGGCGATGCGTGTGAACAGTTTTCTGATATCTATCGCAGCTCTCGCGGCCTCTTTGTGTCTTGGGAAGAACGTCATCAACTTGATGATATTGTGCGTAATGCCACCAAACGAAAAGTAAAGGTTATCGTTGTTACTGACGGTGAGCGGATTCTAGGCTTGGGCGACCAAGGTATTGGCGGTATGGGTATTCCTATCGGTAAGCTTTCCTTATACACAGCTTGCGGTGGGATCAGCCCAGCTTACACGCTACCTGTAATGCTCGATGTCGGTACGAATAACGAAAAGCTTTTGAATGATCCCATGTACATGGGGGCGCGCCACCCACGTATCGGTCAGGAAGACTATGATGAATTTATTGATATGTTCATCAAAGCTGTGATGCGCCGTTGGCCTGAAGCGATGATCCAGTTTGAGGATTTTGCTCAGCCTAATGCCATGCCAATACTGAACAAGTATCGCGATGAAATTTGTTGTTTTAATGACGATATTCAAGGTACCGCGGCGGTGACCTTGGGCACTATCTTGGCCGCGTGTAAACTCAAAAACCAAACCCTTTCACAAATGAAAGTCGTTTTTGTTGGAGCAGGATCTGCCGGTTGCGGTATTGCCGAGATGCTCATCGCGCAGATGCGCCGCGAGGGGTTAAGTGACGAGCAAGCGCGCAAGCAAGTGTTTATGATAGACCGTTATGGTCTTGTCACTGAAGGGATGGAAGGGCTCAGAGACTTCCAGCAGAAACTTCAGCAACAACGTGAAGACCTTGAGGATTGGCAATTCAGCGGCGACTATCCGTCGTTGTTAGATGTAGTGAATTGTGCTCAACCTGATGTGCTCATCGGTGTGTCGGGGCAGCCGGGGCTGTTCACAGAGCAAGTCGTCAAAGCGATGAAAAAGCATTGTGACTTACCTATTATCTTTCCATTAAGCAATCCATCGAGACAGGTTGAGGCAAGGCCTGAACAAGTGATTGAATGGACCGACGGTGAAGTCATCATCGCGACGGGTAGCCCGTTCAAGCCCGTTGAGTACAAAGGTAAGTCTTATCCAATAGCGCAGTGTAATAACAGTTATATCTTCCCTGGAATTGGTCTTGGCGTCATCGCATCAAAAGCCAAGTTGATTAGCGAAGAAATGCTTATGGCGGCCAGTAATGCACTGGCTGACAATTCTCCACTAGCAACCACGGGCGCCGGAGAGTTGCTGCCTCCGCTTACGCAAATCACGTCGTTAAGTAAAGAGATTGCTTTTGCGGTGGGCAAAATGGCGATGGAACAATCGTTGACGCTAGAAATGTCTGACGACGCACTACGCAATAAAATCGAGAAGCACTTTTGGCAGGCTGAATATCGTCCTTACAAGCGAGTCAGTATCTAAATTCCAAAAAAAACATTATTAAAAGCCCGCTTACAGCGGGTTTTTTGTGCTTATTTGCGTCGCCTTCCCTTACACCAATGGCCATAGATACAAGGTCACGGAGCATTTATATTCGAGTGAAAAAGCGAGGCTGAGGTTGTAGTTGTACTAATGGGAATGGAAGTAACACATTCAGCTCGCCGAAGGTTGACCCTAAGTTGGTAGTGCCAAGACCTCGGTATAAATCTCCTCTGTGTGCGAATTGGTATGACCTTCATCTAACGCTCAAAATAGGTTGTCTATCGCATTCTTTGTCAAAACAACGATATAGACGAAAGTATATGCATCCATAGTCGGTCTGGTTATAGGCTGATGATGTACTTTTGCGGGCAAGGGAGTGCCCGCTTTTTTCTGACGCTATATAATATCAATCCGCATAGATAAATTGGCTCTCCCTTTGGGTGCGGTCTTTGAGCTAACTGACTGCGTTACTTCCATTCCCTCTAGCGCCACTAGAGGTTTATGAAAGTGTCTGGACTTCTAGCTCAAATACTCGCGCTGAGCGACCATTTATCTATGCGGATTGGTATTAGGCCATAATGGACTTAGGTTTTTCGCAGTGTGCCCCCATATTCTTTTTCATGTTGAGTCGGCAGCGTATG